>JANOBJ010000119.1:0-16554 GCA_031411575.1 Betaproteobacteria bacterium | reverse complement strand
CGGCCAAGGGGGGCGCCACCACCTTCCCCGATGTCGGCCTGGAAGTGGCGCCGGTGCGCGGCAGCGCGGTGTTCTTCAGCTACGACCGGCCCGACCCCGGCACCCGCTCGCTGCACGGCGGTGCGCCGGTGCTGGCCGGCGAAAAATGGGTGGCCACCAAGTGGCTGCGCGAACGCGAATTCATCTGACCCGACCATCCTGAAAATCAAGGCAAACGGCATCGAGATCTTCGTCGACGACAGCGGCGCCGACGGCAGCCAGAACGGGCGCCCGGTGGTGCTGCTCATCATGGGCCTGGGCATGCAGCTGGTGGCCTGGCCACCTGCGCTGGTGCAGGCGCTGGTGGATGCCGGTTACCGCGTGCTGCGCCATGACAACCGTGATATCGGGCTGTCGCAGCATTTCGACCAGCTGGGCAAACCCAATGTGCTGTGGGCATCGGTCAAACTCAAGCTCGGGTTCACGCCGTATGCGCCGTACTCGGTGCACGACATGGCGCTGGACGCTCTGGGCGTGCTCGACGCGCTCAACATCGCGCAGGCGCATGTGGTGGGTGTGAGCATGGGCGGCATGATCGCGCAGCGCGTGGCGCTGGCGGCGCCCGATCGCGTGCTGAGCCTCTCCAGCATCATGAGTTCCAGCGGTGCACGCGGCCTGCCCGAGGCCAAGCCGGCGGTCATCCGGGCGCTGCTCAGGCGTCCGGCGGGTGACACCGTGCCGGCCATCGTGGACCACTACGTCAAGCTGTTCCGCGTGATTGGCAGCCCGGCCTGGCCGGTTGAAGAGACGGCGCTGCGCGAGCGCATTGCCCTCGGGCTGAACCGAAGCTACCACCCGGTGGGCACGCTGCGCCAGATGGTGGCGATCGCGGCGGATACCGGCAAGCGCGCGCTCGAACTCGGCCGCATCCGGAGCCCGACCCTGGTGTTGCACGGCCGGGCCGATCCGCTGGTGCCCTATGCGTGCGGAGAAGACACCGCGCGCCGCATTCCCGGCGCGCGGATGGTCGGCATCGACGGCATGGGACACGACTTGCCGCCCGGCGTGGTGGAGCGTCTGCTCGGGCATATCGTGCCGCACCTGCGGGCGGCGTGAATGAGCGTCGCCGGGCCGCTCCCAAGACGCGAACGCCCCCTCGGGGGGCAGCGCCGTACACGAAATGACCAGAGTGGGGGCTCCATCCCATGAACACCCCCGAAACCTCCCTGTTGGGCAAGCCGGCGCCTTACGTGGACCAGTACGACGCGGCGCTGCTGTTTCCGATCCCGCGCGCGGACAAGCGCCACGAGATTGGCGTTGCGGCGGCAGCGCCGTTTTTCGGTGCCGACCTGTGGACTGCCTTCGAGCTGAGCTGGCTCACACCCCGCGGCAAGCCGCAGGTGGCGATTGCGCACATCACGGTGCCGTGCGAGAGCACGCACATCGTCGAGAGCAAATCGCTCAAGCTGTACCTGAACAGCTTCAGCAACACGCCTTTTACGTCGGCTGACGCCGTGCGTGACCGCATCCGCACCGACATCAGTGAAGCGGTGTGGCGCGGCGGGCCGGTGCAGTCGTCGGTGGGCGTGAAGCTGCTGCTGCCGGATGCGTTTGACCGCGAGCCGGTGCACGAACTCGACGGCCTGAGCCTGGACCGGCTGGATATCGAATGCACCCGCTACACGCCCGCGCCCGAGCTGCTGACAGCGGCGGTGGATGAGCAACCCGTGAGCGAGGTGCTGGTCAGCAACCTGCTCAAGAGCAACTGCCTGGTGACCGGTCAGCCCGACTGGGGCAGCGTGCAGATCAGCTACAGCGGCCCGCAGATCGAACAGGGCGGCTTGCTGCAGTACCTGGTGAGTTTTCGCAACCACCACGAGTTTCATGAGCAGTGCGTGGAACGTATCTTCATGGACATCTGGACCCGCTGCAAACCCGTCAAGCTCACGGTGTACGCGCGCTACACGCGGCGCGGCGGGCTGGATATCAACCCGTTTCGCACCAGCCACCCGCAGGCGCTGCCGGCCAATGTGCGTACCGCGCGGCAGTAGCGATTGAGCATCTGGATGCTATAAAATATATAGCAAACAATGACCATCTGACAGGGACAATCAGCCGATTTCCTTGAAATTCTGCAGTTGGGGCAGGGGCGGGAAGCTGGCCACCCGCTTCTCTTTCATTGCGGCCACCGCCTCGCGCACGTGCGCATTGCTCCAGATCGCACCCTGTATCCAGCCCATGTGTTTGAGGCTGTCGTCCACCGAGTGGTCACGGGTGTAGTGGATCACCTGCTTGGTGCCCCAGATCGCCACTGGTGGCTTGGCCGCGATCTCGGTTGCGCACTGGATCGCGGCGGCCAGCATGGCTTGCGGGGTCTGGAACACTTCATTGACCAGCCCGTAGCCCAGCGCCTTTTGCGCGGGCAGGCGGCGGCCGGTGTAGGCCAGCTCTTTCACCACGGCCAGCGGGATCAGCTTGGGCAGCCGCTGCAGCGTACCCACGTCGGCCACCATGCCGATGTTGATCTCCTGGATGCAGAAGAACGCATCGGTCGTGGCATAGCGGATGCAGCAGGCGGTGACCATGTCCACCGCCCCGCCGATGCAGCCGCCCTGGATGGCGGCGATCACCGGGATGCGCAGCGTTTCCAGCTTGGTGAACGTGCCCTGCATGTCGGTCAGCAGGTCGAAGATGGCGGCCCGGCCTTCGGCGCTCGCATCGTCCATGGCGATGGCATTGCCAAACGTGTCGAGCGACATGCCGGCACTGAAATGCTTGCCGGTGGACGAGATCACCAGCGCGCGCGCATCGGGCGTCTTGTGCAGGTGGGTCAGCACCTCGTCCAGCTCACGCCAGAAGGTGGCGTGCATGGTGTTCAACGCCTCGGGGCGGTTGAGCACCAGGTGGGCAATGTGGTCGGTGACAGTAAGCGTGAAGCAGGTCAGTGTGGTCATGCGCACACTGTAGCTCTGGCTCAGCTCGCGAGCCAGTCGCACCTGAGACGGCCCAGCCGCTGCTCGCGCTGGCGCCAGGCCACATAGAGCGCGGGCGTCAGCACGCCGACGGCGCACAGCGGCCATGCCCACAGCGCGTCAAAAGCGAACGCCGGCAACCAGCCGACCCAGCCCATCATCCAGACCGTCAGCATCGCGTCCCACAGCTGGTATTCCAGCGGGTGCTCCATGCGGTGCGCCACGTGCCAGCGCTTGATGCGCTGGAGTTCTTTCAGAGTGATGCGCTGCAACATGAAAGCTCCCGATACGGATCGCTGGTGTTGAAGCCACTGTAAGTTACGTGTAAGCCTGTGTCAACGATGCATGTCCGAGCGCTTCAAAGGGTTACTGCAGTTTGAATCCGCCAGGCGATGGGTGCCGTATTGCCTTGCGCAGCACAACCTGCATCAACCCAAGGAGCACACATCATGAAATTCAAACTCGGGTCCCTCGCCAAGGGATGTTTACTGCTGGTGGCTGCGGGCGCGGCCATGGCGTCCAGTCACCGCGAGGCGCCGTTCATCACGACCAGCCCCAAGGTGGACGGCACCGATTTCTACATGTTCCGCAGCTACGAGGGTGTGGCCGCCGACGGCACCGGCGGACGATCCGACTACGTGACGCTGATTGCCAACTACCAGCCGCTGCAAGGCCCGTACGGCGGCCCGAACTACTTCTCGCTCGACCCGAATGCGCTGTATGAGATCCACGTGGACAACAACGGTGACGCGCGCGAAGACATCACCTTCCAGTTCCGCTTCCAGAACAAGCTCAACAATGTCGCGCTGAACATCGGCTCGGCCAGCGTCGCCATTCCGCTGATCCAGGCCGGCACGGTCAATGCGCTGACCGACCCCAACCTGAACCTCAACGAGACCTACACCGTCACCATGATGCGCGGTGACCGGCGCAAGGGCGGCTCGCAACCGCTGGTGAAGACCGGCGGTGGCGCCACCTTCGAGAAGCCGGTGGACTACATCGGCAGCAAGACGCTGGGCAATGCCGCCGCATATGGCGCCTACGCGCAAAAACACATCCACACCGTGACCATTCCCGGCTGCCCGGCTGGCAAAAACACCGGCAAGGTGTTCGTGGGCCAGCGCCAGGAAGGCTTTGCCGTCAACCTCGGCACCATCTTTGACCTGGTGAACGCGCCTGCCGCCTTCCTGCTCGACCCGGCGAACATCGACGCCGCAGGGCTCGGTGGCAACCACTACATCCAGAAGCTCAACACCACCTCACTGGCACTCGAAGTACACAAGGACTGCCTGACCAATGGCACCGAGCCGGTTATCGGCGGCTGGACCACGGCCAGCCTGCGCCAGGCGCGTTTGCTGCGTGGCAACCCGGATTCGGGGCACCAGTCGAGCGAGAAAGCCGGCGGCGCGTGGACGCAGGTCTCGCGCCTGGGCAACCCGCTGGTCAATGAAGTGGTGATCGGCCTGCCGGACAAGGACAAGTTCAACGCGTCCGCGCCCAAAGACGATGGCCAGTTCCTGACCTACGTGACCAATCCGACGCTGCCCGCGCTGCTGGGCCTGGTGCTGACCGGCAATGCCGCTGCGATTGCTCCCACCAACCTGCCACGAACCGACCTGGCCACCACGTTCCTCACCGGCATCACCGGCGTGAACAAGCCGGCCAATGCCACGCCATCGGAGATGCTGCGGCTCAACACCGCCATTAAGCCGGTGCCGTTTGCCAACCAGAACCGTCTGGGTGTGGCTGGTGAAGTGCTGCGTGTCGGCGGTACCGCCAATCTGGCGCAAGCCACCGACCTCGCGGGCTTCCCCAACGGCCGCCGCCCCAAGGACGACGTGGTGGACATCGCGCTGGTGGCCATGCTCGGCGGTTTGTGCGTCATCAATGGTGACAACAATTCGCTCGGCCTGAATGGCGTGCCCGGCGTGCCCAGCCTGACCTCGGCCTGCAAGGCATCGAGCGTGCCGCTGGGTGCGGATTCAGCCAAGATCCATGATGCGGTGGACCAGGCGACCGTGCCCTTCCTGTCGACCTTCCCCTACCTGAACACGCCCAACTCGGGCACCGGCCCGAACTGATGGGCGGCCCAAGGAGCAACCATGAAACATCTATCCCTGAAATGGCTCGTGCCGACCGTGATGGCCGTGGCGCTGGTAGCGGGTTGCGGCGGCGGGGGCGGTGGGTCGCCGGTCGTCGGCAACACGCCCGGTGCACCGGTTACCCCGCCCGTGACACCCCCCGGCATCGGTGAAAGCGTGGAGGCCTTGCTGGCCTTCATGACCGGCCTGCTGGCCAACACCACCGAGACTGGGGACCCGGTGGTGCTGGACAACAAGCCGCTGGCGGTGGACGACACTGGCGGACCCGCAGGCGGTATCTGAGTATCCTGGCAACTCGCGTGCAATCTGCACCGGTGTTGCCCCTAGACTGGACGGGACGGTTTGCTGCACGCGAATCGTCCCGTAATCGCATGAAAAAGTGGTTCCTTGCCCCTGTATTCCTGACGGTTTTGTCGGCCACCGCGCACGAGTTCTGGATGCTGCCGGATCGCTTTGCGCCGCCCCTCAACAGTCCGGTGCGCCTGTCGATCAGCGTGGGCGAGAATTTTCAGGGCGATGCCGTGGGCATTTCCCGACCGCTGGTGGCAACGCTTCGCCACTATGCCAAAGGCGCCGTGCAGGATCTGAAGACTCAGGTGCCTGAAGGCCCGGCAGTGGGCAGCTTGCCGATAGCCTTCGCCCAGCCGGGCGCACAGTTGATTGCGCTCGATACCCAGCCCAACACCATCGAACTGTCAGCCGACAAGTTTCACGCCTACCTGCGCGAAGAAGGGCTGGAGTCGGTCATCCAGCAGCGCGAAGGCAGAGGCCAGGCTGCCTTGCCGGGCCGCGAGCGCTACCGCCGCCACGTCAAGACGCTGCTGCGCGCGGGCGGCGTGTCTGACGCCAGCTACGCGGCGCAGACAGGCCAGCGGCTGGAGATTTCGCCGCTGGCCGATCCGCACGCGCAGGCCGGTGGCGGCGACGTGGCGTTCAAGGTGCAGTTTGAGGGCAAACCGCTGGCGGGCGCGCTGGCCAAGGCGTGGCACCAGCGCAGCAACCAGCTGGTCATCTTGCGAGCCCGCACCGATGTGCAAGGCCGCGTCACGTTTTCGCTGCCCTGGGCGGGCCGCTGGATGGTGAGTCTGGTGCATATGACACCGGCCACCGATGCGACCGGGATCGACTGGGACAGCTACTGGGGCAATCTCACGTTCGAGTTGCCGGCGCGCCGCTGACCGCGCGCGGAGTTCTCCGTTGGGCGGCCTTCAGACCCGGCGCCGCCGCGGCACCACACCCAGCTGGAACGACGCTTTCGCTGGGCTCGGGCCAACAGTGACCGACTGGGCCGGCAGGTCCACCAGCTGGTCGGCCTGCCAGGTCACGATGCGGGCCGCACCATCGGGCAGATCGGTAAAACTGGCCACGCCATCGGCGCCGGTCCTGGCGGTCCAGGGCGAGTCGGTCACATAAACATAACCGCGCATCGAGCCGTGGATATGGCAGCCCAGCAGCGCGGCCGACAGGGCGCCCACCTTGTCGAGGGTGACGTCGGCAGACTTGGCCGCCTTGCCGTCGCTTTTTCCCTCGAGCCGCATCTCGAAGCCCGCCGTGCCAGTGCTGAACTGGCCCGCGCCGGCGGGGCTGCTGCGCACGTGGTGGTCCCACGGGTCGTTGTTGACCAGACGCAGCTTGCCACCCACCGGCACGATGCTGACTTCAGGAATGAAGCGCATCTTTTCCTGGTTGATGGTGACCAGGGCCGGCAGCGGCGACTTCGGCTCGACCCTGGCCGAAGGTGTGACGACGACGACCGCGTCGGCTACCGGCTTGCCTTCCTTGTCGAGCACCGAAATCTGAAGATTTCCGGCCAGGGTCCAGGTGCACAGGGCATTTAATGCTATAAAAATAGTAGCGTTTCGCATGGTTTTCCTTGTTGGTCAGAGACTTACTTGACGGTGATCACGTCACGGTACATCGGTGCCAGCCGCGCGAGCAATTGGTTCTGCGCGGAGAACGCGATGCCCTGCGCGTCCATGGCCTGCTGCAGCACTTCGACCAGCGCATTGAAATCGGACTTCTTGATGTCCAGGTTGCCGTGCGCAGTCTTCATGTCTGCGCCCTTGTAGACGCATGGCCCGCCGGTAATCTGGCAAAGCTGCTCCACCAGCTGCTCTTTGACGCGCTGCTGGTTGGCGGGTTTGAAGTGCGGTTCGGTGCGCGGATCGGCCAGCAACCGCAGCATGAAGTCGTCCATCAGTTTCACCAGGCCTGGCTGCTGGCCGAAGGTCTGGTACAGCGGGTCAGCGGCTGGTGTCGTTTGCGCGAAGACAGCGGGGGAGAGCAGGCCAGCGCAGACGAGTGCGGCGGCGATCAGGGTTTTGTTCATGGGTTTCCTGCAAGGTGAGGGTGGGTGGCCAGCGTTCAGAACGCCAGTTGCGCCGAGAGGTAGGCGCCGGTCTGTTTGCGGTTGTTGGTGGTGGCCGGCACGATCTTGCCAAGGTCGACATACGCCAGCGTGAGCGACAGGTTTTTAGACGGCGCCCAGGCGATGAAGATATTTTTCCAGTCCTGCGCGCGCAGCCCGTTGGCAAGCCCTGCCGCCTGGCCGGCCGCCATCAGGTTGTTGGGCATGCGGCGGTATTCGACGCCGATCGCCAGATTGCGTCGCAGCAGCAGCGCCACGGAGATTTCGGGCTGCAGCCGGTAGCTGTTGTTGGCCCCGCCCAGCGTGGCGCCAAAGCCCAGCAGGCCATTCTGGTTGGCCTTGGTCGCGCGCAGCGTGCCGTTGACCAGAATGCCCGGCGCGAGAAACAGTTTGGTCGCGCTGACATACAGGTCCACCCCTTCGCGACGGGCGCCTAGGGCGCTGAGCGTCGGGTCCAGCGCGCTCGAGTCGAGCGTCTTGTACTCGATGCCCACGGCGATCTGCGGCATCGCCGTGTCACTGTCCAGCACGGCGTCGCCGGCCACGCGCAGCTTGCCGCCGACGATGGTCTGCTTCAGGTGCAGCCCGGGCGCGCCGAGCAGTTGGCCGGTGATGCCCGTGTTGAAGTCCTGGCGTGCCACCGACAGCTCAAAGCGGTCCTTAAAGCCCAGCGCTGCGCCGTAGATGGTGAGCCCATAGTCGGTGGTGGTCACGCGCGTCAGGTGCGCGGTTCCGCCGATCTCGCCGTCCGTGGCGTTGCTGCCAATCACGGCCCAGGGCGTCAGCCCGCCGCCGGCCGCGCCGTCAATGCTGCTGACGCCGCCGGTCAGCAGCAGCTTGCCGGTGTCGGCGTGGGAGGCGCTGGTGCCCAGCGCGGCGGCCATCGTCACTATTGCGAGTGCGAGGGCATTGTTTTTGGCGATCATCAAGAGGTCCTTTTTTAGTAACAAAACGTAGTTCAGCCGTTTGTTACGCGCGCCATCGGCCTGCGGATTCGACGCGGACAGCCCCGGGGCGCTACAGAGTCGGCGATTCTGTGCAGTATTTCGGGTCTGGCGCATCTGTGCGCATCGGCTTCGCCCCATGGGCGCGAACTGCAGGAACAATCCCGACATGCAAACGGGCGAGGTGATCATTTGGGCGGCTTTTGGTGGCAGCGTTCTCACGCTGGCGCTGTCGGCGTTCGTCCGTGTGGTCATGTCCCGGTCCAAAGCGGCGCTGCAGGTGATGGTGTTCCTGCTGGCCGGCGGGAGCTACGTGTTGCTGATGAACGGTGTGCTGGAAGCCTCGTGGCCCGGCGTGCCCCCCAAGCTGCTGATTGCCATCAAGATCGGGCTCGGGCCGCTCGCAGGCGCGATGTCGCTCTACCTGCTGGGCAACTGGCTGGGCGTCAAGCGGCGCGACCGCATGGTGCGGCAGGTGGTGACCGCGGGGACGGTCGGGCTGGCGCTGGCCGGGTTGGCACTGCTGATCGCACCCTTCGCGGTGCCACAGGCCGATACCGCACTGCTCTTCAAGCTCTCAGGCGGCGCGGATTTTGTGGGCGTGGTGCTCGGCACACTCGCGGCCACGCGCGCGGCCATGCTGGGTGACCGGTTGTCCTGGTTCATGGTGGCCGCCTGCAGTCTGATGGCGGTCGCGGTGGCCGGCTTGCACACGCATTCGGTCAACCGCGACGGCTTGCCGCTCAGCAGCCAGATCTTTACCGCTACCTTCGCCATGCTGTTCCTGCTGGCGGTGACCTGGCTGGTGAACCACCGCGCGGCGAGCCACCGGCGCCTGCGCGATGATCTGCTGCCCGGCGACGGCCGCGACCCACTGACCAAACTGCCGCAGGGCATGGGTTTGCTGGAACTGGTGGACGACGCGCTGCGCCGCAGCGTGCGCCTGAACCGCGAATGCGCGGTGATCGCGGTATCCATTCCCAATCTGTACGAACTCAACGCTGAAGCTGGCTACGACATTGACCACGACGTGGCGATCGCGTTGTCCGCGCGCATCCGCAGCATCGTCGGCCTGCACAACATGGTGGGTATCTACCACCCGATGTGTTTCGTTGTCGCGGTGCCGGCGGTCCAGTTCCCGCGCACCATCCGCGCGCTGGGGCTGCGCTTGGCGGCTGAATTGCGGCAACCGTTCGATGTTCAGGTGAGCACCGGCCCGGCGCTGCCGTTCCGGGCTGATGTGGGGGTCGGCGTGGTGCGCATCGCGTCGGAGATGTCAGACGCGTCGCTGACGCTGGAAGACGCCGAGACCCTGTCGGGTATGGCACGGCGCTTCAGTTCGCGCGCGGCCATCCGCGAGGTGTCGGAAAAGCAGCCAACTGCGCTCGAGCTGTATGAGTTTGCGCGCCCCCGGCGCAAGCCGCGCACCAAGGAAAGCGCCTGGCCAATGACGCGGTTCTGAGCGCGGTGGTGAAAGCCCGCTGACGCGGGTATCCTGTTGGCATGAAACGCCGCCTGTTCCTGATCACCCCGCTGGCGCTCGGCGGCGGGGTTGCCATGGCTGACCTGCCCAAGGTCCAGTCCCTCGACGATGCGCTGCGCTGGCTCGACAAGCTGGAAAAGGCGTCTGCTGTGCGCGCCACCGGCGCCTGGCCGATGGTGGGCGTGCTGGAACATTTATCGCAGAGCATAGAGATGAGCGTGGACGGGTTTCCGAGCCCGAGGAGCGTGCTGTTCCAGTCCACGGCCGGCTCGGTGGCGTTTGCCTTTTTCAAGTGGCAGGGCCGCATGAGCCACAGCCTGGATGAACCGATCCCCGGTGCCCCCATCCTGAACACCCAGGGCGATTGGCGGCCGGTGGCCGCGCGCCTGCGAACGGCCATCGGACGCTTCAACAGCCACACTGGCGCGCTGAAGCCGCATTTTGCATACGGCAAGCTGGCCAAGAGCGATTTTGCGCTGGCACATGCCTTCCACATCGCCAACCACCAGGACGAAATCGTCGTCGGCTAGAACAGTTGACCAGTTGTTGGTGACCCATCGTTTGCTATTGAATGAATAGCATACAATGACCTAGGGGCGCCGACACCAGGCACTTTTGATTCAAAATCGGCCACTTCTGCGGCTTTTGCCAGCGTGCCCACGCGCACGCCGAGCAGGCGCAGCCGCTGGTCCAGCGGCACCCGCTTCAGGCACAGGCCCGCAGTGTGGCGAATGGTGCTGGCGTCCGCGGTGAAGTGCTCAATGGTCTGGTCGCGCGTGACGCTCTTGAAGTTGTCGTAGCGCAGCTTGATGCCGATGGTCTTGCCCGCGTAGCCCTTGCGCTGCAGGTCCTCGGCAAGCTTGGTGCACAGCGCGGTGAAGATCGCGCCGAGTTCGGCCTTGTCGCGCACGGCGTGCAGGTCGCGGTCGAAGGTGGTTTCACGGCTGATGCTCACCGGCTCGCTCTCGGTCACTACTGGCCGGTCGTCCCGACCCCAGGCGGCGTCGTGCATCCAGGCGCCGTAGCTCTTGCCGAAGTTGTCCACCAGCCAGTCGCGGTCCTGCGCGGCCAGTTCGCCGATGGTGTGGATGTGCAGTTTGGCCAGCCTGGCTTCCGCCTTGGGGCCGATGCCGTTGATCTTGCGGCACGACAGCGGCCAGATTTTTGTCTGCAGGTCAGCCGCCTGCACCACCGAAATGCCATTGGGCTTGTTGAATTCGCTGGCCATCTTGGCAATCAGCTTGTTGGGCGCCACGCCGATCGAGCAGGTGAGGCCGGTGGCGTCGAGGATGCTTTTCTGGATCAGTCGAGCCAGCGTGCGCCCGCCCTCGCGCTGGCCGCCGGGCACATGGGTGAAGTCGATGTACACCTCGTCGACGCCGCGGTCTTCCACCACGGGCGCGATCTCGGCGATGACGCCCTTGAACAGGCGGGAGTACTTGCGGTACTCGTCAAAATCCACCGGCAGCAGCAGGGCCTGCGGGCACAGCTTGGCGGCCTTCATCAGCCCCATGGCCGAGCCAATGCCGAACTGGCGCGCCGCGTAGGTGGCAGTGGTGATCACGCCGCGGCCCGCATAGTCTTTCAGCACAGGAAACGCAGCCACAGGAATCTCAGGCCTTGGCAGATCGGCGTAGTGGTCGCGCAGGGCGTCGTCCAGCCGCCGGCGGCCGCCGCCAATCACCACCGGCAGCCCCTTCAGTTGCGGGTAGCGCAACAACTCGACGGATGCGTAAAACGCGTCCATGTCGAGGTGGGCAATGCGGCGCGCTGTGGCGCCCGCTGCAAGGGAGGAATCGGTCACATGCCAAGCATAGCGCCGGGCGCGACCGATCGCGCGAGCGGGACGTTCAGGTCGGGAACGTGCCTGGCAGCAGGATCGAACGGTCGACGTTCTGGATGTTGGTGTGGCCGCAGAAAGCCATGGTGATGTCGAGCTCTTTGTGGATGATCTGCAGCGCCTGGGTGACGCCAGCCTCGCCCATGGCGCCCAGGCCGTACACCATGGCGCGGCCGATCATCGTGCCGCGCGCACCCAGCGCCCAGGCCTTCAAGACGTCCTGGCCGCTGCGGATGCCGCCGTCCATCCAGACCTCGATCTGGTCGCCGACCGCGGCGACGATGGCGGGCAGGGCCTCGATGCTGGAGGGCGCACCGTCCAGCTGGCGTCCGCCGTGGTTGCTGACCACGATCGCATCGGCCCCGCTGGCCACGGCCAGCTTCGCGTCGTCCACATCCATGATGCCCTTCAAGATGAGTTTGCCGCCCCAGCGTTCCTTGACCCAGGCCACATCGGCCCAGTTCAAGCGCGGGTCGAACTGCTCATTGGTCCAGGCGGCCAGCGATTTCATGTCGCTGACGCCCTTGACGTGGCCCACCAGGTTGCGGAAGGTGTGGCGCCGCGTGCCCAGCATGCCCAGGCACCAGCGCGGCTTGGTGGCCATGTCGAGCGCATTGCCCAGCGACGGCAGGACCGACGCTCGGAGCTTGTTCTTCAAATCCTTGTGGCGCTGGCCAATCACCTGGAGGTCCAGCGTCAGAACCAGGGCGCTACAGCGTGCGGCGCGCACGCGCTCGATCATGGTGGCCATCGCATCGCGGTCGCGCATCATGTACAGCTGGAACCAGAACGGTGCCTGGGTGTTCTGCGCAATGTCCTCAATCGAGCAGATGCTCATGGTGGACAGCGTGAACGGGATGCCGAACTTCTCGGCCGCCCTGGCCGCCTTGATTTCACCATCGGCGCTTTGCATGCCGGTCAGGCCCACGGGTGCGATGCACACCGGCATCTTGGCGTCCTGCCCCACCATCCGGGTGGCCGTGCTGCGGTTTTCCATGTTCACCGCCACACGCTGGCGCAGCTTGATCTTCTGGAAATCCGCGGAATTCGCGCGGTAGGTGCTCTCCGTCCAGCTGCCCGAGTCGGCATAGTCGTAAAACATGCGCGGCACGCGTTTTTTGGCCAGCACACGCAGGTCTTCGATGGTGGTGATCACGGGCACGGGTGTCTCCTTGGGATTCATGCCATGGTAGCGGCGGCGCCGATGCGCCGGGTTGAATTCGACCTGCCGGGGTTTGAAATTATTTCGTGCGGAAGGTTTTCAATCCCGCGCCACGTTTGCTTTTCCGAGCCAACGGCAGGCTCAGGCAAGGCGCAAGCGGTGCCGCGCAACCTGTGCGCGCACCTGGGCCGGCGCGGTGCCGCCCAGGGTGTTGCGCGCGTTGAGCGAGCCGCGCAGGCTCAGGTGCCCATACACGTCTTTTTCGATGGCTGGATTGAACTGCTGGAGGACTGACAGCGGCAACTCCGACAGGTCTACCTGGTGCGAGATCGCAGCCTTGACCGCATGCGCCACGGTCTCGTGGGCATCGCGAAACGGCAGCCCCTTCTTGACCAGATAGTCCGCCAGATCAGTCGCTGTGGCATAGCCCTTCAGAGCCGCACGCTCCATCGCCTCGGGCATGACCGTGATGCCACCGACCATCTCGGCAAAGATGCGCAGCGTGTCTTTGAGCGTATCGACGGTGTCGAACAGCGGCTCCTTGTCTTCCTGGTTGTCCTTGTTGTAGGCCAGCGGCTGGCCCTTCATCAGGGTGATCAGGCCCATCAGGTGACCCACCACGCGACCTGTCTTGCCGCGCGCGAGCTCGGGCACGTCGGGGTTCTTCTTCTGCGGCATGATCGAACTGCCGGTGGTGAACCGGTCGGCGATCTGGATGAAACCGAAGTTCTGGCTCATCCACAGGATCAGCTCCTCGCTGAAACGGCTGATGTGCACCATCGCCAACGATGCCGCGGCCGTGAACTCGATCGCAAAGTCACGGTCGCTCACGGCGTCCAGACTGTTCTGGCAGACCACGGGGGACCCGTTCACATCCACCATCCCGAGCGTTTTGGCCACCATCTCACGGTCCAGCGGGTAGCTGGTGCCGGCCAGCGCGGCCGCGCCCAGCGGCAGACGGTTAAGGCGCTTGCGCACGTCGAGCATGCGCTCGGCGTCGCGGCTGAACATCTCCACATAGGCCAGCATGTGGTGGCCAAAACTCACAGGCTGCGCTACCTGCAGGTGGGTGAAGCCGGGCAGGATCACCTCGACGTTCTTGTCGGCGATGTCGACCAGCGCCTTCTGCAGGTCGACCAGCAGCGCACCAATCAAGTCGATCTCGCCACGCAGCCATAGCCGCACGTCGGTGGCCACTTGATCGTTGCGGCTGCGACCGGTGTGCAGGCGCTTGCCCGCGTCACCCACCAGTTGTGTCAGGCGCGCCTCGATGTTGAGGTGCACGTCTTCCAGGTCGAGCTTCCATTCGAAAGCGCCAGTTTCGATCTCCTGGCGGATTTGCACCATGCCGCGCTCGATGGACGCCAGATCTTCGGCTGCAATGATCTTCTGCTTCGCCAGCATCTTTGCGTGCGCCAGCGAGCCTTCGATGTCGGCCTGCCACAGCCGCTTGTCGAAAAAGACGCTGGCGGTATAGCGCTTCACCAGATCGCTCATGGGCTCTGAAAACAGCGCCGACCAGGCTTCGGATTTCTTGTCGAGTTGGTTTTGTGACATAAAAGCGGCGTTCGGCGGGCGTCAGGTGTGCGGCGATGGGGGTTCGGGCGGGGTATCACCAATAATCAGGCCTAGCCCGGAACTACGGATGAAAGACTCGCAAATTTTATCGGCCTTCTCGGAATTGTCGCCCAACCCGCCGGTGGCGGGATTGGCGCGGCCGGTGCAACCAGTGCTGGTGTTCGACGCCTGCCATGTCGGGCTGATCCTGCGGGCGGTGCTGGTGGTCGAGGCTGTGATCGGCGTAGGCGCCATGTTCGGTGCGACTTCGTTTGTGGATTGGCTGGCCCGGCTGTCGCTGCTGACCGGGGGCGCGTTGCCGGCCACGCTGGCCTGGCTGGTGGTCGCATGCAGCCTCAAACGCGTACTGGCGAGGCTGTCACGTGCCGGTCAGTATGTGGCGGGGGTGTCGCTGGGCGCGCTGGCGGGGCTTTATGGCTGCGGGCTGCTGGCGCTGGTGGGATACCTGGAACCTGCGCCGTGGCTCGCCTGCGCGTTTGCCGGCGCGCTGTTTGCAGCAGGCCTGGTGACGGCGCTGGTGCTGCGCGCCAAGGGTCAGATGCCCGCCGCCACTACCGCGCGCTTGGCCGAGCTGCAGGCGCGTATCCGGCCGCATTTCCTGTTCAACACGCTCAACAGCGCGATTGCGCTGGTGCGTGATGAGCCGGCCAAGGCCGAAGCCCTGCTGGAAGACCTGAGCGACCTGTTCCGCCATGCGCTGTCGGATCCCGGCGAATCGGTCACGCTGGCTGACGAAATCATGCTGGCCGAGCGCTACCTCGCGATCGAGCAGATCCGGTTTGGCGATCGGCTGCGCGTGGAGTGGATGCTGGATCCTGCCGCGGGCAGCGCCCGGCTGCCGCCGCTGCTGCTGCAACCGCTGGTCGAAAACGCGGTCAAGCATGGCGTTGAGCCCAGTGCGAGTGGCGCCCAGGTCAAAGTCTCCACCCAGCGGCGCGGGTCGACCGTGGTCATCAAGGTCACCAACACGGTGCCGGCGGGCCAGGGACAGCGTGGACATGGCCTGGCGCTGGACAACGTGCGTGACCGGCTGCGTTTGCTGCACGACGTCCAGGCCCGGTTTCAGACCGCGCTGAAAGACGGCGTTTTCCAGGTTCGTATCGAGGTGCCCGCATGACGATCAAGGCCCTTATCGTGGACGATGAGGCGCTGGCCCGGTCACGCCTGCGCACCCTGTTGGGCGACTGCCGCGCGCCCGTGGTCATTGTCGGGGGTGAAGCCGCCAACGCGTCGCAGGCGATGGAGATGCTGCAGCGCGATCACTTCGATCTGGCGTTGCTCGATATTCACATGCCCGGCGCCGATGGCCTGACGCTCGCCCAGGCGCTGCGGTCCCTGGCACGTCCGCCCGCGGTGGTGTTCGTCACCGCGCATCCCGGCCATGCTGTAACGGCGTTTGACCTGGAAGCGGTGGACTACCTGACCAAGCCCGTGCGGCTGGAGCGGTTGCAGGCAGCGCTACAAAAAGTAGAGCGTGAAATGTCCATCCGACAGGGACTTGAGGCGGATTTGACTGCAGAAGTGCTGGTGATCCAGGACCGCGGCCGTACCGAGCGCGTGCCGCTCACCGAAGTGCTCTATCTGAAAGCCGAACTCAAGTACGTGACTGTGCGCACGGCGGCCAAAAGCTACATCCTGGACGGTGCGCTGAGCGAACTGGAGGAGCGCCATGCCGAGCACTTCATGCGCATTCACCGCAACGCGCTGGTGGCCCGGCGTGCGATCAGGGCTCTTGTGAAACACAATGATCCGGAAGAAGGCGAAGGCTGGGCCGTACAGCTCAATGGTCTGGATGAGCTGCTCGCTGTGTCGCGCCGACAGCTGACGGCGGTGCGTGAAGTGGTGGCGTCGCGCTAGCACTGGCGATGCCGCCCGGCCGTGTTCGGTATTCCCAGTACAAAAACGCGGTGAAGGGCCAGGGCCCGTCACCGCGAAAGCTGGGAAAGCAGCTATGGATAAGTCGTTCAGTCAGCTGAGTCTGGTAATGATCCTCACGCCAGCAGGAAATCCGAAGCCGTGATGGCGGCCGGATCGCCCACCCCGGCCAGCACGATGGTGTCGGCCATGCCGGCGAAGCTGATCCGCACATCGGCGCCGATATCGGTCACCGTCACCAGCGCATTGAA
>JANOBJ010000118.1:0-10718 GCA_031411575.1 Betaproteobacteria bacterium | reverse complement strand
CAGCGCAATCAGCCAGCTGGCCAGCAACAGCCCCCACTGCGAAGAGGTCAGGCGATTGGGTGCGTGCATCGACGATGAGTTTACTCAACCGGCGGACCGTGCTTCAGTGGCAGGGGGATCGCCGGCGTCCTCGGAGCCATCTGGGGCGGTTCAGTGCGCATGTCCATGGTGGCCCTCCGCGAGAACGCGTTCAGCCCGCAATTCTGATTGCGCCTGCCGTACCACCGTCCAGCCGCCGCTGATCGCCAGCGTGGCCATCACGGCGGCCACCGTCAGATCAGGCCAGGCGGTGCCGGTGCCGAACACGCCCAGCGCCGCCGCCATGACCGCGAGGTTGCCGATGGCGTCGTTGCGCGAGCACAGCCACACACTTCGCATGTTGGCGTTGCCATCGCGAAAGGCATACAGCAAGGCGGCCACGCAGGCATTCACCAGCAGCGCGAGCAAGCCCACGGCGCCCATCATTACGGGATCGGGCACCGAGCCCGCGCGCAGCGTCCAGGCCGCCTTGCCCAGCACGAACAGGCCGTAGATCGCCATTGACCAGCCTTTCACCAGCGCGGCCCGGCTTTGCCACACCGCTGCCATGCCCAGCACCGCCAGCGACAAGGCGTAGTTGGCCGCGTCGCCAAAGAAATCGACCGCGTCGGCCAGCAGCGAGACGGAACCACTGGTCAGGCCGGCCCCCAGTTCGACGGCAAACATCGCAGCGTTGGCGATCAACGCCACCCACAGCACACGTCGCCAGCGCGGGTTTCGCGCCGCGTCGGGGCTGGCGTGGCTGTGGCAGTGGTCATTGCATGAGGCGGACATGGTTTCTTTCCTGGTGGTGAACCGTTGCGCTACCATAAACCTTCAAGTCACTTCAAAGTCAAGCACCGTGTTTCCCTCCCTGCACCCCGGTATTGCGGCGGCCCTGGCGTCGGCGCTGCTGTTTGGCGCGGGTACGCCACTGGCCAAGCTGTTGCTCGACAACGTCAGCCCCTGGATGCTGGCGGGTTTGCTGTATCTGGGCTCGGGTCTGGGGCTCGCGGTGTATCGGCTGTTGCGGCGATCCGCGTGGCCTGCACTGCGGCGCGATGAATGGGGCTGGCTGGCGCTGGCGGTCATTCTCGGTGGCGGTGTCGGGCCGGTGTTGCTGATGGTGGGCCTGTCGGGCCTGTCGGCCAGCCATGTGGCGCTGATGCTCAATGCGGAAGCGGTGTTCACCGCGCTGCTGGCCTGGCTGGTGTTCCGCGAGAACGTGGATCGGCGGGTGGCGCTGGGCATGGCAGTCATCGTGGCCGGCGCCCTGTTGCTCAGCTGGCCTGCCCGTGGGCTGCCGGGCGCCGACGCAACCTGGCCGACCCTGTGGCCCGCGCTGGCGGTGCTGGGGGCCTGCCTGGCCTGGGGCCTGGACAACAACTTCACGCGCAAGGTGTCGCTGCAGGATGCGTCGTGGATTGCCTGCGTGAAAGGTTTGGTGGCGGGCAGCGTCAATCTGGCGCTGGCACTGGCACTGGGGGCTCACTGGCCCGCTGCCGGGCCTGCGGCGGCGGCCATGGGCGTGGGTTTGCTGGCGTATGGCGTGAGCCTGGCGCTGTTTGTGGTGGGCTTGCGGCACCTGGGCGCGTCGCGCGCCGGGGCCTACTTTTCCACTTCGCCGTTTGTCGGGGCGCTGGTGGCGGTGCTGCTGCTGGCCGAGCCGGTGACCTGGCAATTGGCCGCCGCGGCTGCCCTGATGGGGCTGGGGGTCTGGCTGCACCTCACCGAAAGCCACGCGCACGATCACCAGCATGACGCGCTGGAGCATGCGCACCTGCACAGCCACGATGTCCACCACCAGCACACGCACGCCGATGGCACGCCGCAGACGGCGGTACACGCCCACCCGCACCGGCACGAGCCCCTGTTGCACCACCATCCGCACTACCCCGATGCGCACCACCGCCATGGACACTGAACCAACCCCCGTGGAAGCGGCCCGCTACCGCATCGGCGAGGCCGCGCGCCTGAGCGGCGTGGGCACCGCCAATATTCGCTATTACGAGAAAGAAAGCCTGCTGAGTCCGCATGGCAGGGGCGTGAACAGCTATCGTTTGTATAGCGACCGGGATGTGCACCAGCTGCGCTTCATCCGCCTGTGCCGGGCCATGGACATGTCGCTGGACGAGGTGCGCACCCTGCTGGCACTGGATTTGCGCCGCAAGTCCGACTGCATGGTGGCCAGCGAGGCGCTCGACGCACATCTCGGCCACGTGCGAGAGCGGCTGGCTGAACTCAAAGCGCTGGAGAAAGACTTGCTGGCGCTGCGCCAGCGTTGCGACGGCACCGACGCGCGCTGTCACCTGATCGAGGCGCTGCACGAACGGGCCGATGCGCAGGCCGTGGCCGACAGCACCGCAGTGCGCGCCAAGCGCCACGTTTGACGCGCCTCGGCGCCCTGTGACAGGCTGACTGTCACCCGCAACGGCGTTACCGGTTTTGGGGTGCGATCGGCTGGGGCGCAACCATCGCGGTGTCGAACCACAGCGTCACCAGGGCCAGCAATGCAAACGGAAGGCCCACCCACGACAGCCGCGCAAACCCGAGGGTGTCGATGAATGCGCCGCTGATGACCGCGCCCAGCGCCGTTCCCACGTACAGCATCGAGCTGTTCAGGCTGAGCAGCAGCGGCGCCTGCTGCGGCGCGATGCCGGCCAGCCGGCTTTGCTGTGGCGCCATCATGCCAAAGCCGGCGATGCCCCAGACCACCATCACGCCCACGCACCACGCGTAGTGGCCTTGCGTCAGCGGCACCAGCACCATCATGACGGCCAGCACGCCCAACTGGATGCGCAGCGCCCGGATCGGCCCGAAGCGGTCGGCCGCCCAGCCGCCCGACACCGTGCCGACCACGCCCGACAGCCCGAACAGCACCAGCGTGAATGACAGCTGCGCGGGCGACATCGGGTTGAGCGCCTGCAGCACCGGCCCCACATAGGCAAACACGCTGAAGATGGCGATGAAATACAGCAGCGTGCGCAGCCACACGCGCAACACCGGGCCGTTCTTCAGCAATGGCCCGACGCCAGAAAAACTGGCGATGGGCGCCGCCGCGCTTGGCGGCAGCAGCGCCGTCAGCGCCAGCGTGGCCAGCGCCCCGCAAGCCGCCACCAGCCACAGCGGCGCATGCCAGTCGTACGCAAACCCGAGCCAGGTGCCCAGCGGCAAACCGATCGCATAGCTCAGGCTGATGCCCAGAAAACTCATCTACAGCGCGCGCCCGCGCAAGGCCGGCGCCACCATGCCCACCACCAGGCCCGAGGCCAGCGCCGAAAACATGGAGCCGGCGCCCATCAGCACCCGCCCCGCCAGCAGCAGCGGCATCGAGGTAGCCAGCGCCGACACCACGCAGCCACTGGTGAACAGGGTCAACGCCAGCGCAATCGCGCGCTTGCGCGGCCAGCGCCCGGTCGCCACGATCAGCAGCGGCGCAACCAGGGCCGACGCCAGCGCGTAGGCCGTCATGGCCTGGCCCGCCACGGCCACGCTCACACCCAGCGCCTCGCTCATCGGTTTGAGAATGCCGCTCAGCACGAACGCGCCGGTGCCGATCACCAGGTTGGTCAGGGCGAACAGGTACAGGACCGGCGGCATCAGTTGTTCAGGGCGGCGGGCAGCGGCATCCCGCGCTGGCGCATCAGTTCGCGCAGCCGATCCGGGTAGTCGGTGATGATGCCGTCCACGCCCCAGTCCATCAGGCGCTGCAGGTCGGCGGGCGCGTTGATGGTCCAGGGAATCACTTTCAGGCCCAGCGCCTGTGCTTCCTTCACCAGCGCCTCGGTCAGCGCGCCGCCATTGGGCGACCACACCGACCCGCCCGCGGCCTTGACCATCTTCGGCACGCTGCCGTGGTCGGCGATGGGCAATCCCGCCGTCCACACGCCGTCTCGGATGTTGTCGTTGTTGGCGGTCTGCACGCTCAGGTACACCGTGGGGATCGACGGCTCCAGGCGCTGCACCAGCTGCAGCGTGCGCCAGTCAAAGCTCTGGATCGTCACGCGGCGGGTCATGCCGGCGTCGCGCACCGTCTGCAGCAGTGCCTGCACCAGCTTATCGGGGCTGAAGGTTTCATCGGGCAAGGTCGGGTTGAGCTTGGTCTCGATGTTGAACTGCACCGTATGGGCCCCGAGCGCCTTGACCCGATCGAACAGCGCAGTCAGCGCCGGCATGCGCTGGCCGTCGCGAGGCTGCTGGGTGCTAAACGTGGCGGCGTAGGGCGTGGCGGGGTTGATGCGGCCCACGTCATAGGTCTGCAGCTGTGCAAACGTGAGCGACTTGATGGCCGGACCCTTGGCTGTCAGCCACTGCCCGGTGGCATCGCGCACGATCACGGGGTTCAGCACCGGGTCGTGTGAGACCACCACCACGCCGTCGGCCGTGACGCCCACATCGAGCTCCAGCGTGGTGACACCGATCGTCAGCGCGCGCTCGAAAGCAGCCAGCGTGTTCTCGGGCTCCAGGCCGCGCGCACCGCGGTGGCCCTGCAGATCAAAGGCTGCTGCCGGGAACGCCTGAAAAGCCAAAAATAGCAATAAAAACACCCCCGCGTCCGCACGGACTGGTCGTTTTATGCTATTAAAATAAGAGTAAAATAATCGCATCCCCCGATTGTCGCGCAAAGCGTGCAACCGTGCGATGGGGGCGGCGGCGCGTCAATCGTGCAGCGACGACAGGAACTGTTTGAGCTCGGGGGTTTGCGGGCTGCTAAACAACTGCTCGGGCGGCCCCATTTCGTGCACACGGCCCTGGTGCATGAAGATCACACGGTCGCTCACCTTGCGCGCAAAGCTCATCTCATGCGTGACCATCAACAGCGTCATGCCTTCCACGGCCAGGCTTTCGACCACACGCAGGACCTCGCCCACCAGCTCGGGGTCGAGCGCGCTGGTGATCTCGTCGCACAGCAGCACGGCCGGCTCCATGGCCAGCGCACGCGCAATCGCCACGCGCTGCTGCTGGCCGCCCGAGAGCTGATCGGCATGCGCGTCAAACTTTTCGGCCAGGCCCACGCGTTCCAGCAGCTTGCGCGCCTGGGCTTCGGCGGCGGCGCCATCGCGGCCTTTGACGAGCCGGGGTGCCAGCATCACGTTCTTGCCCACGGTGAGGTGCGGAAACAGGTTGAAGCTCTGGAAGATCATGCCCACGCGCTGGCGCAGCTCGCGCATGGCGGGGGCGTTGTCGTGCAGCAGGGGCTTGCCGTCCACCGTCAGCGTGCCGCTCTGGAACACCTCCAGCCCGTTGATGCAGCGCAGAAGCGTGCTCTTGCCCGAGCCGCTCTTGCCGATGATGGCGATCACCTCGCCGGCCTGCACCGACAGCGTGATGCCTTTGAGGACCTCGTTGGTGCCAAAGCTCTTGCGCAGTTCCGTGATTTCAACGAGCGACATTCATCTTCCTTTCGAGCGACTTGGCTGCCAGGCTGATCGGAAAACACAGCGCAAAGTACAGCAGGGCGACGCAGCTGTAGACCACAAAGGGCTTGAAGGTGGCGTTGGTGATCATGGTGCCCGCCTTGGTGAGCTCAATGAAGCCGATCACCGAGGCCAGCGCCGTGCCCTTGATTACCTGCACTAGGAAGCCCACCGTCGGCGCGATGGCGATGCGCGTGGCTTGCGGCAACACCACATAGCGCAGCTGCTCGCCAAAATTCAGCGCCAGGCTTTGGGCGGCCTCCCATTGCCCCTTGGGGATGGACGCCACGCAGCCGCGCCAGATCTCGGTGAGGAAGGCGCTGGTCAGCGTCAGCGCGACTGCGGCGGCCACCCAGGCCGATGTCTTGATGCCGAACAGCGCAATGCCGAAGTACGCCAAAAACAGCTGCATCAGCAGTGGCGTGCCCTGGAACAGCTGCACGTAGCCGCCCACCAGTGCATCCATGCCGCGCGCCTTGGACAGGCGCGCCACGAGCAGTGCCACACCCACCAGGCCACCGCCGATGAACGCGATCAACGACAGCACGACGGTCCAGCGCGCCGCCAGCAGCAGGTTGCGAAAGATGTCCCAGACGGTGAAATCAACCATGGGTGGTGGTGTGGTGCTGCGGCGTGCCTTAGCGGCCAAACAGGAAGCGCGGACCCAGCCAGTTGAGCAGCTTGCGCACTCCCACCGACAGGGCCAGGTAGATCGCGGTGGCGATGATGAACGCCTCGAACGCGCGGAAGTTGCGGCTCTGGATCAGGTTGGCCGCATAGCTCAGTTCCTCGGTGGAAATCTGCCCGCAGACGGCCGAGCCCAGCATCACGATGATGATCTGGCTCACCAGCGCCGGCCACACTTTCTTGAGCGCCGGCGGCAGCACCACGCGCAGGAAAATCTGCGCACGGTTCAGCGCCAGACTCATCGCGGCTTCAATCTGCCCGCGCGGCGTGGCCTCGATACCGGCCCGGATGATCTCGATGGCATAGGCGCCCAGGTTCACCACCATCGCGATGATGGACGCCGTCTCGGGCGTGAGTTTCACGCCTGCGGCCGGCAACCCGAAGAACACAAAGAACAGCTGCACGATGAACGGCGTGTTGCGGATCAGCTCCACATAGGTGCCCACCACCCACTTGAGCCAGGTCGCGCCATGCACGCGTGCCCAGGCGCAGGCCACGCCAAGCGTGACACCGATCACCGCCGAGATGGCCGTGAGCCCCAACGTCCAGGCCACGCCCTTGACGAGCAGCGGCCACTGGGCCAGCACGGCGAAAAAGTCAAAAGTGACGGTCACGGCGATAGAGGTCGAGGTGGACGTGGAGGTGACAGATCAATGGGCCGCCGTGGACCCGGCTGCGCCGGGCCACTGGCGGCGCCCCCTCGAGGGGGAAGCGCCGCAGGCGCTTCGGGGGTGGGTCATCAATTCGGCAGGTCGCCGGCTGGCCGGCCGAGCCACTTGTTGGCCATCTTGTCCAGGTCGCCGCTCTTCTTGGCGTCGGCGATGATGTCATTGACCTTCAGGCGCAGCTTGTCATCGCCCTTGGCCACGCCGATGAAGTTGGGGCTGTCCTTGAGGAGCAGCTTGTACTCGGCGCCCAGCTGCGGGTTCTTGGCCATCATGTTGCCTGCCACCGAGGCACCGGTGGCGATCAGTTGTACCTGGCCCGACACAAAGGCCGATACCGTGGCGTTGTTGTCCTCGAAGCGTTTGATGTCGGCGCCGGCCGGCGCCAGCTTGGTGAGTTCCTGGTCTTCGATGGCGCCGCGCGTCACGCCCACGCTCTTGCCCGCGAGATCGGCAAAGCCCTTCACGTTCATGGTCTTGGCTGCAAAGACGGCCTGGAAGAAGGGCGAGTAGGCGGCGGTGAAATCGATCACCTTCTCGCGGTCCGGGTTCTTGCCGAGCGTGGAAATGACGAGATCGGCCTTCTTGGTCTGCAGGTAGGCGATGCGGTTGGCGCTGGTGACGGGCGCCAGTTCCACCGCGACGCCCAGCTTGGCGCCGATGTAGTTGGCCATGTCGATGTCCAGTCCTTGCGGCTTGAGGTCGGTGCCGACAAATCCGTAGGGCGGGAAGTCGGTGGGGATGGCGATGGTGATTTTCTTGGCTTTCATCACCTCGTCGAGCGCGCTTTGCGCGTGCGCGAACGGGCTGGCCAGGAGGGCGGCGGACAGGGCGGCGCCCAGCAACAGGTGGCGTTTTGAGAGGGACATGACAGGGCTCCAGGGGGTGTTGAAAAGGGGTAGCAAGTCTTGTGCCGCACCGGCTTTGGGGGGCTCGCGAGGGGGCGGCCCAACATCTCAATCGACGCGGGCGCCGGATTTCTTCACCGCGTCGGCCCAGCGCGGCAGTTCGGCCGCCAGAAACTGGCTGAAATCGGCGTCGCCCAGGAACGCCGGGTCAGCCCCCTGGGTGATCATGCGGTTGCGGATGTCAGGCATGGCCAGCACCTGCCTGAACGCGTCGGACAGTTTGGCGACCACGTCTTTGGGCGTGCCGGCCGGCGCCAGGAAGCCGTAGAACCCCACCACCTCGAAGTTCTTGATGCCCGACTCGATCACGGTCGGGATGTCGGGCAGCGCGGGGTTGCGCTCGCGGCTGGTCACCGCCAGCGCGCGCACCTTGCCCTGCTTGTGGTAGTTGGCGGCCTGCGGAATCGACTCGGCCATGAACTGCACCTGGCCGCCCATCAAGTCGGTGAACGCCGGGGCGCTGCCGCGGTACGGGATGTGCACCATGAACAGCCCGGTGGCGGTCTTGAACATCTCGGGTACCAGGTGGCTGATGCCGCCATTGCCGGCCGAGCCGTAGTTGATCTGCCCCGGCTTGCCCCGGCTGTAGGCGATGAACTCCGGCAGGGTCTTGACCGGCACGTTCGGGTTCACCAACAGCGCCAACGGCTGCATGGCGGTCCGCGCAATCGGCACGAAGTCTTTCAGCGTGCCGTAGGGCAGCTTGCTGTAAAGCGCAGGGTTGATCACCATCACACCGGTGTTGGCCAGCATCAGGGTGTAGCCGTCGGCCGGTGCCTTCATGACCTCCTGCGCGCCCACGGTGCCGCCGGCACCGGCCTTGTAGTCAATCAGCACCGGCTGGCCGAGCACGCCCTGCAGTTTGTCGGACAGCAGCCGCGCATGCTGGTCGAGCGGCCCGCCCGCCGGGAAGCCGATCACGATCCGGATCGGTTTGACCGGGAAGGCAGCGGCCGTACCCGCCAGCACCCACAGCGATGCAGCAAGCGCAAGTTTCAAGCGTTTCATGTGGCCCCTCATGTGTCACCCTCGGCAGCGTCAATCATAGGCACGTCGCAGTCGCGCGGGCGACCCTGGCGCATCGGGCCTTCCCTGATGCGCCAGGGCGCAGCAGCCGCTAGGCTTTGCGGCCAGGAGACTTCTCATGCGTCCGCACCACACGTTCTGGCCGAAACGGCTGCCCCACGCCATCACCCCGCCGGCGACCTCGCTGTGGGACAACCTGGCCATCAGCGCGCGGCGCTATCCGGCCAAGCCGGCGCTGGTGTTTTTCGGGCGCATCGTCACCTATGCCGAGCTGCTGGCGCGTGCCGAGGCGCTGGCCGCGCGGCTGCACGACCTGGGCGTGAAGAAGGGCGACCGCGTGGTGCTGAACATGCAGAACTGCCCGCAGCTGGTGATCGCGCATTTTGCGATCCTGCGGGCCAATGCAGTGGTGGTGCCGGTCAACCCGATGAACCGCGCTGAAGAGCTGAAGCACTACATCACCGACCCGGACGCCAAGGTGGCGTTCACCACCGCCGATCTGGCTGCTGAATTTGCGCGCGCCAGTGACGCACTCGAGCCCACCGAGCGGCTGGGGCACCTGATCGTGACCCACTTCACCGATGCCTTTGACGCCACCGCAACGGGCGACGATGCCCCGCCCGACGCCTGGCGCGACTGGCTGCTGGCCCGACACCCACTGCCCGCGTTGGCCGGCGGCCAGGTGCATGACTGGACGGACGCACTGGACAACAGCCTGCCCCTGCCCGAACCCGCCGTGGGCCCGGCCGATCTGGCGCTGCTGCCCTACACCAGCGGCACCACCGGGTTGCCCAAGGGCTGCATGCACACCCACGCGAGCGTCATGCACAACGCGGTGGCCGGCGGCCTGTGGGGCAACGGCACGCCCGAGAACGTGACGCTGGCCGTGGTGCCGATGTTTCACATCACCGGCATGGTGAGCGTGATGCACACCAACGTGTTTGCCAGCGCCACATTGATCATCATGCCGCGCTGGGACCGCGACCTGGCCGGCCGGTTGATCTCCAAGTGGCGCGTCACGCACTGGACCAACATCCCCACCATGGTGATCGATCTGCTGGGCAGCCCGCGGTTTGACCAGTACGACCTGTCCAGCCTGGTCTACATCGGCGGCGGCGGCGCGGCCATGCCGCAGGCCGTGGCGCAGCGCCTGTTCGACAACTACGGCCTGCGCTACGCCGAGGGCTATGGCCTGACTGAAACCGCCGCGCCTTCGCACAGCAACCCGCCGGATGCGACCAAGCAGCAGTGCCTGGGCATTCCCTTCATGAGCTGTGATTCACGTGTGATCGACCCGGAAACCCTGAAAGAGGTGCCGCAGGGCGAGCAGGGCGAAATCATCATGCATGGGCCGATGGTGTTCCAGGGCTACTGGAAGCGGCCGGACGCCACCGCGGCGGCGTTCATCGAGCTGGATGGCAAACGTTTCTTCCGTTCCGGCGACCTCGGTCGGGTCGACGAAGACGGCTACTTCTTCATCACCGACCGTCTGAAGCGCATGATCAACGCCAGCGGCTTCAAGGTCTGGCCGGCTGAAGTGGAAGCGCTGATGTTCCGACACCCCGCGATCCAGGAGGCCTGCATCATCTCGACCAAAGACAGCTACCGGGGCGAGTCGGTCAAGGCGGTGGTGGTGCTGCGCGGCAGCCACAAGGGCCAGG
The DNA here is from genome assembly GCA_031411575.1 of Betaproteobacteria bacterium. Classification (GTDB taxonomy): domain Bacteria; phylum Pseudomonadota; class Gammaproteobacteria; order Burkholderiales; family Burkholderiaceae_C; genus JANOBJ01. Next base: position 336 of record JANOBJ010000118.1, on the reverse strand, counting down.
TGAGCGAGCAGCAGATCATCGACTGGTGCCGCGAGAACATGGCGGTCTACAAGGTGCCGCGCACCGTGCAGTTTGTTGAAGCGCTGCCCAAAAGCGGCAGCGGCAAGGTGATGTGGCGCGCCCTGCAGGAGGCCGAAGCCGCGCGGCCGCCAGGGTGAGGCTTCCGAGGCATTTTTGGGGTCAAATAGCCCTGTTGTCCGCACCCCCTGGTCATAGTTTGCTATAAATATAATAGCATTTATCAGGAGCCGGAGTTTTGCGCCTGCCTGCGCCCGCGCACCGCGGCGCTCAGGATGCCGGCTCTTTGTCGCGCTCCGGCGTGAGCCCGGTCACCAC
>JANOBJ010000117.1:0-2717 GCA_031411575.1 Betaproteobacteria bacterium | reverse complement strand
GGCCGCGCCCGACGGCTACACGCTGGGCGCGGCCTTGGCCACGCGCTCGGCGCCGATCAGCCCGGCCGCGCCCGGCTGGTTTTCAATCACGATCGACTGGCCCAGGCTCTGCCCCAGCTTCTGCGCCAGGATGCGCGCGGCGTTGTCCACGGCGCTGCCGGCGGCCAGCGGCACGATCATGCGAATGGGCTTGTTGGGGTAGGCGCCAGCGGCCGGTGCAGCGGTTTGAGCGAGTGCCAGGCTGCTACCCAGCAGAGAGGCGAAAGTGGCCAGCGTCACCAGGCAGCGGCGCGTGGCATGGGTATGTCGGGGTGCGGTCATGCGAAAAGTCTCCAGGGTTGTTCAGGTGTCTAGCAGCGTGGGCATGCCCAGCTCGCGCGCGAAATCATCGAGTTGCTTGAGCAGCGTAGCGGGCAAGGCGATGCCCTCGCGTTCATTCCTCGCGCGCTTGTCGTGGCTCTGTTCGCCGGGCAGCCAGATGCGCTCGACGCCCGGCATGCGCTCGCTGGCGCGCAGTTCGCGCACCAAAGTATCCACGCGGACCTTGAAGGCGGCCACGTCGCCAAAGGCGCTCAGGTCGATCGCCATGATGGCCTGGCCGGTGTTGGTGGTGGTGGTGTCGTCGCGGTTGAAGTCGATCACCTGCTTGCCCATGGCCGCGCCATTGAGCGTGCCCGCGAGCAGCCCGACGATCAGCGACAGGCCATAGCCCTTGTAGCCGCCAATCGGCATCAAGAAACCTTCGTCCGCGCGCTTGGGGTCGAGCAGGGGCTGGCCCAGCCGGTCGATCATCCAGCCGGGCGGCATCATCTCGCCTCGCTGGGCCTTGGCCTTGACCTTGCCGTAGGCCGCCACGGTGGTGGCCATGTCCAGCACCACCGGCGGCTCGTCGCCGGCCGGTACCGCCACTGCAATCGGGTTGGTGGACAGCAGCATATCGAGCCCGCCCCAGGGCGGCAAATGGTTGGCGTTGCCCACCGCGAAGTACAGGCCGATCATGTCGTGCGCCATCGGCATGCGCGCGTACAGCGAGGCCGGGCCGGCGTGGTTGCTGAACTGTGAGCCCACCCAGCCAATGCCGCAGACGCGCGCCTTCTCGATCGCCATCTCGGCCGCGCGCGCCATCACCAGATGGCCCATGCCGTTGTCGCCGTCCAGCAGCGCCATGCCGGGGCGCTCTTGCACCGCCTGTATGGTGGGCCGCAGGTTGATGCCGCCGGCGCGAATGCGGCGGGCGTAGGGCAGCAGGCGGATCACGCCATGCCCGTCAGAGCCCTGCAGCTCGGCTTCGGCCATCAAGCGGCCCACCGTGGCAGCATCGGCCTCGGGCAGGCCCAGGCGGGTCAGCGCGCCGGAGAGAAAGGCGCGCAACTGCGCAAACGAGACGCGGGGCACAGGAGCAGTGGTTTCAGCCATGCGACATTCTTTTCCGCAGGGCCAGCACCGCGCAATCGGGGCTACTCAGTACATGGCCGGGCACTTCGGCCTGGACCGCGGGTGCGGCCGCCGCCATCGAGAACTGCGCCAGCATCACCGCATCGCAATCGGCCAGCGCGCGGGCGGCTTCGGCCACTTTATGGTGGTGCGCGTCGGCCCGGCCCTCGGCCAGGTCTTGCATGGCACCGGCCACGAACACACTGCGCAGATCGACCGTCTGGCCGCGTTGCCGCGCCAGGGCCTGCAGCTCGTCCGACATCGAGGGAATCGAGGCTTCAAAGGTGGCGATCAGCCCCAGCCGCAGGGGGCCGGTGGCTTTGAGCGCCAGCGCGTCTTCAAACATCGCCTCGTTCGGCTTGAGGGTGGGCAAGCCGGTGGCCGCAGCAGCCTCGATGGCCGGGCCAAACGCCGAGCAGGTGAACAGAATGCCGGTGCAGCCGGTGCGCTGGGCATAGGCCGCCAGATCGACAAACCGCTGCACCATCGCGGGCGTCAGGCTGCCGGCCTCGGCCCGGTCGATCGACAGGCTGTCGTCCAGCAGGTTCATGCAGCGCGCCTGCGGCCAGTGCCGGGCGAAGGCGGCGCGGATGGGCTCTACCGCCAGCGCGGTGGCGTGGATCAGGGCGATGCGGGGCGTCAAGGGTGGCCTTCGCGGCAGGTGCGGACGCCGAAAGAGCCGGCAATGGAACCGGCACAAAGGCCGTTGTTCAGGTCGGGCACGCGTATCTCCTCGTTCTGTTTCTAGGGGCAGGCAGCCGACTGTAAGGGATGGGCCGGCGCTGGCAGCCGCGCAATCCCCGACAATCGCGCATGTCCCCTGCTTCCCCCACCACCGCCCCGCCCACCGCACCCGTTGCACCGGTCACGCCCTCCGGCCCGCCCTTCAGCACCCTGCCCCTGCCACCCGCCACGCTGGCCAACCTGCAGCAGCTGGGCTACACCGGCATGACGCCGATCCAGGCGGCCGCCTTGCCGCTGGCGCTGGCCGGGCACGATTTGATTGCCCAGGCCAAGACCGGCAGCGGCAAGACCGCCGCCTTTGCGCTGGCGCTGCTGGCCAACCTGAACCCGCGCCGCTTTGCGGTGCAGGCGCTGGTGCTGTGCCCGACGCGCGAGCTGGCCGATCAGGTGACGCAAGAGGTGCGGCGGCTGGCGCGGGCCGAAGACCACATCAAGGTGCTGACCCTGTGCGGCGGCAGCACCATGCGCCCGCAACTGGCCAGCCTGGAGCACGGCGCGCACATCGTGGTGGGCACGCCGGGGCGCATCCTCGACCACCT
>JANOBJ010000116.1:0-10788 GCA_031411575.1 Betaproteobacteria bacterium | reverse complement strand
CCGATATCGAAAACTTCTACAAGGCCAACCCGGCCCTGTTCCAGGCGCCCGAGCAGGCCAATATCGAATACCTGGTGCTCGACCTGGACAGCGTGAAGGGCAGCATCACGGTGAACGAGGCCGATCTCAAGACCTACTACGAGCAAAACGCCGCGCGCCTGAGCGGGCAGGAAGAGCGTCGTGCGAGCCACATCCTGATCAACGCGCCGGCCAATGCGCCGGCTGCCGACCGCCAGAAAGCCAAGGCCAAGGCCGACGAATTGCTGGCTGCCGTGCGCAAGGCGCCCGACAGCTTCGCCGAAGTGGCCAAGAAGAACTCGCAGGACAGCGGCTCGGCGCCCAACGGCGGTGATCTTGATTTCTTTGCGCGCGGCGCCATGGTCAAGCCGTTCGAGCAGGCCGCGTTTGCGCTCAAGAAGGGCGACATCAGCGACGTGGTGGAGTCGGAGTTCGGCTACCACGTCATCAAGCTGACCGACATCAAGGCGCCGAAACAGCGCAGCTTCGAGGAGATGAAAGCCGAGATCGAGGCTGATGTCAAGAAGCAGCAGGCGCAACGCAAGTTCTCGGAGTCGGCCGACGCGTTCACCAATGGCGTCTATGAGCAGGCCGACAGCCTGAAGCCCGTGGCCGATCGCCTGAAGCTGCAGATCCGCACCGCCACCAACGTGACGCGCAAGCCCGCGCCGGGCGTGACCGGCCCCCTGGCCAACCCGAAGTTCCTGACCGCCCTGTTTGCCCCCGACGCGGTGGAGAAGAAGCGCAACACAGAAGCGGTGGAAACTGCGTCAAGCCAGCTCACGTCGGGCCGCATCACCCAGTACACCCCGGCGCGCACGCAGCCGCTGGCCGAGGTGAAAGAGCGTGTGCGCGAACAGCTGGTTGCGCAACGCGCCGCCGAGCTCGCCCGCAAGGAAGGCGCCGAGAAGCTGGCCGCCTGGAAGGCCGCGCCGGCCAGTGCCAGCCTGCCCGCGCCGACCACGGTCTCGCGTACCGACACCTCTCAGGGTGCGGCCCGCCCGCCCGGCCGCGTGATCGAAGCGGCCTTGCGCGCCGATTCCGCCAGCCTGCCGGTTTTTGTGGGTGTGGATCTGGGCGTAGACGGCTACGCCGTTGTCAAGGTCAACAAGGTGCTGCCGCGCGACCCGGCGCCGCCCGAGGCCATGAAGCAGGACCGCGGGCAGTACACCCAGTGGTGGGCCGCTGCCGAAGGCCTGGCCTACTACAACCTGCTCAAGGAGCGGTTCAAGGTGCAGATGCTGGTGAGCAAGCCGGCGCCCGGCAGCGCCGACAGCGCGCAGCCTGTGTCCACACAATAGCCCGCCGACGACCGACGACCGGCGTCCGCTGCTGCCCGCTGTGGGGCAGTCGATGCCGCCGTTTGGCCCCAGAAAAAAGCCCGATGCGTCGCGCGACGCATCGGGCCTTTTACGGATGGGGTGGGGTGACTGATGGGGCTCGAACCCACGACAACCAGAATCACAATCTGGGACTCTACCAACTGAGCTACAGCCACCGCATAGCCTCGCATTATAGCGGGGATGCGGCGGATCGCGCTTCAGTTGACCAGGACGAGCTTGCCTTTCACGCCGCGCGAGCCCATGTGGGCGTAGGCGGCTTTCAGATCGGCCATGGGCATGGTGCTGTCGATCACCGGCTTCACTTTGCCTTGGGCGTACCAGCCGGCCAGTTCGGCCATCATGGCGGCATTGGCCTTGGGCTCGCGCCGCGCAAAATCGCCCCAGAACACGCCGACGATGGACGCGCCCTTGAGCAGCGCCAGATTCAGCGGCAGCGACGGAATCGGCCCCGAGGCAAAACCCACCACCAGGTAGCGCCCGCGCCACGCGATGGAGCGGAAGGCCGGCTCCGAAAAATCACCGCCCACCGGGTCATAGATCACGTCCGGACCCTTGCCGTCAGTGGCAGCCTTGACCGCATCGCGCAGGGTTTCGGTGGTGTAGTTGATGGTGATATCGGCGCCGATGGATTTGCACAGCGCGCATTTTTCGTCGGTAGACGCGGCGGCGATGACTTTTGCGCCCATTGTCTTGGCAATCTGGATGGCGGCCGTGCCCACGCCGCCGGCCGCGCCCAGCACCAGCACGGTTTCGCCGGCTTTCAGCTGCGCCCGGTCCACCAGGGCGTGGTGCGAAGTGGCGTAAATCATGATGAAGGCGGCCGCGTCCACATGCGGGAAGCCGGGCGGCAGCGGCATGCACAATGCAGCGGGCGCCAGCGTGTGGGTGCCAAAGCCGCCGGTACCGGACAGGCATGCCACGCTCTGGCCGGGTTTGAGGTGCGTCACGCCTTCGCCCACGGCCTGCACCACGCCCGCGTACTCGGAGCCAGGCACGAAGGGCAGGGGCGGCTTCATCTGGTACTTGTTCTGCACGATCAGCAGGTCGGGGAAATTCAGGCTGGCGGCCTTGATCTCGATCAGCACTTCGCCCTTGCCCGGCGACGGGGTGGGCAGTTCTTTCCAGGTCAGCGCATCAACGCCGACGGGGTTTTCGCAAAGCCATGCGTGCATGCGGTGTCTCCAGTGGTTTCCGGTGGGATTGCCGGGGATGATAGGCGCTGCGGCGTTGTGGAAAAGTCTCACGGGCGACGGCCCGGCTGTCAAGCGTTGCACCGGCGGGCACACCTACAATCGGACGCAACCGGCACCCCCTCATGAAAATCCTGATTTGTAACGACGATGGCTACCAGGCGGCTGGCATAGTGGCGCTGTACGAAGCGCTCAAAACCGTGGCCGACGTCGAGGTGGTGGCACCTGAACAGAACAACAGCGCCAAATCGAACGCGCTGACGCTGCATGCGCCGCTGTATGTGCACCAGGCGGCCAACGGATTTCGCTATGTGAACGGCACGCCCGCCGACTGCGTGCACATCGCGCTGACCGGATTGCTCGGCTACCGGCCCGATCTGGTGGTCTCGGGCATCAACAACGGCGCCAACATGGGCGACGACACCATTTATTCCGGCACGGTCGGCGCCGCGATGGAAGGCTACCTGTTCGGCATCCCGGCGATTGCGTTTTCGCAGGTGGAAAAAGGCTGGGCCCACATTGACGCGGCAGCGCAGGTGGCGCGCGAGCTGGTGCAGCAGATGATGGTGCAGCAGCTGATCGGCCTGCAGCCCTGGCTGCTCAATGTGAACATCCCCAACCGCCCGCACGACCAGCTCAAGCCGCTCAAGGTGTGTCGGCTGGGCCGGCGCCACGCCGCCGAGCGCGTGATCACGCAGACCAGCCCGCGCGGCGAAACGATGTACTGGATTGGCAGCGCAGGGCCCGCCAAGGATGACGCCGAGGGCACCGATTTCCATGCGGCGCTGCAGGGCCATGTCTGCCTGACGCCGCTGAAAGTGGACCTGACCGACCATGACCACCTGGGCTACTGGGCCCAGACTGCGGCGCGGCTGGCCGAGGCGCGCCCGCAAGACGCCGCCGTGGAGGCGCGATGACGCGCAGGCCGGGCTTTCCGGCGCGTCTGGGCGCGGCGCCGGCCACCCCATCGGCCGCCCAGACCGTGGCATCAAGTGCTATTAAAAAAATAGCGAATAATGACCAGAGGACGTGGACAACAGGCACATTTGGCATCAAAAATCCGCTTGCGAGGCCGTTGCCGCCTGCCGCCGCCACACCGCAGGGCGTGGGCCTGGATTCCGGCGCGGTGCGTGCCCGCATGGTCCACAAACTCGCCCAGCAGGGCATCGGCGACCCGCGTGTGCTGCAGGCCATGGGCAGCGTGGAGCGCCACCGGTTTGTGGACAGCGCGCTGGTCAACCAGGCCTACGAAGACACGAGCCTGCCGATTGGCCTGGGCCAGACCATTTCCAAGCCCAATGTGGTGGCCCGCATGATCGAGCTGCTGCTGGGCGCCGCCGAAAACGGTGCGCGCATCGGCCGGGTGCTGGAAATCGGCACCGGCTGCGGCTACCAGGCGGCGGTGTTGAGCCTGGTGGCGACCGAGGTCTACAGCATTGAGCGCCTGCAGGGCCTGCACGACAAGGCGCGCGCCAATCTGCGCGCCTTGCGGGTGGCCAATCTGCACCTGCTGTTTGGCGACGGCATCGCGGGCTATGCCAAGGGCGCACCGTATGCGGGCATCATCGCGGCGGCTGGCGGCGAGGCGGTGCCCGCGGCCTGGCTCGACCAGCTGGCCATGGGTGGCCGGCTGGTGGCGCCGATGATGTCGACCGGCGGGCAGCAGGCGCTGGTGGTATGGGACAAGCGGCCGCAAGGGCTTGAGCAGCGCGTGCTTGAGGCGGTTCACTTTGTCCCTCTAAAATCGGGTATCGCGTGAAGGAACCAGGTATGCAGGGAATTGGCCGTCAACGGCGGTTGGTGTGGATCGCACTCGCGGTGGTCGTGAGCCTGGCGGGCTGCGCGTCCAGCCGGTCGGTCAACCGTGCGCCGGTCGAGGACCGCGGCATCGGCGTCAGCCGCCCCGCGCCGGGCGCGACCGATCCGGCGAGCGCCAAACCGCTGCCCGGCATCGAAAACGCCGGCAAACCGGGCTACTACACCGTCAAACCCGGCGACACCATCATGCGAATCGGCCTGGAAACCGGCCAGGCCTGGCGCGACCTGGTGCGCTGGAATAACCTTGAAAACCCCAACCTGATCGAAGTCGGCCAGGTGCTGCGGGTGGTCACGCCCACCGCCGCCGCCGGCTCCACCCCCGCAGCGACCGAGGGCGTGGCGGTGGCCCGGCCGGTCACCTCGGGCAACGTGACGCCGGTGTCGCCCACCCCGCCGGCGTCGGCCGCCAGCGCGCCTCGCCCGGCGACGGCCGCCGCCACACCCCCACCAACGCCGGCCGCCGGTGGCGACGACGAATTGCCCTGGATCTGGCCCGCCGGGGGTCAGTTGATCGGTGGATTCGACGAAGTCCGCAACAAGGGGCTGGACATTGCCGGCAAACCGGGTGATGCTGTGCTGGCGGCTGCGGATGGCCGGGTGGTCTACGCAGGCGCTGGTTTGCGCGGCTATGGCAACCTGGTGATCCTGAAGCACAACAACACGTACCTCACGGCCTACGCCCACAACCAGACGCTGCTGGTCAAGGAAGACCAGTCCGTGCGACGGGGCCAGAAGATTGCCGAAATGGGCAACAGCGACGCGGACCGTGTGAAACTGCATTTCGAGATCCGCCGGCAGGGCAAACCGGTCGATCCTGCCAAGTTACTGCCCGCCAGGTAGGACCCACCATGAAAAAGCGCAACGGACACCAGAACAGCCAGGGTCCGGATGCGCCTGACAGCGGTGCGCCGCCGCCGAAAATCCAGTTCGTTCGGACCAAGCGCGCGCCTGACCCCCTGGATTTTGTTGCCCGGCAAGGCGAGGGAGGGGGCGAAGAGCCCGTGTTGCCGCAAAACGGCCTGCTCGCTGATGTGCCCGCCGATCTGGCCGGCGAATCCAGCGATTCCCTCACCCTGTACCTGCGCGAAGTGCGCCGCACCGAACTTTTCAGCCCCGAGCAGGAATACGCGACCGCCGTGCGCGCGCGCGCCGGCGACTTTGCGGCGCGCCAGAGCATGATCGAACACAACCTGCGGCTGGTCGTCAGCATCGCCAAGGGCTATCTGGGTCGCGGGGTGCCGCTGTCCGACCTGATCGAGGAAGGCAACCTGGGCCTGATGCACGCGATCGACAAGTTCGAGCCCGAGCGGGGGTTTCGCTTCTCCACCTACGCCACCTGGTGGATTCGCCAGTCGGTCGAGCGCGCTGTGATGAACCAGGGCCGCGTCATCCGGCTGCCGGTGCATGTGGTGCGCGAGCTGCAGCAGGTGCTGCGCGCACGCCGCACGCTGGAAAACGATTCCGCCTTCATCGCCACCCGGCCCGACGGGGTGCGCGTGGAAGACGTGGCCTCGCTGCTGGGCCGCGATGTGCAGGAGGTGAGTGAACTGCTGGCCATGGCCGAGCAGCCGCGCTCGCTGGACGCCAGCATGGACCGCAGCGAAGACGACCACACGCTGGGCGATTCGCTGGTCGATGAGCTGGCCGTCGATCCCACCGCCATCACCCACAGCCACGAGGTCGAGCGGCTGCTCGACAACTGGATCGAGGCGCTCTCGCTGCGCGAAAAAGAGATCCTGGAAGGCCGGTTTGGCCTGCACGACCGCGAGCCCGAAACGCTGGAAGTGCTGAGCGACCGGCTCGGCCTCACACGCGAGCGGGTGCGCCAGATCCAGAACGAGGCGCTGCTCAAGCTCAAGCGCCACATGACGCGCAGCGGCATTGGCAAGGACGCGCTGCTGTAACCTGCGCGCCCGGGCGTTGCGGCACGGCGCTGCGGTACGATCAGCCCATGGCCTGGCCCGTCCTCGTGTTTGACATCGAATCCATCCCCGACATCGCGGGCCTGCGGGCGCTGCGCGGCGCGCCGCCCGAGCACACCGATGGGCAGGTGTACGGCGCCTGGGTGCAGGAGCGCAAGGACAAGGGCCAGAGCGATTTCATGCCGCTGCACCTGCAGCGCGTGCTGGTCATCAGTTGCGTGTTCCGCAACGCCGAAGGCCTGCGCATCCACTCGTTCGTGGACAAGGACGACGCCAGCGAGGGCAAGGTCATCCAGACCTTCTTCAACGCCATCGACAAGCACGCGCCGCAGCTGGTGAGCTGGAACGGCGGCGGGTTTGACCTGCCCGTGCTGCACTACCGGGGCCTGAAGCACGGCGTGGTGGCTGACAAGTACTGGGATCTGGGCGACGATGACCGCGAGTTCAAGTGGAACAACTACATCAGCCGCTACCACATGCGCCACCTCGATTTGATGGACCTGCTGGCGATGTACCAGCCCAAGAACAACGCGCCACTCGACGCCATGGCCAAGCTCTGCGGATTTCCCGGCAAGCTGGGCATGGACGGCTCGATGGTGTATGCCGGGTACCTGGACGGCCAGCTCGACGAGATTCGCCGCTACTGCGAAACCGACGTCATGAACACCTACTTGGTGTACTGCCGCTTCCAGAAAATGCGCGGCGGCCTGACGGAGAAAGAGTACGACCAGGAAATCGCGATGGTCAAGGAAACCCTGGGCAACCTGGCGCCGGCCGAGGCGCACTGGGACGAATACCTGAAAGCCTGGGGCTGACCGCATGCACAGCCGAGCCGTGATGGCGCTGGTCGCCCTGGGTGTGGTGGCGGCCTGCAGCAGCACCGCGCTGCCCCCGTCGCCGCTCCCGCCCGAACAAGCCCAGGCGCCGCCGCCCCCGGTACTGATGGCCGAAGGCGGCTGCGATGCCGACGCTGTGCAGTTCGCGCTGGGCAAGACCGCCAGCGCAGCGCTGATCGAGCAGGCGCGCCTGCGCGCCAAAGCCCGCACCGTGCGCTTTCTGCGCCCTGGGCAGATGGTCACCCTCGAATTCAACGCCGAGCGGCTGAACCTCAACCTGGACAGCGCCGACCGCGTGGTGCGGGTGGACTGCGGCTAGCCGACCGGCAAATCTGGCGCCACGGGTTGCAGAATTTCGTCATAGCCGCGCCCTTTGAACTCCAGCAGGTCAAGCCCATGGCCAAACGGGTCGGCCAGGTTGGCCATGCGGCCCCAGCGGCGCTCTTGCAAGGGGCGCTCCAGCATGGCCCCGGCGCTCACCAGCCGCACGACGGCCGCATCCAGATCGGTCACCACAAAATCCAGATGCACCGGCGTCCAGTGGCGCGCATAACTGCGCCGCTGGGGATGGGGCTCGCCCAACGGCGCCGTGTCCGCCGCGTTGACCAGCAGGTCGATCGGGCTGCTGCCGCCCAGCAGCTCAGCCCAGTCATCGCCCAGCCGGCGCGCCAGCCGCAGGCCCAGGCCGACGGTGTAGAACGCGATGCCGCGCTCCAGATCGTCCACATCGATACAAATGCGCAGTTCCATGGCGTTGCTGCTTCCGGTGAAGAGTCAAATGCTACACCGCCAACGGCACCAGGCGCACCGACCTGGGGGTGCGAGGCGCCCAGCGCCGACAGCACTGCCAATCCCACGCCAGCTCGCACCAGCGCCAACTGCAGCGCGAGGCTGGAAACCTCAATGCCGCGCCCCAGCTGCGCCTTGAACTCGCGCAGGGCTCGGGTGAGGGCGGGCTGGTTGATGTGCAGTGCCTCGCTGGCCCGCGAGATGTTGCCCAGAGCCGCGGTGGCCGTGAACATCCGGTGGTGGCGGTTCGTGATGTTCATAACAAACGATGATGAAATAAGCCAACTCATGCATTGGATGCCAGGGAGGTAAACGCTTACAGTTGAGCCAATCTCAGGAGTCCGCGTGAAACACATCGCCTGCGTCATTGGAGAGGCTACCTTGGCAGCCGCATTGCTGGTGGCTCCGCACGCCCGGGCGCAGCTTGCGCCCGCTGGCGTGCCAGCAGCCACCCCCGCAGGCGAGGTGAAGGGCCTTGCCGTCGCGCACACGCCCGAATCGGCACGCGCGGCCCTGCAGGGCGCGGCATTGGTGCTACCAGCGTCCGCCACAGGTGGCGCGGTGTTCGCCGGCGCGCTGCGCGACGCGCCGCGCGACGTCAAGGCCAAAGTGCCGGTGGTGGTGTTTTTGCACGGCTCGTCGGGGCTCGGGCTCAAGGCGATTGGTGAATGGCAACAGTGGCTGGCCACCCTCGGCGTGGCCAGCATTGCGCCCGATTCGTTCAGTCTGCCCGATCGGCTGACCTACAAGTCGCCAGTCGGCAAGGATGTGTACGAAAAGATCCATGCGTTGCGCCTGTCCGAGGTGAGCCTGGCCATTCAGGCCTTGCAGGCTGCGCCGTGGGCTGACCCGGCGCGCCTGGTGCTGGCGGGTACCAGCGAGGGCGCCACCGCGGTAGCGCGCTACACCGGCGGCGAATTTGTCGGCCGTATCGTTTTCTCGTGGAGCTGCGAGAACAACTACTTTGTACAGGAGCACCGCACCGCCCTGCCCAAAGACCGCCCGGTACTGAACGTCATGAGCGGCACCGACGTATTCTTTTCACCGTCCAATCCCTGGCTGGGCAACCCGGCCGCCAAGGGCCATTGCCGAGACGCCTTGAAGGACAACACCCAGGCAAGCGTGGTGCTGATTCCGGGCGCGCCGCACACGCTGTTCAACCTGCCGCCCGCGCGCCACGCGACGGCGGGCTTTGTGCGCGACGTGCTCAAACCCTGAGGCAGCCGCCGGCCTGAGACAATTCAGGCCATGACAGATTTTGCAGACAACAAGCCGCCCCTGCCTGAAGGGGCGCTGTGGGTCGAATCGCTCGACATCGACGCCCAGGGCGTGGCGCACAAGGCCGACGGCAAGGTGGTGTTCATCGAAGGCGCGCTGCCGTTTGAGGTGGTGCGCGCCAACGTGAACCGCAAGAAGAACAACTGGGAACAGGCCACGCTGACCCAGATTCACCGCGAATCATCGCAGCGCGTCACACCCGGCTGCCCGCACTTTGGCCTGCACGCGGGCGCCTGCGGCGGCTGCAAGATGCAGCACCTGCACATTGGCGCGCAGGTGGCCGTGAAGCAGCGCGTGCTGGAAGACAACCTCTGGCACCTGGGCAAGGTCAAGGCCGAGACGATGCTGCGCCCGATCGAAGGCCCGGCCTGGGGCTACCGCTACCGCGCCCGCCTGTCGGTGCGCCACGTTCACAAAAAAGGCGAGGTGCTGGTGGGTTTTCATGAGCGCAAGAGCCGCTACGTGGCCGACATGAAGGTCTGCCCGGTGCTGCCGCCGCACGTGAGCGCCATGCTGCTGCCGCTGCGCGCGCTGATCTTCAGCCTGGACGCGCGCGAAACCTGCCCGCAGATCGAGCTGGCTGCGGGCGATGAAGTCACCGCACTGGTGCTGCGCCATCTGGAGCCGCTGAGTTCGGGCGACCTGGCCAAGCTGCGCGAATTTGCGGCGCAGCAGCCTGGCGTTCAGTGGTGGTTGCAGCCCAAAGGCCCCGAGACCGTGCAGCTGCTCGACGAGGGCGGGCCGCCACTGGCCTACGCCTTGCCCGAATTCGGCATCACCATGCCGTTCAAGCCGACAGACTTTACCCAGGTGAACCCGCACATCAACCGCGTGCTGGTGTCGCGCGCGCTGCGCCTGCTGGACGCGCAGCCGCACGAGCGCGTGATCGACTGGTTCTGCGGGCTGGGCAACTTCACGCTGCCCATCGCCACCCAGGCGCGTGAGGTGCTGGGCATTGAAGGCAGCGAGGTGCTGGTGACCCGCTCACGCGCCAATTTGAAGCTCAATCAGGCCAACGTCCACGCCGGCAGGTCATTGTGTGCTACTGATTTTGTAGCGCGCAATCTGTTCGAGATGACGCCGGAGACGCTGGTGAAAGACGGCGTGTCTGACAAGTGGCTGGTCGACCCGCCGCGCGAAGGCGCCTTTGCGCTGGCCAAGGCGCTGGCCGAACTGCACCAGAGCCGCATCGGCGCGCCCGATGCGCCACCGCTGGCCGAAGCCGCCGCCAGCTGGCAGCCGCCGCGCCGGATCGTCTACGTCAGCTGCAACCCCGCCACCCTGGCCCGCGACGCCGGCCTGCTGGTCCACCAGGCCGGCTACCGCTGCACCCATGCCGGCGTGATCAACATGTTCCCGCACACGGCGCATGTGGAGAGCATGGCGGTGTTTGATCTGGCTGGGTAAGGCAAGAGGTCTTGCGTCAGATGTGTGGTTCTGGTTCACGTGTGAGGGTAACCAATGAATTCAAAACTGGACGAAGCTTGGAAACAGGCTGGAACCACGATGCAGGTTTTGGCTATCTTCCCAACACTGTTGGTCGTCGTGATGGGCATAGGCGGGGGGGGGGGGGGGACTTCGTTTTCGCGGCGTT
>JANOBJ010000115.1:0-7775 GCA_031411575.1 Betaproteobacteria bacterium | reverse complement strand
CCCGGCCATCGAACTGCACTTCTGGACGGCGACCATCGGCATCGTGCTGTACATCGCGGCCATGTGGATTGCCGGCGTGATGCAGGGCCTGATGTGGCGGTCGATCAATACCGACGGCACCCTGACCTATACCTTTGTCGAAAGCGTGAAGGCAACCTACCCGTTCTATGTGGTGCGCTTTGGCGGTGGCCTGCTCTACCTGATCGGCATGCTCATCATGGCCTGGAACGTCTGGATGACGGCCGTCTCGGGGCGTTCGGTCAACGCACCCATCCCGGCCACCGTGGCCCCCGCCTGAGGAGAGACTGCACATGGCTGATCCCGTCAAGACCGGCTTCTCGCACGAGAAGATCGAGACCAACAACTTCCTGATGATTGTGCTGATCCTGCTGGTGGTGGCCGTCGGGGGGCTGGTGGAGATTGTTCCGCTGTTCTTCCAGAAGTCGACCACCGAGCCTATCAAGGGCCTGCAGCCGCTCAACGCCCTGCAACTGGTGGGCCGCGACATCTACGTTCGCGAAGGCTGCTACAACTGCCACTCGCAGATGATTCGCCCGTTCCGCGCCGAAACGCTGCGTTACGGCCACTACTCGGTGGCGGGCGAGTTTGTCTATGACCACCCGTTCCAGTGGGGCAGCAAGCGCACCGGCCCCGACCTGCACCGCGTGGGCGGCAAGTACAGCGACGAGTGGCATCGCCTGCACCTGAACAGCCCGCGCGATCTGGTGCCCGAATCCAACATGCCGGCCTATCCTTGGCTGGAGAAAACGGTGATCGACGCAGCCGAGGTAGCGCCGCACATGACCGCGCTGCGCCGGGTCGGCGTGCCCTACACCGATGCGCAGATCGCTGGCGCGGCCGAGGCCGTCAAGGGCAGGACAGAACTGGACGCCCTGGTGGCCTACCTGCAGGGCATGGGCCGCCTGCTCAAGTAAGGAGAACAGCCATGGACATCACAACCCTGCGTATCGCGGCCACCGTGGCTGCCTTCATCACCTTCATCGGCATCGTCGTCTGGACCTGGTCGCGCCGCAACGCGGCCGGCTTCGAAGAGGCCGCGCGGCTTCCGTTTGAACAAGACTGATCCCGGAACAAGGACCAACAATGAGCGATTTCAACAACGGGTTCTGGTCGATCTACGTGGCGGCCCTGTCGGTCATCGGAATCGTGGCGTGTCTGCTGCTGTTGTGGGTGACCGCCAGAACCAAGGTGCGGCCCAGCAGCGACAACACCACCGGCCATGTGTGGGACGAAGACCTGCGCGAAATGAACAACCCGATGCCGCGCTGGTGGATGTGGCTCTTTGTCATCACCATTGTCTTTTCCGTTGGCTACCTCGCGGCGTACCCGGGGCTTGGCTCCTACGCCGGGCAACTGGGGTGGAGCACCCAGGGTGTCTATCAGAAAGAAGTGGAGCAGGCCAACAAGGAGTTGGAGCCGATCTATGCGCGGTTCACGGCCATGAAGCCTGAAGACCTCGCCCGCGACCCGGCCGCCATGGCGATCGGCGAGCGGCTGTTCATGAACAACTGCGCGCAGTGCCACGGCTCTGACGCGCGCGGCAGCAAGGGCTTCCCGAGTCTTGCGGACGGTGACTGGCTCTATGGCGGAACACCCGAAAAAATCCGGGAGACGATTGTGGCGGGCCGCGTCGGCAACATGCCGCCGCTGGCCGCTGCGGTCGGGACGCCCGACGATGTGAGGAACCTCGCGCAGTTTGTGCTCAGCCTGTCGGGCAGCCCGCATGATTCGCTTCGCGCGGCCCTGGGGCGGTCCAAGTTCGCTGCTTGTGCCGCCTGCCACGGCGCTGACGGCAAGGGCAACCAGGCCCTCGGTGCGCCCAACCTGACCGACGGCATCTGGCTGCACGGCTGGGGCGAAGCCGCCATCGTGGCCATCGTCACGCAGGGCAAGGTCAACGAGATGCCCGCGCAGACGGGCAAGCTGACCGATGCCCAGATGCATGTACTCACAAGCTACGTCTGGGGCTTGTCCAATCGTCAAGCCGCCAACTAGCACAGCCTGACACCACGGACCGCGAAGGCTGCATGTGCTGAAAGCAACGGACAAGCCCCGCGGCATCATCCCCATCGCGGTGGATACCAGCGATGAGGAAATGGTGTCGCTGTACGAGGCGCAGACCAAGATATACCCGCGATCGGTGACTGGTCTGTTTGCGCGGTGGCGCTGGGGCTTCGTGTTCCTCACCCAGGTGGTGTTCTATGGCCTGCCATGGCTCGAATGGGGGCAGCGCCAGGCGGTGCTGTTTGACCTGGAGGCCAGGCGCTTCTTTATCTTCGGACTGGTCCTGTACCCGCAGGATTTCATCTACCTCACCGGCTTGCTGGTGGTCTCGGCACTGTCGTTGTTTCTGTTCACGGCCGTGGCCGGTCGGCAGTGGTGCGGCTACGCGTGCCCGCAGACGGTGTACACCGAGATCTTCCTCTGGATTGAACGCAAGATCGAGGGTGACCGCTCGGCCCGCATGCGGCTGGATGCGGCGCCAATGTCGGTGTCCAAGCTTGCGCGCAAGAGTGCCAAGCAGGCGGCGTGGGTGGCGCTCTCGCTGTGGACGGGATTTACCTTTGTCGGCTACTTCACGCCCATTGATGAACTGGGTCGGTCGTTCACACAGATGACCATGGGGCCTTGGGAAACGTTCTGGGTGTTCTTCTACGGCCTTGCCACCTATGGCAATGCGGGTTTCCTGCGCGAGCAGGTGTGCAAGTACATGTGCCCCTATGCGCGTTTTCAGAGCGCGATGTTCGACAAGGACACGCTGATCGTCACCTACGACGAGGCCCGTGGCGAGCCGCGGGGCGCGCGCTCCCGCAAAGCTGATCCGGCCGCGCTGGGCCTGGGTGCCTGCGTCGACTGCACACTGTGCGTGCAGGTGTGTCCCACCGGCATCGACATCCGCAAGGGTTTGCAGTACGAGTGCATCAGCTGCGCTGCCTGCGTGGATGTGTGCGACACCGTCATGGACAAGATGGGCTATCCGCGCGGCCTGATCCGTTACTCGACGCAAAACGCGGTGGCCAAGGGATGGACCCGCTCACAACTGGTTCGCCGTGTCCTGCGCCCGCGGGTGCTGGTGTACACGGCGATCCTTCTGGTGCTGTGCGCGGTGCTGCTGGGCAGCCTGGTGCTGCGCACGCCCCTGAAGGTCGATGTGGTGCGGGATCGCGCCGCGTTGGCGCGCATCGTCGAGGGCGGCAAGCTGGAAAACGTGTACCGGCTGCAGATCATGAACGCCACCGAGCAGGCGCAGCGCTACCGCATCAGCGCCCGTGGTCTGGACGGGCTGGCGCTGACATCCGAGCCCCAGACCGAAGTGGGGGCGGCCCAGTCGCGTTGGGTACCGGTGCGGCTGCAGGTGCCGTATGGCTCTGCGGCTGCGGGGTCGCACCCGATTGTGTTTGAGATTCAGGCGGTGGATTCGGCCGCCCATGTGGCCGAGGACTCTGTTTTTCTGGTTCCCCGATGAGGAGTGTGTGATGACCGATAACGCGACGCCCAACCCCGTAACGCCGCCCCTGCCGTGGTGGCGGTTTGGCATGGTGTGGATGGTGATTGGAGGCCCTGCGGTGGTGGTGGTGGCGGCTTGCGTGACGGGCTACATAGCGATGAGCGCGCCCGACCCCCTCGTGGCGCAAGACTACTACCGCCGCGGGATTGACATCAACAAGACGCTGTCGCAGCAGGGGACGCTGGCCCCCGCTGTCCAGGCCCGCAACCACGCGGCCACGCCGCGCGTGGCGCCGCCTGAAAAGCCGTAAGCCGGAACCAGCAGCCCGAAACCAGGAGACGCACCATGTGGAGCCAGCGACTGATGTGGATTGTGTGGCCGTCATTTCTGGTGGCCAGCGTGCTGGAGATGCTGGTGTTCGCCATGATCGATCCGCACGACCTGCACTGGTTTGGCCAGCCGGTGAGCCTGTCGCGCCAGGCGGTGTACACGCTGGTGTTCTTCGTGCTGTGGCTGGCGACCATCGTGTCGAGCACGCTGACCGTGATCCTGTCGCAGGTCGATCCGACGGTTATAAACAGGCCGGACTATTGACGATGCGCTTCAGGGCGTCGGCGTCCAGGATGCGCACGTGGCGATACTTGACCTCGATGACGCCGTCCTCCACAAACTTTGAGAAGGTGCGGCTCACGGTTTCCAGCTTGAGGCCAAGGTAGCTGCCGATCTCCTCGCGCGTCATCCGCAACACCAGCTCTGTCCGCGAAAATCCCCGCGCATGCAGGCGCTGCACCAGGTTCAGCAGGAAGGCGGCCAGCCGTTCTTCGGCGCGCATGCTGCCCAGCAGCAGCATCACCCCATGCTCGCGCACAATCTCGCGGCTCATGATCCGGTGCACGTGGTGCTGCAGTGCGCTGACTTCGCGCGACAAGGCCTCCAGCCGTTCAAATGGCAGCACACAGATCTCCGCGTCCTCCAGCGCCACGGCGTCGCAGCAGTGCTGCTCGCTGACGATGCCGTCCAGACCGATGATCTCGCCGGCCATGTGGAAGCCGGTAACCTGGTCGCGGCCTTCCGGCGTCACCATGCAGGTCTTGAAAAACCCGGTCCGGAGGGCATACAGCGACGAGAATTTCTCACCGACGCGAAACAGCGCCGTACCGCGCTTCACGCGGTGCCGAACGGTGATCAATTCGTCGAGCCGGTCCAGCTCTGCCGGGTCCAGGCCGCGGGGCAGGCAGAGCTCGCGCAGGCTGCAGTTGGCGCACGCCACGTGAATGGTCGGGACCGCCATGTGGCCAGCGACACGGGCACCGGCAGACGGAGAACGCTCGTCAGTTGCAGGGACGGACATGGCAGGCTCCTGATGGTCCGGAAATTGTGCGGGGCCGGCCGTGAGGCCCTCTTGACGCAGGTCAATGAAGGCCGGTGCGGCTTTCGGCACAGTAGGGTCGTCAAGCAAAGGACTGCCCCGATGAGCGCTGTTTCCCCAGACCTGTTGCGCCGCTACGATGTCACCGGGCCGCGCTACACCTCCTACCCCACCGCAGACCGGTTTGTCGAGGCGTTTACCGCCACCGACTATGTGCAGGCGCTGCGCCAGCGCCGCGAGGGCGCGGCGGCCATGGCGCTGCCGTTGTCGCTGTATGTGCATGTGCCGTTTTGTGAATCGCTCTGCTACTACTGTGCGTGCAACAAGATCGTCACCAGGCAGCACGACAAGGCGGCCACCTACCTGCGCTACCTGGGCCGCGAGCTGGACCTGCATGCCGATCAGCTGGGAACAGGGCAGGTGGTCACGCAGCTTCATCTGGGTGGCGGTACCCCCACGTTCCTGAGCGATGCCGAGCTGCGTGAACTCATGGCCATGGTGCGCCGGTGCTTCACACTGGCGCCGGGCGGTGAGTACGCCATCGAGGTGGACCCGCGCACGGTGGACGCCGCGCGGCTGGCCACGCTGGCCGAACTCGGGTTCAACCGCCTGAGTTTTGGCGTGCAGGATTTCGACCCTGCGGTGCAGAAGGCCGTGCACCGCATCCAGCCGGCCGAACTGGTGTTTGAGCTGGTGGCGGCAGCCCGCGCGCTGCAATTTGATTCGATCAACATCGACCTGATCTACGGCCTGCCGCAACAGACGCCGGAGTCGTTCGACCAGACTCTGGCCACCGTCGTGCGCCTTCGACCCGACCGAATTGCGCTGTACGCCTACGCGCACCTGCCCGAGCGCTTCAAGCCGCAGCGCCGCATTGTGACCGCGGAGCTGCCGACCGCAGGCGCCAAGCTGGCGATGCTGTCGCGCTCGTTGTCGACGCTGGAAGGCGCGGGCTATGAGTACATCGGCATGGACCACTTTGCCTTGCCCAACGATCCGCTGGCCATTGCCAAACGCCAGGGGCGGCTGCACCGCAACTTCCAGGGTTACAGCACCCAGCCAGACTGCGACCTGATCGCGCTGGGGGTCTCCGCGATTGGTCGCGTCGGCGCCACCTACAGCCAGAACGCCAAGACGCTCGACGAGTACTACGACCACCTGAACCAGGGGCGGTTGCCGGTGGCGCGCGGCCTGGCGTTGTCGCGTGATGACCTGGTGCGGCGCGCCGTCATCATGGCGCTGATGTGCCAGGGTGAGGTGCAGTTCGAGTCGATCGAACTGGCATACCTGCTGCAGTTCCGGCGCTACTTTGCCGCCGAGCTGGAGGCGCTGAAAACGCTGCAGGACAACGGCATGGTGGTGGTGGACACGACGGGTATCCAGATCACCCCGCAAGGCTGGTTCTTTGTGCGGGCTGCCGCCATGGTGTTTGACCGCTACCTGCAGGCCGACCGCAACCGCGCGCAGTTCTCGCGAATCATCTAGCCGGTCCCGCGCACCACGATTCCTGCACCACCCATGCAATCCACCCTTGCCCTGACCGCTCTCCTGATGGGGCTGGCGGGCGGCCCGCATTGTGTGGCGATGTGCGGTGCCGCCTGCGCGGGCATTGGCCAGAGCGCGGCGGGCAGCAAGGCGCGGGCGATGTGGACGTTCCAAGCCGGTCGCGTGGTGGGTTACGCCTCGCTCGGCGGGGTTGCAGCTGCCTCGATGCAAGGCATGGGCTGGCTCACCACCCAATCGGCGGCGCTGCGTCCGGCCTGGACGATGCTGCATGTGGCCGCCATGCTGCTGGGCCTGGTGCTGCTCTGGCAAGCCCGCCAACCGGTCTGGCTGGAAGGCGGCGCCCGGCGCCTGTGGTCGGGGGTGCGCCGCCTGGCGCCGGGTGGGCGCAGCGGTGCGCTGGGTATCGGCACACCGCTGGTGATCGGCGCGCTGTGGGCGTTCCTGCCGTGTGGCCTGCTGTACTCGGCGCTACTGGTGGCCGCGCTCACCGGCAAGGTTGCCGACGGCGCCGGCGTGATGGCATTGTTTGCGCTGGGCACCAGCGTGTCGATGATGGCCGGCCCCTGGCTCTGGCTGCGTTTGCGTGGCCCGGGTTCGGGCCAATGGGGCATTCGCCTCGCCGGTCTCGCGTTGGCCGCCAGCTCAGCCTGGGCGCTGTGGATGGGCCTGGTCCACAACACTGCGCCGTGGTGCCTGACCCCCTGAGTGCGCGGGCGCGCTGCAGCTGTGAGCCGCAGAAGTAGCCAGATCATTTGCTATAATATAAATAGCAAACTATGACCAGCTGATGAGGACAACAGCCCTATTTGACGTAGAAATCGGTAAAAAGACGCTGTTGCGGGCGTCGGCCCCTGACGCTCAGTTCAGCTGACCCGCCAGCACCCGCGCCACATGCAGCGCCTCGCGCCCCGCGCCATCCTGGATCTGGTGGCGGCAGCTGGTGCCGTCAGCCACCACCAGCGCACCAGGCTGCGCGCGCACCGCGGGCAGCAGGCTCAGTTCGGCCATCTGCATCGATACATCATGGTGGCTGGCTTCGTAGCCAAAGCTTCCGGCCATCCCGCAGCAGCTGCTTTCGATCAGCTCGGGTTGGGCGCCCGGCACCAGGCGCAGCACGTCCAGCACCGGGCTGATGGCGCCAAACGCCTTCTGGTGGCAGTGGCCGTGCACCAGCACCGGCTGGGTCACCGGGCGCAAGCGGGCCTTCAGCGCGTTGAGCCTGCCGGCCGCGTCTTCCGCGGCCAGGAACTCTTCAAACAACACGGCCTGGCTGGCAACGGTCTTCGCCGATTCGCCCAGCCCCATGGCCAGGGCCTCGTCGCGCAGCGTCAGCAGGCACGACGGCTCCAGCCCCACGATGGCGATACCGCGCTCGGCGAAGGGCAGCAGCGCATCCACCAACTCGCGTGCCTTCGCCCTGGCTTCGTCGAC
>JANOBJ010000114.1:0-31678 GCA_031411575.1 Betaproteobacteria bacterium | reverse complement strand
CGCAGCAGGCGTTTGTCATGAAACGCCTGGGCGGCGCCCAGCACCACATTGCCATACACATCGTGCTGGAAATGCTCCTGCGCCTGGTTGCCGATGCGCACCGGCCCCATGCCCCGGTAACCCGCCAGCTGGCCGCACAGGTGCTCGGGCAGCTCGCGCTCCAGCCCGATGCCGTAGAGCGGCTGGATGTGGCCGCCATCCGCGTCCACCACCACGTTGGCCAGCCAGCGCAGGTAGTCTTCCATGGTGCCGACCTCGGACAGGCTGTTGAGCGCGCGCACCACGAAGAACGCATCACGCAGCCAGCAGTAGCGGTAGTCCCAGTTGCGCTGGGTGTGTGGCGCCTCGGGGATGCTGGTGGTCATGGCGGCCACGATGGCGCCGGTGTCCTCGAACAGCGAGAGTTTGAGCGTGATGGCGGCGCGGATCACGGCCTCCTGCCACTCGAGGGGAATCGCGAGGCGCTGCGTCCAGGCGCGCCAGTACGCCAGAGTTTCCTGCTCGAAATGGCGGGCCGTGTCGCCGATGCCGTCGTGCAGCGTTTCGTCCGGTCCGAGCAGGAAATTCTGCTCGGTCGTCAGCAGGAACGGTTGTCGCGCCAGGATGTGCGCGACCGAGGCGTCGGTGTTCAACCGCAGCGTCTGGCTGTCGCCGACATAGCGGATGTGGTGGCTGCCCGAGGTGATCTCGGGCACGATGCGCCCCCAGCCGAAACGTGGCGCCAGGTGCACGCGGATGCGCGGGGCGCCCTTCAGCGGCCGCGCCCGGCGCACCAGCATGGTCGGCCGGAAGTAGCGGCCACGTGCATGAAAGCGCGGCGCGAAGTCGGTGATCTCGATGCCCTGCCCGGCGCTGTCCCACAGCTCGGTGCGCAGCACCGCGGTATTGGGCTCGTACCACTGGCGCGAGCGCGCGAAATCCTCGATTTCGATCGCGAATGCGCCCGATTCCCCGTCGGCACCGTTCAGCAGGGCATGAAACACCGGGTCGCCGTCAAAGCGTGGCAGGCAACTCCACACCACCCGGCCGCGCGCGTCGATCAATCCGCTGAAGGCGCAGTTGCCCACCACGCCCAGGGCCAGCGAGGGGGCGGCCGGCGGCGCGAAACCTGATGTTGCAGCGTTAGAGGCCATGGTCATGCGGGTCCTTGTGCGGGTTCAGGTCTGCAGCAGTCGCGCGGATTCGCGCAGCCAGTCGCGCAGGGTGGACGGGTCTGCGCAGCGGTGGCTGGCAACGGTTGCGCCCGGTCCGGTCTTGATGCCATGGCCGCCGTGGCGCTGGACCGACTCGAACCCCGCCTCGTCGGTGACGTCGTCTCCCGCGAAGCAGGGGGTCCGCCCGGCAAAGGGTGCTTCGGCCATGAAGGCGGTGATCGCCAGTCCCTTGTCTACCGAGGCCGACTTGATCTCGACCACCGCTTTGCCGCGCAGCAGCGTCAACCCGGCATCTGCAGTGAGGGCGGCGGCCATGGTTCGCAGGCACAGCGCTTCGAGCTCCGGCGCCTGGCGGTAGTGCAGGGCCACGGCCGTGCGTTTTTTCTCGACCAGCAGCGCGGGGTGCTGCGCCGCCAGCCCCATGGCTGCGTGAATGGCGGCGTCCAGATCGGGCGGCACGGCCACGTGCAGCGCGCCACTGGCGGTGCGGCGGATGGCGCCGTGCTCGAAAGCCGCGGGCAGCCGCAAGGGTGTCAGCAGCAGGTCCACGTCTTCGGGCGGGCGCCCCGTGACCAGCGCGAGCGCGCCGCCGAGCTGTTCATGCAGCAGACGCAACAGGTCTGGCAGTTCGCGTGGAATGACGACTGCATCAGGCCGCGGCGCCAGGTCGGCCAGCGTCCCGTCGAAATCCAGGAACAGCGCGGAGCGTTCAGTCAGGCGTGGCAAGGACATCATGCAACTGTGAACCGTACCAGACGAACCGTCAGCGCGCGACCGCACAGACGTGTTTGGGGCCTGTAAGGTTCGAAACTCATTGCGACGGGCGGCGGGGCGCTCTCCCGTGCCCCGTCGCGCCGGTGCCACGCGGGCTACTGGCCGAACTCCAGCGCGACCGCCTGGATACGCGCTTTTTGGATCATTTCACCGATCTTTTGGCCGGATGTCCCCGTCGCCAGGGCATTTGTAGCTATCAAATTAGCAGCAATTGACTGCGCGGTCGCCAGCGCCTGTGCCAGCCGCCCGCGCTGCGGGTAGGGAGCCTCATCCAGGCCCAGCCGCCCGCGCGCGTCGCACTCGCAGGCTAGCAGCACCTCGGCGAACCGCTGCGGCTTGCGAAACGCGTCACAGCGCTCCAGCAGCCGCACCAGCGCCGCGGCCCCGAACTCGCCGCTGCGGTGGATATTGCCGTGCTCGCGCGCCACCACCTCGGCCAGCTCGCGGCATTCCACCGGTACGCGCAGACGGTCGCACAGCTTGCGCAGCAGCTTGACGCTGCGCTCCTCATGGCCGATGTGGCGCGGCAGCTCGTCCTTGGGCGTGGTGGCCTTGCCCAGGTCATGGCACAGGCAGGCAAAGCGCACCGGCAGCGAGGCGCCGAGCCGAGCCGCCATGTCCAGCACCATCATCAGGTGCGCCCCGGTATCCACCTCGGGGTGGTACTCGGGGCGTTGCGGCACGCCAAACAACGCGTCCACCTCGGGCAGCAGCACGTTCAGCGCGCCGCATGTGCGCAGCACATCAAACAGACGCGAGGGCTTGGCCTCGGTGAGGCCGCGGCTCAGTTCCTGCCACACCCGCTCGGCCACCAGCGCGTCCACCTCGCCGGCCTGCACCATCTCGCGCACCAGCGTCAGCGTTTCGGGCGCGATGGCGAAATCAGAAAAGCACGCCGCAAAGCGCGCCAGGCGCAGCACGCGCACCGGGTCTTCTCGAAAGGATTGCGTGACGTGGCGCAAACGGCTGGCGCGCAGGTCGTTCTGGCCGCCATAGGGGTCGATCAAGGTGCCGTTTTCGTCCTGCGCGATGGCGTTGATGGTCAGGTCGCGCCGCGCCAGATCCTGCTCCAGCGTCACCTTGGGGTCGGCGTTAATGGCAAAGCCGTGGTAGCCGCGTGCCGTCTTGCGCTCGGTGCGCGCCAGTGCGTACTCTTCGCGCGTTTCGGGGTGCAAAAAAACCGGGAAATCACGCCCCACGGGCAGAAAGCCGCGCGCCACCAGCGCCTCGGGCGTGGCACCCACCACCACCCAGTCGCGGTCGCGTACCGGCAGCCCGAGCAGGCTGTCGCGCACCGCACCTCCAACCAGGTAAATCTTCATGGCCGCGAGTGTAGGCCACGGTCAACGCACGGTCTTGGGTGCACCTATTGCCGCGTGAAGACGAACTGCGCCGACAGCGTCGTCGGGTAGCCCTGCGCGTCCACGGGCGCCTCGTTGCCCAGCTGGAACTGGTTGGTGCTGAAGAACACGATGTCTTTATCGACCACGCCCGTGGTGTCGGTGGTGGTTATCTTCTCGACCAGCTTGCCTTCGACCAGCGCCGTGCCGTCGATGGTGACGGTGCCGCTTTCGGTGATCGTGGAAAGCGCAGATGACGAGCAGTCTGCGGCAGTGTGACCCGTCGCCACCAGCGTGTAGCTGGCGCTGGAGGACCCGGTACTGGCGAAGGTGAACACCAGTTTGGCGCCCTGCACCAGCGGATCGCCGGTTGGCGTACAGGCAGCCCAACTGCCCACGTATTTGGCGCTGCCGGAGCCGGCTCCAATCGCCGCGTTGCCGGTGCCGGCATCGCCGCCGCCGCCGCAGGCCATCAGCCAAACGGTCAAGAACAGGTAAGCCCCAGTTTTCCACATGACAGGTCTCCGTGAAATTGGACGAGCCGCCAGTGTAAAACCACGCTGGCGTGCAGCGCCAGCGGCTCAAGGGGCCTTGGGCCGGAGCCGGTAGGGCTCTTCGAAGTCCAGAAAATCATGCTCGGCCAGGCCGTCGTCGATCCACGCCTTCACCCCCGGCAGCGCGGCCACGCGCTGGATATAAGCCTGGATGGCGGCCGGCACCGGCAGCGCGTAGGTCCTGAGCCGCATGCACACCGGCGCGAAGTAGGCGTCGGCAATGGAGAACTGGCCAAACAGGAGGGGCCCGGCGCCGTGCGGATTGCCCGACTGCGCCAGCAACTCCGTCCACATGCTTACGATGCGTTCGACATCGGCACGCACGTCAGGCCGGTCGCGCCAGATCAGCGCTCCCGCTTCGGGCAGATGCGCCTCAATGTTCATCGGGCAGGCACCCCGCAGCGCGCCAAACCCCGCATGCATCTCGGCGCAGATACTGCGAGCCCGCGCGCGCGCGCTGACATCCGCGGGCCAGAGCTGCTGGTCGGGGAACTTTTCTGCCAGGTACTCGGCAATGGCCAGGGTGTCCCAGATCACGAGCCCGCCGTCCACCAGCACGGGCACCCGACCGACCGGGCTCACGGTGCGGATGGTCTGCTTGAAGAGGGAGTCCGGTGTGAACGCATCAAAGCGCACGTTGACCTCCTCGAACGGGATGCCAGCCTGCCTGAGCAGCACCCACGGCCGCATCGACCATGAGGAATAGTTCTTGTTGCCAATGTAGAGCTTGAGCATGGTGCGCCTCGGGTTGAACCCGCAATCCTAGCGCGCCAGACCATGGCGATTGATGCGAAAACGCCCGCCGATTGATGCGGGCACCAGGTTTCGCCGCCGGGCCGCCCCAAGGCGAAACGCGCCCCCCCTGGGGGGCAGCGCAGCACACGCAGTGGCCAGGGTGGGGGCTAAAACCGCCCGGCCGTGCGCCGCTTGTCCAGCAGATTGCTGCGCGGCCCGCGCTGGCCCAGGTAGAGCGGCGCCACGCCAGCCAGCGCGGCCGGGGTGATGCGCAGTGCGTCCAGCCCGGGCAGCGTGCCGCTGGCCACGTTGTCCACCGCCATGGAGGCGAGGTTGTCGCGGCTCATCAGTGGCTGGCCCGGCGCCAGTTCCATCAGCAGCGCCTGCAGTCGGCCCAGCGCCATCGGCAGGCCGATCACGGGCCGGCCCCGGCCGTGGTTGATGCCGGCCCACTGGCCGGTCTTCTCCACCAGTTCGCGCAGGGTGAAGACGTCCGGGCCGGTGGCCTCGATCGTGTGACCGATGGTGGAATCGTCCTGCAGGCACAGCGCCACAGCCTGCGCCACGTCTTCCACCCAGACCGGCTGAAAGCGCGTGCCAGCCCCCGCCAGCGGCATGAACGGGAACACCCGCTGCAACTTGGCAAACAGGTTCAAAAACTGGTCTTCGGCGCCAAAGATCACGCTGGGCCGCAGCAGCGTGAGCTGCAACCCCGCGCCCATCAGCGCCGCCTCGCCGCGCGCCTTGCTGCGCTGGTACATCGACGGCGCATCGGCCGCAGCGCCCAACGCGCTGATGTGCACGACGCGGCGCACGCCCGTGGCCGCGCAGGCCCGAGCCAGTTTGGCCGGCAGCGCCACATGGGCGCGCTCGAAAGCAGCCTCATTGCCGTGCAGGATGGCAACCAGATTGACCACTGCGTCATGCCCCGCTACCAGCCTTGTGAGCGCCGCTTCGTCGTGCACATCTGCCTCCACCACGTTCAAAAGCGGCAGACTCAGGATGTGTTTGGCGTTGTCGTAGCGGCGCGTGGGCACCGTGCAGCGCCATTGCAGGCGCGCCAGTTTTTCGCATACATGGCGGCCGACGAAGCCGGTGCCCCCGAGGACCAGAATATTTTTCATGGACGCTAATTTAGCGGGTGCGGGGGGTGTGAGGTTGAATGGAGGGACTTTACGGGGCGCCGGGTGGCGCCATTGCATGCCTGTGACGCACGCAGGCAAACGCATAAATGCTATCAAGTAAATAGCAAACTATGACCGTCTGAAGCGGACCACAGGCATAAAAGACCTGGAAAATCGGCAAAAACCACGCGTACGGCGTGCGGTGCTGCGGCGTCCAGGAGAAGTGGCATCCACACCACCTGCGACCGTGCGGCCCCGATGTGGTTCACACTCAGGCAGTACTTCCAAGGACAGCCATGGCTACCGAGATGATCAAGACGTTGAATGCCCCCGAGACACGGGGCATCAAGATGGCCGCAGGATTGGCCGAAGAAATCCTGCGGCAGGCCCAGCAAATCGTGGTGGCGGTTGCAGGTGCACCCGATTCAACGCTGACGGCCGGTGTGGTGCAGGCAATGGCCGTGCTGTACGGGGCCAATCTGGCGGCCAACCGCTAGACGAGGTCGGTTGGGCCGGTACAACCGCGCGGCAAACGGCTTTTGCTGATGCCGCGCGGTTGGCGACGGTCAGCGCGCCGTACCAGCAAAGGTTTGCGCGTCGACACCCGGGCTGTTGTGGCCCTTGCGAGCGAACAGGAAACTGCCGCTGTCTTCCAAGCCCGCTGCGCCCAGCACGCCTGCGGCGCGTGCGGCCAGCACCTCGTCGATGACTTGCTGGCGCGTGAGCGTGCTGGGCACGACGTTGCGCGCAAGCTGGGTGCTGCCGCTGTCCTCGCGCTCCAGCATGCCGAGCGAGCCCTGGGCCCGCGCCGCCTGCATTTCCCCGATCACCTCGGCCCGGCTTTTCGTCGACACCCAATCCTTGTAGGGATCGGGTGTCGGGTCGTCGGCCCGCGCCGCGCCCATGGCGCACAGCAGTGCCGCAGCGGCGAAGATGGTTTTGTGGTTGGCATTCATGATCATTCCTCCTGATTTCATATCGCACCCGGTGGTTGAGGCGGGCAGCACGCTGTGGGTACGCGCCGGAGTGCTGCTCGATGGGCTGAAAAGCTCCCATGCGAATCAGTTTGGTCGACGGCCCGCGCTTGCGCTATTGCGCGCTGGCACTAGTCGATGACCTAGGCCGCGGACTAGGCCAAAGGTTTAGGCCAAAGGACTCGCACTCGCGCAGGCTTTGCGCTAACCTGCAGGCACGCCATCGCCGAACAAACCCGCCCCCGCGGGAAGGAGACCGGCCCCATGAATGTGCTGCTGATCGATGACCACGAGATCGTGTGGAACGGCACGCGGCGGCTGATGGAGCGGGTGGCGGGCGAGATCGAACCTGGCTCGACGTTCGGGTTCGAGGCGGTACGCGACGTTGCAGCCGCCTGCCTGTTCCCGGCGGGTGGATTCGACCTCGTACTGCTCGACTACCACCTGCCCGGTCTCTCGGGCGTGGCGGCGCTGGCTGCGGTCAAGGCGCATTTCGAGACAACCCCGGTGTGCATGCAGTCGGGTGAGAGCACGCCGCAACGGGTGCGCGAGGTGATCGAGGCGGGCGCCGCCGGTTTCATTCCGAAGTCTTACCGGCTGGACGAGATGGAGGCGGCGCTGCGCGTCGTGCTGCGCCACCGCATTTACCTGCCGGCAGAATTTTTGCTGGTGGACCGCGCCACACGCATCGACGACCCCGATGCGCTGGCACGTGACGACCTGGCGCGATTCCTCACGGCCGAACTCTCGCCGCGGCAACGCCAGGTCCTCAAGCTGGCCGTCCGTGGCACGCCGGTCAAGCTGATCGCGCGTCAGCTCTCGATTGCCGAAGGAACCGTCAAGGTTCACCTGTCGATGGTCTACCGCGCACTGGGCGCGCGTAACCGTACTGACGCGCTGTGCCGCGTGTTTGAAGCGCAGGCCGCGTCGGCGCTGGAGCAGGGATGAGCGCGGCCCGCCTGGCTGACACCCCTCGCGCCGTCACGCGCGGCAGGGGGGAACATCCATGACGACCGCGTCACCACACGAAACGGGTGTTGACGATCTCGACGAGCGCCGCCTGCAGGTGCTGGCAGACCAGGTGGCGGGCGTGCGCTGGCAGGTCGCCCTCACCGCGGTGGTGATCGCCGCGGTGGCGTGGAGCAGCGCGCCGCCTGGCGTCGTGATCGCCTGGGTGGCGGCGGTGCTGGTGAGCCGTGAGTTGCGATCGGCCGCGCTGGTGCGCATGGCGGCTGACCGCGACACCCCGATCGCGGAGCGGCTGCGTGCCACGGTGCGCTGGAATTTCGTCATCGGCGCGTGCTATGGCCTGGCTTCGGTCTTCATGGTGTGGCTGGACACCACGCTCGACGCGGTGCTGACGATGATCCTGGTGTCGCTCGGGGCGGGAGGGGTGTCAGTGAGCGCGACGGTCATCCGCGCCTACATCGCCTACGCCGCGCCCATGTTCGTGCCCATTGCGCTGGTGTGGGTGTTTGCCGGTCCCTGGCTAGGCTGGGCAGTGGCCGCCCTGGTGCTGCTGTTCTTTGGGGTGCAGATGCGATTTGCACGGGGCAACCTGGCGACATTCGAGCAATCGTTTCGCATCCGGCTGGAAAACGAAGCCCTGGCACGCCACCTAGCGGCCGAGCGCACCGAGCTGGAACGTGCGCGCGATGCGGCCGTGCAGGCCAATCGTGAAAAGAGCCGCTTCCTCGCGGCGGCAAGCCACGATCTGCGCCAACCCCTGCAGGCGCTGACGCTCAACAGCGGCGAGCTGGCCCGTCTGCCGCTGCAGGCGGAAGCCCGGGCGATGGCGCACGATATTGGCGCCAGCGTTGAACAGCTGCGCTCGACGCTGGATGCGCTGCTCGATATTTCCAAGCTAGATGCCGGCGTGGTGGTGGCGAATCCCGTCCGCGTACGGCTTGATGTGCTCCTGGACCGCGTGGCGGCCAGTTTTCGGGCGGCCGCTGCCGCCCGTGGCCTCGTGCTGCGCACCGATTGCCCGGCCGGAACCTGCGTGGTCACCGATCCCGACCTGCTGCGCCGCATGCTCGCCAACCTGATCGACAACGCGATCAAGTTCACCCGCTCGGGCCGCGTTGAGATCGCCGCGACCATCGATCGCAACCAGGTGGACGTGTCGGTGCGCGACAGCGGGCCGGGCATTGCGCCCGAGCACCATCGCCTGATCTTCGAAGACCTGGTACGCCTGCCGGCGCGCGATGGCGAAGCGCCGCAGGGCCACGGTCTCGGGCTGGGCATCGTGCGGCGTGCCGCGGCCCTGCTTGGCCTGCAGATCAGGCTGGATTCGGCGCCAGACCAGGGTGCGACGTTCCGGTGGCGCATGCCTGTGGCCAAGGCCGAACCCCTGCCCGCTGCGACGTCCCGCACTGCCGGCCTGGCCGGACGGCGGGTACTGGTGCTCGACGACGATTCGATGGTGCGAGGTGCCTATGCCAACGCACTGGCGCACATCGGTGCGCAAGCCTTGCCCGCGGCAACCGTGGCTGAGGCTCTGCCACAGGCTTTGCTGGCCGACGCCGCGGTCGTGGACTGGCGGCTGGCCGAAGATGGTGACGGGTTTGACGCGATCGAACAACTGCGCCACCGCCACCCCGATCTGCCGGTGGTCATGGTGACGGCTGACACCGGCCCCGATATTGCCGACGCGGCGCGCGACCACGGGGTGCCCCTGCTGCGCAAGCCGGTGGACATCCAGATGCTCGAAGACGCGCTGTCGGCGGCGTTGTCACGGAAACTCGCGCCCGGCGAACCCAAGCCAACTGCGGGTGCACAGTCCCGATAGGCCGTCGCTGATTTTGGCCACAGATCAAAATCAGCATTACATTGGACACGCTGCGTCGAAACGCCAACCGTTCGCGCCAGTCCTGGCCATCTGCGCCACCCCACGTTTTTTTCGGAGACAACTGATGTTCAAGCAAGTCCTTACCTTCGGCGCACTGTGCCTGGGTACCCTGGTGTTCGCGCAGGATGCGTATCCCAGCAAACCGATCACCCTGATCGTGCCGAACCCGCCCGGTGGCGTGGTCGACACGTCAGCCCGGATGCTCAGCGAGTCGCTGTCGCGCATCATCGGCCAGTCGGTGGTGATCGACAACAAGGCTGGCGGCAGCGGCAACGTGGCCTACGGCCAGGTGGCGCGTGCCAAAGCCGACGGCTACCAGCTGCTGATTTCGTATTCGGCCTACCACGTGGGCAACCCGGCGCTCACCCCGAATCTGCCCTGGGAAGCCAAGGATTTCGCCCCGGTTGCGCTGCTTACGGTGGCCACCAACGTGATCGCCGCGCACCCGAGCGTGCCCGCGACCAACCTCAAGGAATTCATTGCCTATCTCAAGACCCATCCGGGCAAGCTGAACTACGCCTCGCAGGGCAACGGCTCACTCTCACACATCGGTACCGAAATCTTCAAGCAGCAAACGGGTTCGTTCATCACCCACATACCCTATCGCGGCTCCGGTCCGGCGGTACAGGATGTGCTGGCAGGCCAGGTGCAGGTGTTCATGACCACGCCGCCTTCGGTGATGCAGCATGTCATCAGCGGCAAGCTGAAAGCCTTCGCGGTGACGGGCAACACGCGCCATCCGAGCCTGCCCAACGTGCCCACCACCGCCGAAGCCGGCATGCCAGACTTCAAACTGGAGGCTTGGGTGGGCCTGTTTGCCCCGGCAGCCACCCCACCCGCCGTCATCGCCAAGCTCACCGCCGATGTCAAGAAGGCGCTGGAGCAGCCCGAGACCAAGCAACGCGCCGATGCGGCGGGCATCGAGTTGCGCTACCTGCCCCCAGATGCACTGGGCAAGCTGGTTGCCACCGAAACCACCTACTGGGCCAAAACCATCAAGGGCGCGGGTATCAAGGCCGATTGAGAAACCGAAAGGACCTTGCCATGAGCCGCACCTATCGCATTGGGCAGATCGTGCCCAGTTCCAACACCACCATGGAAACCGAAATTCCGGCCATGCTGCGCGCCCGTGAGCAGGTGCTGCCCGAGCGCTTCAGTTTCCATTCGAGCCGCATGCGGATGCAGAAAGTGACCCGGGAGGAGCTGGCCGCGATGGACCGAGATTCTGATCGTTGCGCCCTGGAGCTGTCTGACGGCAGGATGGACGTGATGGGCTACGCCTGCCTGGTCGCCATCATGAGCATGGGCCTGGGCTACCACCGCGAGTCCGAGCAGCGCCTGCATGCCGTGACCGTCGCGAACCAGAAGCCCGCACCGGTCGTATCCAGCGCCGGTGCCCTGGTTGAAGGGCTCAAAGCGCTCGGCGCCAGGCGTGTGTCCATCCTCACGCCCTACTTGAAGCCATTGACCCAGCTGGTGGTGGACTACATCGAACATGAAGGCATTGCCGTGCATGACAGCCTGTCGCTGGAGATTGCCGACAATCTGCAGGTGGGCGCGCAGGATCCCAAGGCACCGGCCGAGCTGGTGCGCCGTCTCGATACCAAGGGCGTTGATGTGGTCGTGATTTCAGCCTGTGTGCAGATGCCGTCACTGGCGTCCATTCAGGTGGCGCAGGACAACCTGGGCTTGCCCGTGGTTTCGGCCGCTGTTTGCACCACCTACGCGATGCTGAAGCGATTGGGCCTTGAAACCCGTGTGCCGAACGCGGGCGCACTGCTGTCGGGCCGGTACTGACCTCAGTCATCCGGGGGTCGGCGTCACCCGGTGGCGCGGGTTGTGCTGCCTGAGTAGCGGGGGTATGCGTTTCTGGGTGCCGCGCGTGCAGCCGGCAACGTGTGGGTGGCCGTCGCGCGCCGACCCGACTGCCAGACGTGCACGGCCGAAAAAAGTGTGAAGTCCGCCGGTAAGCCGGATTCTGTGCACCCCGGTTGCCCGGGGCGTGACCGCCATTACTCTGGGCCGGGAGTTGCCCACCCGGCTCGGTGCTACCTACCCGCCAGCTCTCCGGGACCGGATCAACGCTGGCCTACTTGGTATTGCTGCGCGTAGAGATTGCCCGTTTCACCCGCCCCAGGTTGCCCCGAAGCGACTCGTCTCTGTTGCTCTGATCCTCACCTCACGGTGGACAGGTGTTACCTGCTACGCTGCCCTGTGCAGTCCGGACGTTCCTCCAGTGCCTGGTTTCCCAGATTGCACCAGCGGCGGTCTGGCGGGCTTCACACAAGCATTATCGCAGTGCGCCACAATCACCGCCTGTTTCCGTCCACGCCAAGGAGCCCCCATGAAAGCCGACACCATCCTGCAGACCATCGGCAAAACGCCGCATATCCGGATCAACCGCCTGTTCGGTGCGGGCGCCAACGTCTGGATCAAGTCGGAGCGGTCGAACCCCGGCGGCTCGATCAAGGACCGGATTGCGCTGTCGATGGTCGAGGACGCCGAAAAATCCGGCGCGCTCAAGCCGGGCGGCACCATCATCGAGCCGACCTCGGGCAACACCGGCATCGGGTTGGCCATCGTGGCCGCGGTCAAGGGCTACAAACTGGTGCTGGTGATGCCCGACAGCATGTCGGTGGAGCGCCGGCGCCTGATGCTGGCCTATGGCGCCAGTTTCGATTTGACCCCGCGCGAAAAGGGTATGAAAGGATCCATCGCCCGCGCCCAGGAACTGATTGCCGCCACGCCCAATTCGTGGATGCCGCAGCAGTTCGAGAATCCGGCCAATATCGAGGTGCACGAACGCACCACGGCGCAAGAGATCCTGGCGGATTTCCCGGGCGGGATTGATGCGCTGATCACCGGCGTGGGGACCGGCGGCCATATCACCGGCTGCGCGCGGATTCTCAAGGCCAAATGGCCACAGCTCAAGGTGTATGCGGTGGAGCCCGCCGCTTCGCCGGTGATCTCGGGGGGCCAGCCGTCGCCGCACCCGATCCAGGGCATCGGCGCGGGATTCATCCCGAAAAACCTTGATACCGCGCTGCTCGACGGGGTGATCCAGGTGGAGGCGGAACCCGCGCGCGAGATGGCGCGGCGGGCGGCGCGCGAAGAAGGCATGCTGGTGGGGATTTCCTCGGGCGCCACGCTCGCCGCCATCGCGCAGAAACTGCCCGATCTGAAGGCGGGCGCCACGGTACTGGGCTTCAACTACGACACCGGCGAACGCTATCTGTCGATTGAAGGCTTTCTGCCCGCCTAGGTTTCTGGCCCTGCCAACCACCGCGGCAACCGCTGCCCAACGGGCGGCGATTATCATCGGTGCCTCTGCTTGATAACTACAAGCCTTGAGGAAAACAATGATCCGTCTCTCCGAGATCAAACTGCCGCTGGGCGCGGCTGAACAGCCCGATTCCGAACTCCGTGCCGCAGCAGCCCGCCTGCTGGCGTTGCCGCCGACGGGCATTGCCAGCGTCCATGTTTTCAAGCGCAGCTTTGACGCGCGCAAGGCTGAGTTGCAGGTGGTCTACATCGTGGATGTCACGCTGGCCGATCCCACGCGGGAAGCGGCCGTGCTGGCCGCGCTGGCCGGCAAACCCCACGTACAGCCCACTCCCGACATGGTGTGGCACCCGCCCGTTCAGGCGCCCGCGGACGTGCCGCTGCGTCCGGTGGTGGTGGGGTTCGGCCCGTGCGGCATATTTGCGGCGCTGTCGCTGGCGCAAATGGGCTTTCGGCCGATCGTGCTGGAGCGCGGCAAGCCCGTGCGCGAACGCACCCAGGACACCTGGGGCCTGTGGCGCAAAAACGTGCTGAATCCCGAGAGCAATGTGCAGTTTGGCGAGGGTGGCGCCGGCACATTTTCCGACGGCAAGCTCTACAGCCAGATCAAGGATCCGCGTTACCTCGGCCGCAAGGTCATGCATGAATTCGTCAAGGCGGGCGCGCCGCCTGACATCCTGTACGAGGCGCACCCGCACATCGGCACCTTCAAGCTGGTGAAGGTGGTGGAAAACATGCGCGCGCAGATCATTGCGCTGGGCGGCGAGATTCGGTTTGAGCAGCGTGTGTCGGATGTGCTGCTCGAACAGGGCCCCCATGGCAAGGTGTTGCGCGGTCTGCAGGTGTACGACCAGCAGACCGGCCACACCCGCGAGCTACGGGCCGACCATGTGGTGATGGCGCTGGGGCACAGCTCGCGCGACACCTTTGCCATGCTGTACCGGCGCGGCGTGTTCATGGAAGCCAAGCCTTTTTCCATCGGCTTTCGCATCGAGCACCCGCAGGGGCTGATCGACCGGGCGCGCTGGGGCCGGCATGCGGGCCATCCGCTGCTCGGCGCGGCCGACTACAAGCTGGTGCACCACGCGAGCAATGGGCGCGCCGTGTACAGCTTTTGCATGTGCCCGGGCGGCACCGTCGTGGCCGCCACTTCCGAGCCGGGGCGGGTGGTCACCAACGGCATGAGCCAGTACTCGCGCAACGAACGCAACGCCAACGCGGGCATCGTGGTTGGCATCGAGCCGGGCGATTACCCCACCGACCTGGCGGCGTTTGAGGCGACTCTCGGTGACACCTTCGGCAACCTGGAGTTGCCGGCCGGGCGCAGCCACCATCCGCTGGCGGGCATCGTGCTGCAACGCCAGCTTGAGTCAAACGCCTACCAGCTGGGCGGCAGCAACTACGAGGCGCCAGGCCAGCTGGTCGGCGACTTCATCGAGGGCCGCCCGTCCACACAGCTGGGCAGCGTGGTGCCTTCGTACCAGCCTGGCGTGCGACTGGGTGACTTGCACGGCGCACTGCCGGCCTACGCGATTGACGCCATGCGCGAGGCGCTGCCCGTGTTCGGCCGCAAGATCAGGGGCTACGACATGCCCGACGCCGTGCTGACCGGCGTGGAAACGCGCACCTCGTCGCCGCTCAAGATCACGCGCGGCAACGATTTCCAGAGCCTCAACGTGCGCGGCCTGTACCCGGCCGGCGAGGGCGCCAGTTACGCCGGCGGCATCCTCTCGGCCGGGGTGGACGGGATTCGCGTGGGGGAGGCGGTGGCGCGGGCGATGACGGGCTGATGCGCTGGGTGGTGAACCCACCGCACGGCCATCAGTCGCGCGCGCGTTGCTCCGATCGCATCCAGGTGTAGACCAGCCCCAAGCCCACCGAGGCGCCGGTTTTCTCGCGCACCAGCGGGCTGGCCTGATTGGCAGCGCCCGCTACCGTGTCCAGCCGTGCGAAACCGAACAGCCGCCAGTCCGGGCTCAGGCTGCGCGAGAACGAGGTAGACAGGCGCCAGGCCACCAGGCCGCTACTGGCCGAATAGGCCGACCGCTGGGCGGTTGCCTCGGCGGGCGTCACCTCGTAAAAAGTACGCGCCAGTTTGCGGTCGGCCACGATGGCGCTGACGCTGGCACTGTAGGTCCAGCCGCCCCGCGCGCGGCGCTCAAAAATCAGCTCCGGCTCAAAGCTCAGGCCGCGGTGCGCTGCGCTGTCACTCAGGTCAAACACCGCGCGCAACGGGAATTCAGCACGCCAGCGGGCATTGCCCGGCGCCTCGCCCAGGTTCCATTTGAGGCGCGGGCCCAGTTCCACCAGCGTTCCCAGCTTGCGCATGCCGCGGCGGGCATCCAGTTCTTCGGAGCTTGAGCCAAACGCACCGGCCACGCCAATGTCCAGCTCGAACTCCGGCGTCTTGAAGGCACGCAGGCCCAGGGTGTCACGATCAGCGCGGAACACCTCACCCCGGTAGATAAAGAACGGCAGGGCCAGCGCTCGCTGCACCTGCTGATCGGAGCCAGGATAGGCCTGTTGCGACACGCCGACCGTGAACCCGCCCAGTTCCCACAGCGGGGGCGCACCAGCGGCCTCCTGGGGCTGCTGGGCGATTGCGCTTGAACAGATGGCGAATGCCATGGCGCAGGGCAGTGCGTGACGAGACGCAGGCAAGGCAGCGGAACGGATTTGCATGGGAGTTCACTCACAAAAGACTGAATGGTAAAAATATATACCGACCAGTTCATTTTTTGATGAATCACCTGAATGTCGCGCGGCTATTGGTGGTGGTCGATGGACGTGTGCCGCATCACCGCCGTGCCTGCGCCCACGCAGAACGGTTCAGCCTGCCGCATACCCGATACCGGCATTCCGCGCCGACGGACACCGGGCCGAGAGATGACCCGACCCATCCGTCGAAACTGTTCAGACAGGTGGTCACCAGAAACGACTCAGCGGCCGATGGCGGCCGCTGAGTCGTCGGGGTCTTGACGTTTCACGCCGGCAGACGTTGGCCAGGGTCGTCAACTGGGCGCGGCTTGCAGCCGCGCGATGCGCTCAGACCTGGGTGGCCTGAAGGCGCGCAATGCGCTCTTCAATCGGCGGGTGCGTGCTGAACAGCTTGCCGATGCCGCCGGCAATGCCCATCGCCGCCATGCTCTTGGGCAACTCGCCGGGGTGCATGCCGCCCAGGCGGGCCAG
Organism: Betaproteobacteria bacterium; assembly: GCA_031411575.1. Taxonomy (GTDB): domain Bacteria; phylum Pseudomonadota; class Gammaproteobacteria; order Burkholderiales; family Burkholderiaceae_C; genus JANOBJ01. The sequence continues at coordinate 15,701 of JANOBJ010000114.1, read as the reverse complement.
CGCGTTCACCATCGGCTGCTTGCGGCCCATCAGGCCCGCAGCCCCCGCGTCGGCGCGGAACTCGCGCTGGCGGCTGAACCAGGCCACGACCATCGCCGCCACTACGCCCAGCACAATGTCCATGACGATGGTGGTCACGTAGTAACCGATGCCGGGGCCATCGTTGTTGTTGCGCAGGATGACCTTGTCGACAAAGTAACCCACCACGCGCGAGATGAAGACCACAAACGTGTTCATCACGCCCTGGATCAGCGTCATCGTGACCATATCGCCATTGGCCACGTGCGCCACCTCGTGGCCGATCACGGCTTCCACTTCTTCCCGCGTCATGCCCTCCAGCAAGCCGGTGGACACGGCAACCAGCGCCGAGTTCTTGAAGGCGCCGGTGGCAAATGCGTTGGGCTCGCCCTCGAAGATGGCGACGTCCGGCATGCCGATACCAGCCTTGTCGGCAAACTTGCGCACCGTCTCCACGATCCAGGCCTCGTCGGCGTTCTGCGGCTGGCTGATGATGCGCGCGCCAGTGGTCCACTTGGCCATCGGCTTGCTGATCAGCAGCGAGATGATGGCGCCACCAAAACCCATGATCAGCGATAAACCGAGCAGCGACGTGAGGCTGATGCCGTTCGGGCCAATGAAGCGGTTAAGCCCGAAAATGCTCGCCACGATACCAAGTACCACCACCACGGCGATGTTGGTCAGTGCAAACAGCAAGATGCGTTTCATGTCTTCTTTCAACAAAGCTCCGAACCGCGGAGCCATGGCGGGGATGGTAGGGGCGGGAGGTCAGAAATCAAGACCCTGGCCCGGAATGCACAGGGTTTCTGAGGGTATTCGCCGACGTTTACCGGGCGTTCACCTCGGGCGGCGGCCGAAACACCGCGGCATCCTCATAAAACGCCGGATCGGCGTTGGCGGGCCACCAGCCTGGCACGCCCAGCACCGGCAGGGGCGCAAACGGCTTGGCAGCGAGCTTTTCAGCATCGAGTTCTTGAGCCACTGCCAGATCCAGCAATGCTATTGAATGAATAGCAAACTTTGACCGATAGACGTGCACCACAAGCGCTTTTCGTGCTGAAACCAGCTTTTCCAGCGCGGCGTGGCCAAACACCACCAGCCGCGTGTGTGACCACAGCGGCCGCAATTCGACAAACAGCCGCGCCCAGTCTTTTGCCACCAGCGCAGCCCAGAGCGCATCCGGCGCATCGAGGAAAGCCGCGTTCTCATCGAACAGCGTGAGCGCGTCACGCACCGGGCCGCGCACGGCCCGGAGGCCGTCGGCCGCGATCTGTGCCGCCTGCAGTTCATTCAGTCGCTGCTTGGTCTGCGGAAAGAGATTCCAGCAGATTCCATTGAAAAAATCGTGCATGTCGGCGCGTACTGGACATTGTTTGCTATTAAAAATATAGCTTTCGTACGCTTCCCCAACCGGCAGGGTGCTCTGCGGGACGAAGCGCACGGGGCTCTTCCCCAGGCCATTCAAAACGTCATGCAGCCGTTGCTCCGCTCCCACGGCCTGTGCTGCGGGGGCGCCCAGATCGCGCCACGGCTCAAACCAGGGAGCGCGCCAGTCGATGGCAGCTACACCAGGCGCCACGGCAGTGTTTCGCCAGACCGCAGCGGCTTGAGTTCAGCCTCGCCAAATGCAAAGCTCTCGGGCGGCGTCCAGGCTTGGCGCTGTAGCGTGACGGTACCGGTGTTGCGTGGCAGGCCATAGAAGTCGGCGCCGTTGAAGCTCGCAAAGGCTTCGAGCTGGTCCAGCGCGCCAGCGGTATCGAAGGCTTCGGCATACATCTCGAGCGCGGCGTGGGCGGTGTAGCAACCGGCACAGCCCGTGGCGTGCTCCTTGAGGTGTGCCGGGTGCGGCGCGCTGTCGGTGCCCAGGAAAAAGCGTGGGTTGCCGCTGGTGGCCGCCTCGACCAGCGCCAGCCGATGCGTCTCGCGTTTCAGTACTGGCAGGCAGTAGTAATGCGGGCGTACGCCGCCGATGAAGAGGGCGTTGCGGTTGTACAGCAGGTGGTGCGCGGTGAGCGTGGCACCGGTGAAACGATTGGCATCCCGCACGTACTGCGCGGCCTCTTTCGTGGTGATGTGCTCGAACACGATCTTCAACTCGGGGAAATCACGACGCAATGGAATCAGCTGCGTGTCGATGAACACCGCCTCGCGGTCAAACAGGTCGATGTCGGGCGACGTCACCTCGCCGTGCACCAGCAGCAGCAGGCCTTCGCGCTGCATGGCCTCCAGTGTCTGGTAAGTCTTGCGCAGGTCGGTCACGCCGGCGTCGCTGTTGGTGGTGGCGCCGGCCGGGTAGAGCTTCAACGCCACCACGCCGGCGTCTTTGGCACGCCGGATCTCGTCGGGCGGCAGGTTGTCGGTGAGGTACAGCGTCATCAGCGGCTCGAACGCAACCCCGGCCGGCACCGCTGTACGGATGCGCTCCCGATAGGCCACAGCCTGCGCCGCGGTGGTCACCGGCGGCTTCAGGTTGGGCATGATGATGGCACGGCCGAACTGCGCCGCCGTATGCGGCACGACCGTGCGCAGTGCAGCCCCGTCGCGCACATGCAGGTGCCAGTCGTCGGGGCGGGTGAGGGTGATGGCTGAAGTCATCCGGACATTGTCCCAGACCGTAGAACCATTGAGGCCCTTACAGGCAAACGAAAGCGGGCGCGGGGGAAGAGCGAGAAGACGTCCTTCAAGGGCCACCGTGGAACCGGCTTCGCCGGGCCACTGGTAGCGCCCCCTTGAGGGGGAAGCGGCGCAGCCGCTTCGGGGGTGGGCTAGTGCTGTAGGATTTTGTTGAGAAATTCCTTCGTTCGCGCCTGACGATTCTCGGGATGGTTGAAGAAATCATCCTTGGAGCAGTCTTCCAGGATCTTGCCGCCCACGTCGATGAAGATCACGCGGCTGGCGACCTTGCGCGCAAACCCCATCTCGTGCGTGACCACCATCATGGTCATGCCTTCCTTGGCCAGCGTGACCATCACGTCCAGCACCTCGCCGACCATCTCGGGGTCGAGCGCGGACGTGGGTTCGTCGAACAGCATCACGATCGGGTCCATGCTCAGGGCGCGCGCGATGGCCACGCGCTGCTGCTGGCCGCCCGACAGCTGGCCGGGAAACTTGTCCTTGTGCGCCATCAGGCCCACTCGGTCGAGCATCTTCAGGCCACGGACCTTGGCCTCGTCGGGGGTTCGGCCCAGCACCTTGATCTGCGCAATGGTGAGGTTCTCGGTCACGCTCAGATGGGGGAACAGCTCAAAATGCTGGAACACCATGCCCACCTTGGAGCGCAGCATGGGCAGGTCGGTCTTGGGATCATGCAGCGCGATGCCATTGACGGTGATTTCGCCCTTCTGGAAAGGCTCCAGCGCGTTCACGGTCTTGATCAGCGTGGACTTGCCAGAACCCGACGGGCCGCACACCACCACCACGTCGCCCTTGCTGATGCTGACCGAACAGTCGTTGAGCACCTGAACCGGGCCATACCACTTCGACACATTCTTGATTTGAATCATGAGGTTCTCCAATTCTTGTTCTGACGCCGCTTTAGCGGATGATGGCAATCTTGGCCTGGAGCTTTTTCACCAGGTACGACAGGGTCATGCAGACAATGAAATACACCACCGCCGCCAGGATATAGACCTCTTCCACGCGACCGTAGATCTTGCCGCCGGTGACGAAGCCCTTGAGCAGGTCATAAGCGCCAATCGCGTAGACGAGCGAGGTGTCCTGGAACAGAATGATGGTCTGCGTGAGCAAAATCGGCAGCATGTTGCGAAACGCCTGGGGCAGCACCACCAGGCGCATGTTCTGGCCATAGCTCATGCCCAGCGCCTGGCCCGCATGTACCTGGCCGCGCGGGATCGACTGGATGCCGGCCCGCATGATCTCGCTGAAATACGCCGCCTCGAACGCAATGAAGGTGATCACCGCTGACCACTCGGCGCCAATTGGTCGGCCGATCAGGAACGGGATCAGCAGGAAGAACCACAGGATCACCATCACCAGCGGAATGCTGCGCATGCCGTTGACGTAGAAGGTGGCCGGCAGCATCAGCGCCTTGCGGCCCGACAGGCGCATCAAGGCCAGCAAGGTGCCGAACACGATGCCGCCGAGCGTGGCAACGACGGTCAGCTGGACGCTGAAGAAGAACCCGTTGACGACAAACTTGCTGATGACGTCCCAGGTGAGGAAGCTGAAATCAAGATTGAACATGTCAGTGCCCTCCGCCCGTTCCACCCGCCACGATGAAGCCCGGCACCTGCACCCGCTTCTCGATGAACGCCATCACGCGGTTGACCGCGAAGGCCGACGCCGCGTACAGCACCGTGACCACCAGGTACACCTCGGTCGGTTTGGAAGTCTCCTCGCCCACCTGCATGGCGTACATGGTGAGTTCGGCGATCGACACCGCGAAGGCCACCGATGAGTTCTTGAGCAGGTTCATCGACTCGCTGGTCAGCGGCGGCAGGATGATGCGAAACGCCATCGGCAGCAGCACATAGCGGTACGACTGCGCCGTGGTGAACCCCACCGCCATGCTGGCGTAGCGCTGACCCCGCGGCAGGGCCTGGATACCGGCGCGAACCTGCTCGGCGATCCGTGCCGACGTGAAGAACCCGAGCGCCAGTACCACCAGTACAAAGCCAGGAATCTCGCGCATCGCCGGAAACATCTTGGGCACCACGAAGTACCACAGGAAAATCTGCACCAGCAATGGGATGTTGCGGAACAGTTCCACCCAGGCATTGGCAAAACGCACCAAGCCCGGGTTGTTGGGCAGGGTACGCAGCGTGCCCATCACCGCGCCCACGCCGATTGACACCACCCAGGCGCAGCCGGCCACTGCCAGCGTCCAGCCCCAGGCGTCGAACAGCCACTGGATGTAGGTTCGCCCACTCCCGTCGTCGGTAGCCAGTATCGAGAAATCGAGCGCCATGCGGGTCTCCGGGTGATGTTCTGTTTTTCGGATGGGTGGTCAGCTGCGGGGGGGTGCGGCGCTTGCCGTCCCGCCCGTACATTAAAGCAAAAACCCCGCCAGGGCCATCGCACAAGCGGGGTTTTGGGGCAACCCGCAGGTTGCTTACTTCTTCATGTAGTCTTCGACCGGCTTGTCGTTGGGGTTGGCCCAGACGTTCTTGGTCGCATCGCTCAACGCCAGACCCACCTTGGTGTTCTTCGGAGGGATCGGCTGGATGAACCACTTGTCATAGATCTTCGCGAGCTCGCCGGTCTTGATCAGGTCCCTGACGGTGTCGTCGGCCAGCTTCTTCATGGCCGGATCGTCCTTGCGGAACATGATGGCGATCGGCTCCACGCTGATCACTTCACCCACGATCTTGTAGTCGGCGGGGGCCTTGGATGTGGCGATGTTGCCAGCCAGGATCTGGCCATCCATCACGAAGGCGTCAGCTCGGCCGGATTCCAGCAGCAAAAAGCTCTCGGCGTGGTCCTTGCCAAACACTTCCTTGAAATCCACACCGCTGGCACGCTCGTGCTTGCGCAACAGCTGGACCGAGGTGGTGCCCGTGGTGGTGGCCACGTTCTTGCCGTTCAGCTGGTTGATCGCGTTGATGCGCGCGTTGGCCTTGACCGCGATGCGCACTTCTTCCACGTAGGTGGTCAGTGCAAACGACACGTCTTTTTGGCGGGTTGCGTTGTTGGTGGTCGAGCCGCACTCCAGATCAACGGTGCCGTTCTGGACCAGCGGAATGCGGTTTTGTGAGGTGACAGACTGGTACTTGACCTCGAGCTTGCGACCGGCGGCCTTTTCCAGATTGGCCACCATGCGCTGGCAGATCTCGACATGGTAGCCGGCGTATTTGCCGTCACCCAGCGTGTACGACAGCGCACCCGAGGAGTCACGCACGCCAAGGGTGACGACGCCCGAGGCCTTGACCTTGGCAATGGTGTCAGTGGCCTGGGCAAAAGCGCCACCGGCTGCAAGCGCGGCAACCGTAACGGCCAGCAAATGCTTCTTCATGCAAATCTCCTTGAGGTGAAGCGTTGGGAACATACAAACAAAGAACGAAATTTTAGAGAGTTGGCCTTGCGGGATTACCCTGTAGCCTTTGGCTATGCAAGGGAAATCCCCCAGGACCGGAAGTGTATGGAGCCAAGCAGTCTTCGTGCCTGACCGCGATATCGGGGCAGATCATCGGCTCAACCGCAGCGGCTGCGTCAGCTTGTCGGGCACCAGCAGGGCTTCCACCTGCTCGCGCGTCATGATGCCCAGCGCCTCGGCGGTCTCGGCAATCGGTGCGCCCGTGGCAATGGCCGATTTGGCGATCATGGCGGCTTTTTCGTAGCCGATGATGGGGTTGAGCGCCGTCACCAGCGTGACCGACTCGCGCACCCGTTTGGCCAGCAACTCGCGGTTGGGCTCAATGCCGGCGACGCAATTGACCTGCAGCGTCAGGCAGGCCTGGCTCAGGTGCTCGATGCTCTTGAACAGGCTCCAGCCCATGATCGGCTCGAAGGCGTTGAGCTGCAGCTGGCCGGCTTCGGACGCCATCGTCACCGTCATGTCGTTGCCGATCACCTCGAACGCCACCTGGTTCATCACCTCGGGAATCACCGGGTTGACCTTGCCCGGCATGATGGACGAGCCGGCCTGGCGTGGCGGCAGCCGGATGTCGCCAAAGCCCGCCTGCGGGCCGCTGGACAGCAGCCGCAGGTCGTTGCAGATCTTGCTGAGCTTGGTGGCCACGCGCTTCAACACCCCCGACAGCTGCACAAAGGCACCGGTGTCCTGGGTCGCCTCGATCAGGTTCACCGCTTTTTCCACCGGGATGCGGCTTTCTTCCGCCAGGTACTGGCAGGCCAGATCGGCGTAGCCGGCCGGCGCATTGATGCCGGTGCCGATGGCGGTGGCGCCCAGGTTGATCTCCTGGATCAGCGCGCGCGCCTCGCGCAGGCGCGCCTCGTCTTCGCCGATCATCACGGCATACGTCATGAACTCCTGGCCGAGCGTCATCGGCACCGCGTCCTGCAACTGGGTGCGGCCGATCTTGAGGATGTCCTTGAACTCCTCGGCCTTGGCCTCGAAGCCGCGGCGCAGGATCGCCATCGACGACAGCAGCCGCTCGATGCCCGACCACAGCGCCACCCGCACCGCCGTGGGGTAGACATCGTTGGTGCTTTGCGAGGCATTGACGTGGTCATTGGGGTGCAGCACGTCGTAGCGACCTTTTTCGAACCCCAGCTTTTCCAGCGCGAGGTTGGCGATCACCTCGTTGGCATTCATGTTGGTCGAGGTGCCGGCGCCGCCCTGGATCACGTCCACCACAAACTCCTCGTAGCGCTGGCCGTCAATCAGGTCATTGCAGGCCAGGATGATGGCGCCGGCCAGCTTGCGGTCGAGCGTGCCCAGGTCGGCATTGGCGCGCGCCGCCGCCTTCTTGACGAAGCCCAGCGCGCGGATCAGGTCGGGCATCGCCGAGATGCGGGTGCCCGAGATCGGAAAGTTCTCGACTGCGCGCGCCGTGTGCACGCCCCAGTAGGCCGCGGCGGGAATCTGTTTGTCGCCCAGAAAATCGTGTTCGGTGCGAAAGTCAGTGGTCATGGCGGGTCCTGGTGGCGGTGGGAAGGGCGGGCGCAGTGCCGGTGGGGCGCGTGGTGGCTCAGTAATCCCAGAACACGCGCTGCAATTCCTTGCTGTCATTGGTCTTGGTCAGCGCCACGGCAGCCAGAATCTTGGCCTTCTGCGGGTTCAGGTCATGCGCCACCAGCCAGTCGTACTTGTCGTCGGGCTGCTCCGAGTTGCGCAGGATGAAACCGTCGGCCACACGGGACGAGCGGATCACCTGCACACCCTTTTCACGCAGGCCACGCAGCTTGTCCACCACGTAGTTGGCCACCGAGCCGTTGCCAGTGCCGGCATGCACCACGGCCTTGGCACCGCCCACGGCCACCGCGTCGTACGAGGCAGCGGTCATGTTGCCCGACCCGTAGACGATCTGCACTTCGGGCAGTTCACTGATGGTGTCGATGTTGAACTCCGACTTGGCGGTGTGGCGCTTGGCCGGCAGGCGGAACCAGTAGGTGCGCCCCTCCACCACCATGCCGAGCGAACCCCACTGGCTGCCAAAGGCGCTGGTGCGGATGTTGATGCGCTTGGCCACGTCGCGGCCAGAGTGGATCTCGTCGTTCATGACCACCAGCACACCCTTGCCGCGCGAGTCGGGCTTGCTGGCCACCACCACGGCGTTGTACAGGTTGAGCATTCCGTCGGCGCTCATCGAGCTGCCCGGCCGCATCGAGCCGACCACCACGATGGGCTTGTCGGTGTTGACCACCAGGTTCAGGAAGAACGAGGTTTCTTCCAGCGTGTCGGTGCCGTGGGTGATGACCACGGCGTCCACCGCCGGGTCTTTCACCAGCTGCGAGACACGTTTGCCCAGCTGCACCAGTTTCTCGTTGGTGAAACTCTCGGACGCGATCTGGAACACCTGCTCGCCGCGCACATTGGCCACCTCGGCGATCTCGGGCACACCGGCGATCAGTTTCTCGACCGGCACCTTGGCCGCCTGGTAGGTGGCGCTGTTCACGGCCGATGCACCGGCGCCGGCGATGGTGCCGCCCGTGGCCAGGATGACCACATTGGATTTGGTGGCCTGCGCCATTGCCAGCGAGCTGGCGACCATCAGGATCACGGCCAGCGAGTGGCGCACGGGGGTCCGGAAAAATTGAAAGTTCACAGTGGGTTCCTTGGGGCGGGGTGGGCAGTCAGACAACAGGTCGAACTGTAGGGAATGAGCCGTCGCAAGACCAATGCCGAGTTGCGTCCCGCCTATGCAAGAAATTTATAGATGCACCGAAACTGCCAACTCATGCATTCGTTGCATAGATTTTTTGCAAACCGGCCCAGTACGGCCGGCCCAACCGGGAACTCAGCGCGCCGCCCCGGCCTGCAGGTATGTCCACAGCGCCTGCGCCGTGCTCTTGGGTGCGACCTTGGCGCCGCCGACGGGTTTTTCGCGGTAGGCGCGCAGGTCCATCGTCATTTCCAGCGCCGGCATGTCGCCGGTCACGGCCGGCACCAGCTTGCGCGCGCGCAGTTCCTTTTTTACCGCGCTGTGCGGCAAAAAGGCGATGCCATGGCCCTCCATCGCCATCGCTTTCAGGCCCTCGGCCATGTCCGTCTCATAGACCCGGTCCAGGTGAATCGGGGTGCTCGAGTCCTTGAGGATCATGTCGACCACGCGCCCCAGGTAGGCCCCCGGTGCGTACCCCAGGTAGGGCAGCGGCTGCCCGGGCCGCCCCGGCAGCTTGAACAGCGGTGCGCCCTCGGCATCCGGCTTCACGTAGGGCGCCAGCACCTCCTGGCCCAAGGTCACCATTTCATAGCGCTCGGGGTCCAGCTGGAAAGGCTGCGAGGGGTGGTGGTAAGAGATCAGCAGGTCGCAGCTGCCCTCCACCAGGCGCAGCACTGCGTCGTGCACGTTGAGCGCGATCAAGCGGCTCTTGATCGGCCCGAACTTCTCGCGCAGGGTCGTGACCCAGGCCGGAAAAAACGTGAACGCCAGGCTGTGCGGCACCGCGAACTCGATCACGTCCTGCCCCGCCGACGTGTGGCCGCGCAGCATGGCGCGCGTGGACTGCAGCGCCTGCAGCATCTCGAGCGACTGCGCGTACAGCGTCTCACCCGCCGGCGTGAGGCTGGTGGGGTAGGAACTGCGGTCCACCAGGTCAGTCCCGGCCCAGGCTTCAAGTGCCTGGATGCGGCGCGAGAACGCCGGCTGCGTCACATGCCGCAACTGTGCGGAGCGGCTGAAACTGCGCGTTTCGGCCAGGCTGACGAAATCTTCAAGCCATTTGGTTTCCATTTTTTGGATTATGGGGTGAGCGGAGTGGCGGGGTGCTTTGGGCGCGTTTTCAGGGTGTTTTGGGTCTGTCGTGCGCGTCCAGTGGTCATAGTTTGCTATTAAAGTAATAGCAACTGGGTTGCGATGCCTGGCTGGATTCCAAGAGCCTTGAAGGCATGTCGGCTGCGGCAGCCGGAGTTGCCGACCGGGTCGAGCGATCCCTGGCCACCCTTCACACCCGTTCCGCGCTCCCCAGATAGCGCCAGGTGCCCACGTCCAGGCCGGTCAGCGCGACGCGCCCGACGCGGATGCGTTTCATCGCCACGATCTGCAAACCGGCGCCGTCGCAGAGAAAGGCGATCTGGCCGGGCCGGGCGCCCTTGATGGCGAAACGCAGCCCAGTGGTGCTGCCTTTCTGGCTGCTCGGGCTGATCTTGGCGCCTTCACCGGCCAGGCGGTTCAGGCGTTTCAACGCCTCGGGCGCCACGCTGCCCTGCACCTCCACCATCACCTCGTGTTCGATCACGCCAGCGTCTTCGGTCAGCTTGCGCTGCACGCGCCAGTCCTGGGTAAAGATCAAGAGGCCGCTGGCGCCGGCCTCCAGCGGCGGGGTGCAATGCAGCGCCTGCACGTGCCGCTGCAGGGGGTAGATGCCGGAGGTGTCGGTTTTGGACCGGTGCTGCGGCGTCAGCAGCCGCACCGCGGCGTCGGCGTCCACACCCGGCGGCTTGTGCAGCAGCAGTGTCACGCTCGGCTGCGGCAGCAGGGTGGCGTGGGGGTCGAGCTCCACCGTCTGGCCCTGCACGCGGAACTGCGGCGTCTCGACCACCTGGCCGTCCACGCGGACGTAGCCGCCCTCGATGTACTGCTCGGCTTCGCGGCGCGAGCAGCCCTTGAGCTCGGCAACCCGCTTGGCCAGCCGGATGCCTTCGGGCGCGTGGTCGCCGGCGGGTTGGTTCATGCGGTCAGCCCGGTTCGGGGTGCGCGGCGTGTCACGGCCGTTCAATTGCCGGGCGCCATCGCGCGAATCCGCTCCACATGCGCCAGCAGCGAGCGTTGCGCCACCGGCCACATGCGCGGCGGCACGTCGTCATAGGCGTGGCGCACCCATTCTTCCATCGTGGCGTCGGGGTGGGCTTGCATCACACTGATGATCTTGGCCTCGCGCTTGAGGCGGTGCGCCTTCAGGTGCGCGATGGCGGCGCTCGCCTGGCCCAGCACGTAGCCGTGGGCCGGCAGGATGAAGTCGATCCCGTGTTCGCCGCAGGCGGCCGTCAGCCGGTCCAGCGACTCCAGATACGCCGTCATGTCGCCGTCGGGCGGGTCGATCACGGTGGTGCTGCCGTTCAGGATGTGGTCGCCGCTGAACAACAGGCCGTCTTCGACCAGCACCAGGCACAGGTGGTTGGCGGCGTGCCCGGGGGTGAAAATAACCTTCAAAGTGTGCTCTTGTCCGCTCCCACTGGTCTTGAGTAGCTCCTGATTTTGTAGCGCCCGGTCGGGCGTGAACTGGCTGGCGGCGCGTGCCGTGGGTGCTGAGGGCAGGCCCAGGATGGCGGGCTTGTTCGTGCACAGCGCCTGCAGCGGATTGGCGCCCGGCGAATGGTCGGCGTGGGAGTGGGTGCACACAATCAGGCGGATATTGCCGCCCGCCGCGCGCCACAGCCGCTCCAGATGCCCGGCGTCGTTCGGCCCGGGGTCGATGGCGATGTAGCCGCTGTCGGGGTCGCCCACCAGGTAGCTGTTGGTGCCCGGCCCGGTCATCACGCCGGGGTTGGGTGCGGTCAGGCGCACCACGTTTTTCAGCAGGCGCACCGGCTCGCCCGTGTTCCAGTCAAGGTGGTGGACGATCTGCCCGTCGGGGCTGACCAGCTCCAGCTCCCCATAGGGCGACTCATGCTCCATGTAGCGGGCCTCCTTGCCCGCCAGCCAGCCTGCGCGCGGGCAGCTGGTCCACAACGGTTGCTCGGTGGCGCAGGCTGCCAGCGCCGCGTCTACCGTGGCAAAGGCCTTCAGCCGCTCCAGCGTGCGGATGGTCGGGAAGATGATGAAGAACCCGCCCGCCTCGTGCCGGGCCAGCGCGTCGGCCGGGCGTACCCAGACCGGCTCAAACTGCTCGGCCTCGTCGGCCACGGGTGTCTGGCCGTCGGGCATGCGGGCCACCAGGAAAGGCACGTCAAAGCGGCGCGGCAGGTCGCGGTCGGTGATCCAGTGGGCCAGCACGTACACCCGGTCGGCGCCCAGCGTCAGGCCGCGCGCCGCGCACTGGGCGGCAAACGGCGCCTTGCGGTCCAGCGCGGCAATGTCGGCCGGGGTGGCGGGCGAACCGTCGGCGTGGCGCGCCAGCAGCACGCCCAGCTCTTCAAAACTCTCGCGGATGGCGGCAATCGCCTGCGTCAGGTGCAAATCGCTCTGCGTCGGGCGGCGCGCGGCCTGCGGGTGCGCCGCTGCGTCGGCCGCGTCCACGCCGCCGCCCGGGAACACATAGGCGCCGGGCGCGAAGCTGGCCGTCATCGAGCGGCGCGTCATCAGCACCTCGACGCCGTCGGCGCTGTCGCGCAGCAGCAGCACGGTGGCGGCGGGGCGGGTGGCAACCGGTTCGCGTTGCGGATGCAGGAGTTGGGTGGGTCTGACCATGGCTGCCATTATCGGCAGGCCGGGCGGTTGTGCCGGCGCGACCGGCATGAGGGGGCAACCCATGCCCTAGGGGTTTCCCCACGGTCATCGGGGTGCAGCGCTTGGCCATACTCCCGGGCAACCCCAGGAGTTTTCTGATGACGATGACGTTCAACCGACCCATTTTTCGCCGCGCTGCGCTGTGCGCGGCCACCGCTGTTGTGCTGGCGGCGCCCCTGTCTGCGGCACTGGCCCAGGCCTGGCCGACCAAGCAACCGATCCGGCTGGTGGCGGTGTTCCCGCCCGGCGGTTCGGTCGACCAGGTGGCGCGCCTGCTGGCGCAGCCGCTCACGCAGCAGCTCGGCCAGAGTGTGATCGTGGAGAACAAGGGCGGCGCGTCGGGCTCGATTGGCGCCGCGGCGGTGGCGGCAGCGCCGGCCGATGGCTACACCTTCGCGGTGGTGTTTGACACCCATGGCGTCAATCCGGCGCTGATTCCCAATATGCCGTTTGATTCGCGCAAGGACCTGGCGCCGATCGCGCTGATCGGCACCTCGCCGATGGTGCTGGCCACCTTTGCCGGCTCGGAATACAAGACCTTTGCCGACGTGGCGGCCGCCGCCAAGGCCAAAAAAGTCGTCAACTACGGCAGCATTGGCTCGGGCAGCCTCGGGCATCTGGCGATGGCGCTGGTGGGCAAATCGAGCGGCATCGACTGGACGCACATCCCCTACAAGGGCGGCGGCCCGCTGATGACCGACGCCGTGGCCGGCCACGTGCCGCTGTCGATCGGCTCGGTCTTCGTGACCAAGCCGCACATCGACAACAAGCGCCTGCGCCCGCTGGCCGTCACCACCAGCAAGCGCAGCCCCGACCTGCCCGATGTGCCGACGCTGGCCGAAAGCGGCGTGCCCGGCTTTGACGCCCCCGCCTGGTGGGCCATCCTGGCACCTGCCAAGACGCCGCCGGACATCCTGAAACGCATGAACGAAGAGGTCAACAAGGCGCTCAAGACCCCCGACATCGCCAAAAAACTCGAAGCCCAGGGCATCGACGTGGTCGGCGGCTCCCCCGAAGTGGCCCGCGTGTTCATCGAGAAGCAGATGGACATCTGGGCCAAGGTGGTCAAGGAGAACGGCATCAAGCCGGATTGAGGGCTGGGCGGCGCTCCAGCCCGCCAGTGCCTACCGCAGCGCGTTCAGCGCCACCTCGGGCGCCTTGTCCAGCACGCGCAGCAGTGCGCGTGCTGCGCCAGCGGGGCTGCGCTTGCCTTGCTCCCAGTTTCGGATCGTGTCCAGCGACACGTCGATGCGCTGCGAGAACTCCAGTTGCGTCAAGCCCAGCCGCTTGCGTACGCTCTGAGCAAAACGCGCTGCATCTTGCGCCCCCTGGGAGTCGTCGGCGCGCTGCTGCTCGCGCAACTCGGCGTCGCCCGTGGCGTCCAGCCGTGCAACCGATACACGGCCCGACGGCCGACCAGCACGCGAAGGCTCAAGTTTCAATCGCACCGTTTTCATACGCTTTTACCTCTCGTTCATTGGCCTTGCGGGCCGAAATAAGCCGAACTGTCGTGCCACGTACCGTGTAGGCCACAAAAAATACCCGCCCCTCCACGGCGCCCAACAACTGATAGCGGTCTTCGCCGTATTCCCACCGTCGGTCGCGCCGCACCACTCGCAACGGGTCCAGGAATGCGTGGGCCACGTACTCAAAATCAAAGCCCCGCTGTACGAAGCATGCCGCGCTCTTGGTGGCGTCCCATTCGAACCCCATGGCCCAAGTGTAGTTCAATGGACGACTTTTGGGGTAGGCCAGTCGGGAGCGGCGGGCGCGCCCAGCGGCCTGCACGAGCATCTGGACGAGATGGGCGTGATCCACATGAACGGGCGCATCTACGACCCGTTGATCGGGCGCTTCATGAGCGCTGATCCGTTCATCCAGTTCCCTGGCAACCTGCAAAGCTACAACCGCTATGCCTATGTGGTGAACAACCCGCTGGCGTACACCGATCCCAGTGGGTACTTCAGTCTCAGGAAGTTCTTTAGGGCTGTCGTCGCCATCGCTGTGGCCATCTATGCGCCGCAGTTCATCAATCAAATCATGATCGCAAGTGCAGGTGGCGTACCAACTGCATTCGTAGGAATGAGTGGGGGTGGTATTTTCTCTAGCGCTGCGACTGCAGTGACTGGATTGGGGTCGGCTGTCAGTGGGGCTTTGACGGGGTTCGCAGTCGGTGCGATTGGATCCGGCAACCTGCAAGGCGGGCTGCAGGGCGCTCTGTCTGGCGGGATGTTCGGTGGCATCGGCGCATCGTTTGAAGCCGGGACAGCGGCCAGCTACGCAGGCCACGCGGCCGCTGGCTGCATCGGTTCGGCAGCCGGCGGCGGCAACTGCGGCAATGGCGCGGCCAGCGCCCTGTTTGGCAAGTTCACCAGCAACAACATCAATCTTGGCGATACCATCGCCAACGGGGTTGCCACCAGCGTTGCCGGTGGCGTAGGCTCGGTGATCGCGGGGGGCAAGTTTGAAAATGGGGCCACTACTGCGGCGTTTGGGTATCTGTTTAATCACTTAAGCGTCCTTACTCGTGGCGCGCAACTTGTGCAGCAGGCTTGGGGGCGCTTGCAGATGCTGGTGGGTAGTTCATCCGGGCAGGTGCTCACGGAAATGGCGGCTGCCGAAATCGGAATGGCATCGGTTGGTCCGGGCAAGGCTGCGGCAGCACTCGAGCGGGCCTTGGGCAGTGCAACAGTTGACCCGAAGCACGCTGGCCAGTTTGTGACGTCACTTGAAGACGGATCTCGCTTGATGTTTCGCAAGGAGTACGGACACGTTGAAGGTTTTGGTCCGGCCGTCCACTACAACATTCACCTGCAGCATGGGTCAAAGCAAGTTTTGAACATCCACGCTGTTACAGGAGCGGACGGGCGCATCGTTTACGCTAAGGACTCTGTAGGCCGTTGGAATGGCGGGCAAGCATATCGCGCAGCCCCTGAAGAGCAAATACCTAAATAAGTACGAATCCGACATGACCACGAAAAACTGCCAACCTGATTCGATTCTGGCGTCATGGGCAATATGTTCACCTCAGGCGCTTCAGCGTAGCCGGGAGTTGCCAAATAGTACTGGTTGGAAAGAAATTAGTGGAGACGATGTATATATTTATCTACGACTGACAAAGAATGCTGCTCGTGCTCTTGCACAGCGGTTGTTGGATGCATGTGAAAGCGAGAACCCTAATGTCCTCACGGATCAAAGTCGACCTGAGGGAAC
>JANOBJ010000113.1:0-9083 GCA_031411575.1 Betaproteobacteria bacterium | reverse complement strand
CAGATCGACATCATGATCGGCGAGGGGCCAGCCGCGCGCAGCATCAAGCTCGATCTGCAGCCGTTCACGCTGGTGGGCGCGACCACGCGCGCGGGCATGCTGACCAACCCGCTGCGTGACCGCTTTGGCATCGTCTCGCGGCTGGAGTTCTACAGCGCCGACGAGCTGGGCCGCATTGTCACGCGCAGCGCGGGGCTGCTCAAGGCGCCGATGGACGCTGAGGGCGGTATCGAGATCGCGCGGCGTTCACGCGGCACGCCGCGCATTGCCAACCGGCTGCTGCGCCGCGTGCGCGACTACGCCGACGTGAAGGGCGACGGCCGCATCACGCTCGATATCGCCAACCGCGCACTGGCCATGCTGGATGTGGACCCGCAAGGCTTTGACGTGATGGACAGGAAGCTGCTGGAAGCCGTGATTCACCGCTTTGACGGCGGCCCGGTGGGGCTGGACAACATCGCAGCCAGCATCGGCGAGGAGCGCGACACGATCGAGGATGTGATCGAGCCCTACCTGATCCAGCAGGGCTATTTGCAGCGCACGCCGCGCGGACGCGTGGCCACGCTGGCGGCCTACCGTCACCTGGGCGTGACGCCGCCACGAACCGGCACCGGGCTATTCGAGTCCGGCGCCTGAACGTTCAAGACGCCATGACGCCCTCGCCCGTACAACGCCGCTGGTTCTGGATGGCGGGGGTTGTACTCCTGGCGGTGGGCACCGTTGCTGCCTGGCTGGCGCTGCGCAGCCCGCAGGTGGATGCAGTGGCGCTGAAACAGGCGCCATTGGTGCGCACGCTGCAGTTCTCGGCCCGGGTGGCCACGCTCTCGCGCGTGGAGGTGGGCAGCACCCTCACTGGTCGGGTCAGCCAGGTGCTGGTGGCCGAGGGCGTGCAGGTGCGAAAAGGCGAGGCGTTGCTGCGGCTGGAGTCTGACGAACTGGCTGCCGCGCTCGGCCAGGCGATTGCGGGCGAGCGCCAGGCCGCAGCCCGGCTGGCGGGCCTGCGCAGCACCGGCCGTGCCGCGGCAGGCGCCGCACTGGCTCAGACCGATGCCACGCTGCGCGCCGCACGGGCCGAGCTTTCCCGAACCGAACAGCTGGTGGCGCAGGGCTTCGTGAGTGGCTCGCGGCTCGATGATGCGCGCCGGGCGGTGGAGGTAGCGCGTGCCCAGCAAGCCAGCGCCCGCGCCCAGACCCAGGCCAACGACGAGGCCGGCACCGACTTGCTGCAGGCTCAGGCCCAGCTGGCACTGGCGCAGGGTGCCACGCAGTCGGCGCGCGCGCGGCTGGCACAGACGGTGGTGCTGGCGCCAGCCGATGCCAAGGTGCTGGTGCGCGCGGTCGAGCCCGGGCAGATCGTGCAGCCCGGCAAGGCCTTAATGAGCCTGGCGCTGGCGGGCCCCACGCAACTGCTGGCACAGGTGGACGAGCGCTTCCTGGATCAATTGCAAACCGGCCAGCAGGCCATGGTGGTGGCCGATGCCTTTGCCACGCAGCGCTTCGCGGCGCGGGTACTGTCCATTGCGCCGGCAGTTGACGCGCAGCGCGGCGCAGTGGAGGTGAAGTTCACGCTGGCCCAGCAGCCACCCGCCTTTTTGCGGGAGGACATGACGCTGTCGGTGGAGGTGGAAACCGCACGGCTTGACAGCGCGCTGGTGCTGCCGCTTGCGGCCCTGCGAACGCCGCCTGGCGAGGCGTCGGCCACCGTGCTGGTGAGCGCTGACGGCCACTCGCGGGCGCGCACCGTGAAGCTTGGCGTGCGCACGCTGGACGCTGTCGAGGTGCTGGACGGTCTGGCCGCGGGCGATGTGGTGCTGCTGGGCGGCGCCCTCAAGGACGACCAGCGCGTGCGTGCGCGCGTATTGCCCTGGCGGCCCGGCCAGGCGGCGGCGCCCGGCACGGGCAGACAAGACGCCGGCTCGGCGCTCAGCAACGCCATGGGGCGCTGAGAGCCCCCGTACCCATGACGCCCTGGCTCGGATTTGAATCGCGCGTGGCACTGCGCTTTCTGCGTGAAGGGCGCATGCAGACGCTGCTGATCATCGTGGGTGTGGCGGCAGGAGTGGCGGTGATTGCCTACATCTCGGCACTCATCAGTGGGCTCCAGAGCAACACACTCAACAAGACGCTGGGCGCTCAGGCGCATGTCACGCTGCGCTCGCCCGACGACGTGGTGACGCCCGCTGCGCCAGCCGTGCCCGGCGCCACCGGGCTGACGCAGACGCAGCCGCGCGCCCAGCGCCTGCGCTCGGTCGCCAACTGGCAGGCGCTGGTACCGCTGCTGGAACGCCTGCCGGCCATTGCGGCGGTGTCGCCGATGGTGGCGGGCGGCGGCCTGGCGCTGCGTGGCGAGGCCACACAAGCCATATCACTGGTGGGTGTGGATCTGGACCGGTATGACCGCATCGTGGGCCTGCGCGCCAAGGTTGTGAGCGGCACCGCGCGCCTTGCGCCCGGCGAGGCGATTCTGGGCCGCGACCTGGCCGCTGACCTGGGCGTTCGCGTGGGCGACCGTCTCACGGTTCAGACCGGCGCGGTGAACGACTCGGTGCGCGTGACCGCGCTGGTGGACCTGGGCGTCAAGGAGCTAAACCGCCGTACCGTGATCGTGCCGCTGCGTGCCGCGCAGAATCTGCTCGGCCTTCCCGGTGGCGCCACCACGATCGATCTGACCGTCAAGGACGTGTGGGCCGCGCAGGCACTGGCCGAAAGCCTGCGCCGCCAGTTCCCATACAAGATAGAAAGCTGGCAGGAAAGCAATGCCCAGCTGGTCTCGGCACTCAACGCGCAGTCGGTCAGCACCGGGCTGATCCGCGCGGTGGTGCTGGTGGTGGTGGTGCTGGGCATCGCCAGCGTGCTGGTGGTGTCGGTGGTGCAAAAGCGCCGCGAGATCGGCATCTTGCGGGCCATGGGTGCCACGCGCGGCCAGATCCTGCGGCTGTTCCTGGTGCAGGGCGCGGTGGTAGGCGCGCTGGGTTCGGTGTTGGGGGTGGCGCTCGCAGTGGGCATGATCTGGCTGTTTACCAACTTTGTGCGGGGCTCTGACGGGTTGCCGCTGTTTGACATCACGCTGCAGCCGGTGCTGGCCGTGCAGGTGGCACTGATTGCCACCGTGTGCGGCGTCCTGGCTGCAATTGCGCCCGCGCGCCGCGCCGCGGCCATGGACCCGGCGCAGGCCATCCGCATCTGACGCCATGGCCGACACAACGCCAACGCTGATCGAACTCAGCGAGGTCCGCAAAACCTACAATGCCGGCCTTCCGAGCGAAGCCGAGGTGCTGCACGGCCTGCCACTGCGCGTGAACAAGGGCGAATTCATTGCGCTGATCGGACCGTCGGGCTCTGGCAAGAGCACCCTGCTCAACATCATTGGCCTGCTGGAGCGCATGACGTCCGGCAGCTACCGGCTGCAGGGCGAGGAGGTGCAGGCGCTGGACGATGCGGGTCTGACCTTGCGCCGACGCAACTTGCTGGGCTTTGTGTTCCAGTTCCACCACCTGCTACCCGCCTTTACGGCGCTGGAAAACGTGACCATGCCCGCGCTCATGGCCGAAGGTCGAGTCAGCCCCAAGGCACTGGAGAAAGCGCGTGAGCTTCTCGCCGCCGTGGGCCTGGTCAAGGCCATGAACAAGCGGCCAGGAGAGCTGTCAGGCGGCATGCAGCAGCGGGTAGCGATTGCACGTGCGCTCGTGATGGAGCCACCGCTGGTACTGGCCGACGAGCCCACCGGCAATCTGGATACCGCCTCCTCGGACGAGGTGTTTGTGCAACTGCGGCGCATGCATGCTGAGCGCGGCACCTCGTTCGTCGTGGTTACGCATGATCCGCGGCTGGCCGCGCGCTGCGACCGGTTGGTGGAACTGATCGACGGACGCATCGCGCGCGACGAGCCCATCGCGCATCCGGCCTGAGCGTGGCTAACGGGCGGCCGGCCGCGCGTGGTGTACCAGCAGAATCTGAGCCAGGTAATAAGACGTCAGAACCCATACCTGTGCCATCGGGAACGGCGACACAAATTTGTTCATGGCCAGCAGTGAGTCACTGAGCATGAAGAAGCCAGCGCCCACCGCCACACCCGTGGCGGCAGGGTCGCGCAGCACAGTGGCGCGGCCCAGCGCCTGCGCGGCCATCAGCGCGATGGCCACCACGTAGGCGGCCACCGCGATTTTCAGCACCGGGTTCAGCCCGCTCCACAGCAGCGCATAGACCGCAGCGCCTATGGCCAGCGTGGCCAGCAGCGCGCGGCGGCTTGGAAACCACGGCACGCCCTGGCGAAACAGCGCGATATAGCAGAGGTGCGCGAGCAGAAAAGCCACCAGCCCGGGGATGAAGTAGCCGGGGAACATGAGCAGTACGTCGCCAGCCAGTGAAAACATCAGCGCAGCGATGAAAGTAGAGCGAAATGCGCCGGTGGTCTTTGTTGGATGGTCGTTTATAGCTATGAAAATAATAGCAAATACCATCACCAACGGCTTGAACGCCCGGTGCAGGTCCACCAGCCCGAGCGCCGCCGTGGCGGTGGTCAGCGCCGCTGCCTCGATCATCAACACCTGCAGCATCGTGAGCCGGCCCTGCAGCGCGCCACCCACCGCCCACAGGCCGGCCGTCAGCACCCCAAACCACACGGCGGCTTGCGGCAGCGGCAACCCGTCGGCAAACCACAAAAACACCGCCACGCCCTGCAACAGCAGCACAAACTGGATGCCGGCGAACCATTGCAGGGTGCGGCTGGCAGGCGGCTGGTAGGTTTGCACCTGCGTGATGTCGAACGGCGCGCGGGGAAAACGTGCGGCCACGTCGGCCGGCCGCCAGCCCGGGGGCTTGAGCCACACGCGCAGCTTGTCTGCCCAGCTGCTGGCGTGCCACGAATCGTGCAGCAGCGCGCCGTACACCTCGGCGTTGGCCCACAGCGGGTCCCAGCTGTTCAGGGGCTTGCGCGTGCCGTAGACGCAGCGCTCGTCTTCCTCCTTGAAACTGCCGAACAGGCGGTCCCACAGGATCAGGACGCCGCCGTAATTGCGGTCCAGGTAGCGATCGTTCACGGCGTGGTGCACGCGGTGGTTCGATGGGCTGCAGAACCAGCGGTCGAACCAGCCGAGCTTGCCCACCTGCTCGGTGTGCACCCAAAACTGGTAGAGCAGATCAACCAGCGCCACGATGCCAAACACCAGCGGCGGGACGCCGGCCAGTGCCATCGGCACATAGAAAATCCATCCGAGCAGCGCGCCGCTGGACGTCTGGCGCAGCGCGGTGGACAGGTTGTAGTCCTGGCTCTGGTGGTGCACCACATGGGCGGCCCACAGCACGGCACTTTCATGGCCGAGCCGGTGCAGCCAGTAGTAGCAAAAATCGTAGAACACCAGCGCCAGCAGCCAGCCGTACCAGGTCGTCCAGAACTCGCGTGCGGCTTCCAGTGGCACCAGCGCGACCGTGCTGTAGATGGCGGTGTAGATGCCGATGCGCAGCAGTCGCGTGAACACCGCGCTGATCTGGCTCAGCATGCCCAGGCTGATGCTGGTGATCGCGTCGTTCAGCCGGTAGGTGTTGCGCCCGCGTGCCACACCCACTGCGAACTCAATGGCGATGAGCAGGAAGAACACCGGCGTGGCAAGAACGATGATCTGGCTGGGGGTCATATTGAGGTCAGCGGCCGCCGCGCCGGGCCGCCCCGAGCAAGGCCAGCCCCGTCGGGGGGCAGCGCAGTACGCGTAGCGACAAGCGTGGGGGCGTCATGTCAGCGCGCCTCTGGCATCAACCCTGATGATGCGCTCGACCATGCCGTCCACCAGCCCGCCGCGCACCCCGATCAGGTGGTCGTGCAGGTTGACGGTGGGGTCGCAGTGGCCGGGGATCAGCCACAGCACGTCGCCAATGGCGGGCAGCGGGGCGCCGGCGTCGGTGGCGCGCAGGATGCCGTGCTCGTCGCCGCCGTTGAAGTACTGCAACGCGGGGCCGCCAGCCAGCGCGTGCACGCGCGGCAGGCCCGAGTCGATCGCGTGGCTCTTGTGGCCGGCGTCGCATACCGCGCGGTCACCGTGGCGGCTCATCACCTGGGTCTTGATGAACAGTGCGTGCTCAAACTGCGGCTGCGCCGGGTCGCGCTCGTTTTGCGCGTAGTCGGCGTCCATGAACAGAAAGCTGCCGGCCTGCAGCTCGCCATAGACGCCGCTGGCGGCCTCGAGCGCGAACGTGCCGGTGCCCGCGCCAGTGACCAGCCCTACCCGCAGGCCCGCCGCCTCCATCAGCTGGCGCGTGCGCTGCACGTCGTCCACCGTGCGTGCGATGGCGATGCGCCGCTCGTGCACCGTGCGCAAGTGCTGGGCGCGGCCGTGGTAGGCCTGCAGGCCGGCGAAATTCAGCGTCGGGTGGCGGGTAATCTCCTGCGCGAGCGTCACCGCGGCCGTGCCCGGTGCCACGCCGCAGCGCCCCTGGCCGACATCGATTTCCACGAACACGTCGACCACCGCCGCACCGGTTGGGTGGGCAGAAGCCATCGCCGCAGCCAGCCGTTGCACGCCCGCCATGCTGTCAACCGCAATGGCCAGCTGCCCGTTCTGCGCGGCCAGGGCCTGTGCCAGCGCGGCCACGCGGTGCAGCTTGGCCGGCGCCGTGACCTCGTTGCTGATGAAAATGTTGCGCACGCCAGCGGCAGCCAGCGCCTCGGCTTCGGATGTTTTCTGCACGCACACGCCGCTGGCGCCCGCCTGTATCTGCAGCTTGGCGAGTGACGCGCTCTTGTGCATCTTGGCGTGCGGGCGGAACTTCACGTTGTGCTTGGCGGCAAACTCGGCCATGCGCTTGAGGTTGCGGCCCATGGCGTCCAGGTCCACCACCAGCGAGGGCGTGTCGATCGCATCGACCGGCTGGCCGATGAGCGCGGCCAGCGCCGGCGGCAGGGCGGGCCGCACGGCTGCGGCTTTGTCGGCCGGCTCAGGCAGCGGCTTCGTCACGGGATTCATCGTCGAGGTGCCAGGTATCAGACCAGCCCACCAGCGTGAAGCCGTCGGGCGTCCACAACAGCCGGTTGATGGCTGCGTTGCCGAGTTGCCAGGTGCGCGGGGCCTGCAGGTCCTGCCCGGTGGCGATGCGGTAGAGCACGTCCATCACCCCGCCGTGGCCGACCATCACGATCTGCTCGCCGACGTGGCGCGCGGCCAGCGCATGCGCGGTGCGTGTCACCCGGTCGCGAAAGTCGATCAGCGTCTCGCCGCCTTCGGGTGCGAACTCGGGATCGCGCCGGCGCCAGCGCATCGATTGCGCGGGCCACAGCGCCTCAACCTCGGCAAAGGTCTTGCCCTCAAACACGCCAAAGCCGCGTTCGCGCAGGCCCTCGTCGGTCACGATCGGCAGCCCGGTCGCGCTGGACACCGACAGCGCGGTGTCATAGGCCCGCCACAGGTCGCTGGAATACAGCGCAGTGATCGGCTCGCCCGCCAGCGCCAGTGCCAGCCGGTGGGCCTGCCAGCGCCCGGTGTCATTCAGCGGGATGTCGAGTTGGCCCTGGATGCGCGTGTCAACATTCCAGGCGGTCTCACCGTGGCGGATGGCAATGATGCGGGTGGCGTCCATGTTCAGCCCCAATTCTAGGGGGCTGCGGCCGAACTGGCCGCGTGGCCCGTCAGCGCGGCACTTCGATGTTGACGCGTTGAATGCCCGCCGGCGGGTGGGGAAAGCCGCGCAGCGCCGCTTCAAACATGGCCGGAAAGACGGTGGCGTTGTCGCTCCAGCGGCCGTCGTGCGCGGCCTGGGTTTCATAGACGATCTGGCCTGAGCCGAGGTCGCGGATCAGCAGGCTGACGCTGCGCTGGTAGTACGGGTTGCTGGGAAAGCCAAAGCCGATCCCCACGCCGATGCCGCTGCCAAACGTGAGGTGCCCGCGGCTGCCCACGATATAGCCGCTGCCCACGGGGCCCCAGGCGCCCCACCACGGATCGTCCCAAGGCGCATTGTTGAAGCGCTGCACACGCGCATCGACCTGCACCGAAAAGCGCGGGGCCGCGTCGTCGCGGCGCCAGCCCACCCGCGCCAGCGCGACAGCCGCCCATTCGGTCAGCGTGGCGCGCGCGGCCGGGTCGGTCTGCGAGGGCAGCCACTCCATCCGGTAAGGCGCCTGTGCGAGCGCGGCGGCATTGGCGGGGAGCTTGGAGAAGGCGCGCACGTCGCTGTCCACCAGCCAGGTGGTGGCACATCCAGACAGTGCAAATGCTATAAAAATAATAGCAAACAATGACCGCCTCATGAGGACCTCCTGTCGAAAAGACCTGAAAATCGTGCCATACGGCGGCATGGCGCCCTAGAGGCG
This sequence comes from Betaproteobacteria bacterium, assembly GCA_031411575.1. Taxonomy (GTDB): domain Bacteria; phylum Pseudomonadota; class Gammaproteobacteria; order Burkholderiales; family Burkholderiaceae_C; genus JANOBJ01. The sequence goes on along the minus strand of JANOBJ010000113.1, from coordinate 784 downwards.
ACCCACCTGCAACGCGGCCGGCGTGGCGGGCGCAAACGATTCGTCGTCAAAGGCCTTGTCGCCGTCTTCGCTGGCCACGCCGGTCACTTTCAGACCCTTGAAGTCGTAGCGGGTTCCGTCCATCAGGTGCGAGGGCACCACGTTGCCCAGCGCATTGAACATGTTTTCCACGCGGCCGGGGTACTTGTTGTCCCATTCGCGCAGCATCGCGCCGACCTGCTTGCGCTGCAGGTTCTCCTGGCTGCCGCATAGCGTGCACGGAATGATCGGGAACTGCCGGTGCTCGGCCCAGCGCGTCAGGTATTTCTCGGCCACGTAGGCCAGCGGCCGGATCACGATGTGGCGGCCGTCGTCGCTCACCAGCTTCGGGGGCATGCCCTTGAGCTTGCCGCCGAAGAACATGTTGAGAAAGAAGGTCTGCAGCATGTCGTCGCGGTGGTGGCCGAGCGCGATCTTGGTCGCGCCCAGTTCGTCGGCCACGCGGTACAGAATGCCGCGGCGCAGCCGGCTGCACAGGCTGCACATGGTCTTGCCCGGTGCGATCTTGTCCTTGACGATCGAGTAGGTGTCCTGGTTCTCGATGTGAAACGGCACGCCGGTGGTGGCCAGGTATTCGGGCAGCACATGCTCGGGAAAGCCGGGTTGCTTCTGGTCGAGGTTGACGGCGATCAGGTCGAAGTGGATCGGCGCGCGCGCCTTCATCTTCAGCAGGATGTCCAGCATGCCGTAGCTGTCCTTGCCACCGCTCATGCAGACCATGACCTTGTCGCCGTCCTCGATCATG
>JANOBJ010000112.1:0-1501 GCA_031411575.1 Betaproteobacteria bacterium | reverse complement strand
GGCGAACCCGACCCGTGGTTTGAACTCAAGGAGGCGGCAGTGGACACCCGGCAGTTCGCCCCAGTGGCGGTTTGAGCATCAAAATGCCTTGACGTCCCTGTACAGTGGTCATTTGTAGCTACGAAAGTCATAGCAATCATGAGTGAATGGAAAGTCATCTGCCGAGTCGACGACATCCCGGTGCTGGGCGCCCGCCGCGTGCAGCGTGCGGCAGGCCTGGACGTCGCGGTGTTTCGCAACGACCAGGATGAGGTGTTCGCCCTGCTCGACCGGTGTCCGCACAAGGGCGGCCCGCTGTCGCAGGGCATCGTGTTCGGCACCAGCGTGGCCTGCCCGCTGCACAACTGGACGATTGGACTGGCGGATGGCTGCGCCAAGGCGCCCGATGAAGGCTGTGCACCGAAGTTCAGCGTGAAGGTGGAGAACGGCACGGTTCACCTCGATGCCACCGAGCTGGCCAGCCATGCCACCGATCTGACCCGCCCCGTGGCCGGTCCTGCGCGCCGGGAGCCCGCGCGCGCATGACCGATCGCGAAACCCGCTCCACCTGCCCCTACTGTGGGGTGGGCTGCGGCGTGATCATCGAGTCGCAGGGCGACCAGATCACCGGCGTGCGCGGCGACCCGGATCACCCGGCGAACTTCGGCCGGCTTTGCAGCAAGGGTTCCACGCTGCACCTGACGGCCAGCGAGCCGGTGACCCGGCAAACACGCCTGCTGCACCCGATGCGGCGCGTGCACCGCGGCGAAACGCCGCAGCGCCTGTCGTGGGACGCAGCGCTGGATTTCGCCGTCGGCGGCTTTGCACAGATCATCCGCGAGCACGGGCCGGACGCGGTGGGTTTCTACATCAGCGGTCAGCTGCTGACAGAGGACTACTACGTCTTCAACAAGCTGGCCAAGGGCCTGATCGGCACCAACAATGTGGACACCAACTCGCGCCTGTGCATGAGCAGCGCGGTGGCAGGCTACAAGCTCACGCTGGGCGCCGACGCGCCGCCCACCTGCTACGACGACGTGAACCATGCGCAGTGCATCTTCATCGTGGGCAGCAACACCGCGTGGGCCCACCCCGTGCTGTTTCGCCGCATTGAAGACGCGAAAAAGGCCAATCCGGCGATGAAGATCATCTTCTGCGACCCGCGCCGTACCGACACTGCCGAGATCGCCGACCTGTACCTGCCGATCCAGCCCGGCACCGACGTGATGCTGTTCCACGGCCTGCTACACATCATGCTGTGGGAAGGCTGGACATCCGCCAGCTACATCGCCGCGCACACCACCGGTTTTGACGGTCTGAAGGCCACCGTGCGCGACTGCACGCCCGATGTGGTGTCGCAGGTCTGCGGCATCAAGAAGGACGACCTGCTGGCTGCGGCACGGCTATTCGCTACCTCCCCGGCCACCCTCAGCCTGTATTGCCAGGGGCTGAACCAGTCGAGCAGCGGGACCGCCAAGAATGCCGCGCTGATCAACCTGCACCTGGCCACCGGCCAGATTGG
>JANOBJ010000111.1:0-1599 GCA_031411575.1 Betaproteobacteria bacterium | reverse complement strand
CCTGGTCGGCGGTGGCGTGCAGCAGGTCTTCGGCGTCGGAGATGGCCGACTTGATGTCGCTGACGAGCTTTTCCTGGGATTCCACGGCGGCACGGGCATCAGACATGGCGAACCTTTCGGAGTTGCGGGGTGGGTTCAATCTAGCAGATTCGGGGCGGGTGTCCAAGGCTTTCGCCGCCCCTTGGTGGGGTTTGCCGCAGCCCTCGGATGCTATTATTTTAATAGCTAAGAATGACCATGCGACAAGCACTCATGGCCTGTTTGATGCCGAATTGACTTGCGTCAAGCCGGCGCGAACGAGCGCCAGGTTGCGCGGCGCGCGGCGACCGCTACACTGCCGGCATGACCCCACCCGAAGCCGCTCCGACCGACCCGACCCGCTGCCCGCTGTGCGGCCAGGCCAACACCTGCGCGATGGAGATCGAGCGCGCCAGCGGCGTGCAGCAGCCTCCCTGCTGGTGCCTGGGCGTGATCTTCGGGCCCGAGGTGCTGGCGCGGGTGCCGGCCGACGCGCGCAACAGCGCCTGCATCTGCGTGGCCTGCGCGACGGCTGGGTAGTGCCTGCGCCGCGTCCGGCCGCTACAGCTTGATGTCGTAAAAACTCAGGTTCAGCATCACGCTGTTCTTGCGTTCGCCGCCGGCAAAGGCGCGTTGCACCTCGCGCGCCACACTGATGTCCACCGCCAGCTTTTCGCGGCGAATCCACTGGCGCACACCCAGGTGCAGTTCGGCCTCGCGCGGGCGCAGCCCCACCGCGGCGAACTCGGCAAAGCCCACGGTGCGGCTTGCCAGATCGTGCTCGATGCCCACCGCCCAGACAACGCGCGGCGCCTTCTTCTTCACGTTGACGTCGTCCTGCAGCCCCAGGTTGACGTGGACAAAGCCCGCACCAACGGCACCGATGGGCCTCGAATAAACGCCCACGATGCGCGCCTTTTCGTAGGCCATGGCCGCGCCGCTCGGGCGCGACCACTCCACCGATGCGGCGATGCCCAGGCCGTAGTCGTCGCGCGCGATGTTGTTGAAGAGGTACTGCCCGGCCAGCTCGACGCTGCGCTCGCGCGTGCCTGCCGCGCGGTCTTTTTGCCAGCCCAGCTCGACTTCGAGCGACCAGGCTGGCGATACCGCGTACTCGACGCCCAAGCCGGTGCTGCGCAGGTCGCGCGAACGGCGATGGTTCAGGTCGAGCGACAGGACCTGCTCGTCATCGTCTTCCCAGACCGCGCGCTGCAGCTGGCTGAACGGGCGGTCGCCCGCCACGGCGGCGGTGCTGGCCAGCGTGGCGGCGAGCGCCACGGCCAGTGCCGGCAGGGCCAGCCAGGCGGCCGGGCGAAACCTGCCCTGCGGTACCACCGTTGTCGCGCCCGGGCCCGGGCGCGTATGAATACTGTTCGGCCCGCGCAATGCCTCAGTCATCGACCACCACCGAATGCGGCACGCGCCCGACCGGTATCGTCTTGAGCGCCTTGGCGCCCGCCACGTCAACCACCGTCATGTCGTCCGACAGGCCGTTGGCGACAAACAGCCGCGTGCCGTCGCCCGACAGCGCCACGCCCCAGGCGCGCTTGCCCACCAGCACAGTGCGCGCCTGCTTGCGGC
>JANOBJ010000110.1:0-1892 GCA_031411575.1 Betaproteobacteria bacterium | reverse complement strand
TCACCGGGCGGTGCCGGGCACCGTCCTCGCCCACGTACTCCGCGTCCAGCCGCTCGGGCATCGAAAAATCGACCTGCATGGTGCCGCACTGCCACTGGCGGCCAATTGCGTCTTTCAGCGTGTACTCGATCTTGGGGCCATAAAACGCGCCGTCGCCCGGCGAAATCTCGAATTCGCAGCCCGAGGCGCGCAGGCTGTCCATCAGCGCCTGCTCGGCCTTGTCCCAACTCTCATCCGAGCCGATGCGCTGGGCCGGCCGCGTGGCCACCTTGTAGATGATGGCCTTGAAGCCAAAGTCGGCGTAGACCTTTTGCAGCAGCGCCGTGTAGGCCGTGCATTCGGGCAGGATCATCTCTTCGGTGCAGAAGATGTGCCCGTCGTCCTGCGTGAAGCCGCGTACCCGCATGATGCCGTGCAGCCCGCCGGTCGGCTCGTTGCGGTGGCACTGGCCGAATTCGCCGTAGCGCAGCGGCAGGTCGCGGTAGCTCTTGATGCCCTGCTTGAAGATCAGGATGTGGCCCGGGCAGTTCATCGGCTTCAGGGCGTAGTCGCGCTTCTCGCTCTCGGTCGTGAACATGTTCTCGCGGTACTTGTCCCAGTGGCCGGTCTTCTCCCAGAGGCCTTTGTCCAGCAGCTGCGGGCCCTTGACCTCCTGGTAGCCGTTGTCCTGGTACACGCGGCGCATGTACTGCTCCACGCCCTGCCAGACCGTCCAGCCCGTCGGGTGCCAGTACACCGTGCCGGGCGAATGCTCGTCGATGTGGAACAGGTCCAGCTCGCGGCCAAGCTTGCGGTGGTCGCGCTTCTCGGCCTCTTCGAGCATCGTGAGGTACTGCTGCAGCTCGTCCTTGGTGGCCCAGGCCGTGCCATAAATGCGCTGCAGCATCTCGTTGCGGTGGTCGCCACGCCAGTAGGCGCCAGCCACCTTCATGAGCTTGAAGTGCCTGAGCTTGCCCGTGCTGGGCACGTGCGGGCCGCGGCACAGGTCTTCGAAGCTGCCTTCGCGGTACAGGCTCACGTCTTCGTTGCTCGGGATGCCGGCGATGATCTCGGCCTTGTAGTGCTCACCCAAGGACTTGAAGTACGACACGGCCTCGTCGCGCGGCAGCACGCGGCGCGTCACGGGCTCATCCTTGGCGGCCAGTTCGGCCATGCGCTTTTCAATCGCCACCAGGTCTTCGGGCGTGAACGGGCGCTTGTACGAAAAATCGTAGAAAAAGCCGTTCTCGATCACCGGGCCGATGGTCACCTGCGCGTCCGGAAACAGCTCCTTGACGGCATAGGCCAGCAGGTGGGCGGTGGAGTGGCGGATCACCTCCAGGCCGTCCGCATCCTTGGCCGTGATGATGGACAGCGGACTGTCGGCTGTGATCAGGTAGCTGGTGTCAACCACGCGGGCGGGCGCCCCGTCCGCAGCCGGCACCTTGCCGGCCAGCGCGGCCTTGGCTAGGCCGGCGCCGATGGAGGCAGCCACCTCGGCCACGGTGACCGGGCCGGGAAACTCGCGTTGGGAACCGTCGGGAAGCGTGATGTGGATCATGGTGGATATTCCGAAAGGCAACAAAAAAGCGCGGACCGCGCCGCGCTTTTACTATTAATTTTATAGCTAACTATGACCAGGGCTCGCGGACTACAGCCCCGTCAGGCTTGAGAAACCGTCAAAAGTAGTTCGCGGTGTCATAACCAGCATGCCTTTCTCGCTCTTACAAATGTGAACCTGCATTTTACCTGCTCCCACGCAAAAAAGCCCGGGATGGTGTGCCCCGGGCCTCGAAGTGTGACAGCTACCTGTGGATCAGTGGAACTGCTCTTCCTCGGTCGAGCCGGTGAGCGCGGTGACGCTTGATTTGCCGCCCTGGATCACGGTGGTGACTTCGTCGAAGTAACCGGTG
>JANOBJ010000109.1:0-38925 GCA_031411575.1 Betaproteobacteria bacterium | reverse complement strand
GACGCGGCAGATGTCGTAGACCAGGTCGTGCGCATACTCGCGGCCGATGTAGGGCGCGAGGCCCATCATCACCGCTTCCGATACGACCAGGCCATGGGTCATGTCGAGGTTGGCGCGCATGCGCTTCACGTCGACCTCCATGCCGCTGACGACGAAGCGCGACTGGGACAGCGCGCCGGCGAGCAGGCAGAAGGCTTCGGGCAGCACGATCCACTCGATCTCCCACGGGCCGGTCGAGCGCTCGTGGTCGGCGACCATCGCGTCGAGCATCGCCGCCGCGTGCTGCCGGACCACCGAGATTTGCGCGTGGATGTAGCAGCTCGAGATCGGGTTGCGCTTTTGCGGCATCGTGCTGCTGGAGCCGCGGCCGTGAGCGTACGGCTCGTAGACCTCGCCCACCTCGGTCTGCATCATCAGCTTCACGTCCATCGCGATCTTGCCGAGCGATCCACCCACCAGGCCGAGAAAGGCGCCCACCTCGGCGACGTTGTCGCGCACGGTGTGCCAGCTGATGAGTGGCTGGCCCAGCCCCAACTCTTTCATCAGCCCGGCCTGGGTTTCCATCGCGCCGGTCGCCAGCGACGAGAGCGTGCCCGAGGCGCCGCCAAACTCGCCCACCAGCACACGCGGCTTGAGCTGCTGCAGCCGCTCGCGGTGCCGCTCGATGCCGGCCAGGATGCTGGCCATCTTGTAGCCAAAGGTGATCGGTGTGGCCTGCTGCAGGTTGCTGCGGCCGATCACCGGCGTATCGCGGTGGGTTTTAGCCAGGTGGGCGAGCGACGCCGACAGGTCTTTCAGGTCGGCCTCGATCAGCGCCAGGCCCTCGCGAATCTGCAGCACGGCGGCGGTATCGGTGATGTCCTGCGTGGTCGCGCCCCAGTGGCAATACTCGCCCAGCCGGTCGCGGCAATTGGCGTTGATCTGGTTCACCACCGCGATGATCGGGTAGCCGATCTGCTCGGTCTTGGCCTTGAGCTTGGCCCAGTCGATCTGCTCCAGGTTGCAGTTGCGCACGATTTCGTCGGCGGCTTCCTTCGGGATGATGCCCAGATCGCCCTGCACCTTGGCCAGCGCGCGCTCGATGTCGAGGTACTTGGCGGTGCGGTTCTCGTCCGACCAGACGGCGCGCATCGTCGCGTCGCTGAACATGTCGCCGAAAATTCTGGAATCGATGATGGTTGCGGCCATGGGGTTCTCCGTACGTGTTTTCCAGCGCAGTGCGGATTTTGCGCTGGTTGACAATAGCGCACCCACCAACGCCCAGAGGAGACCGTATGCACCCCGCAAGCCTGACCCGACGCGACGCGCTGGCCCTGGCCGGTGCCGCGCTGCTGCCCGCTGCCGCCACCGCGCAACCGGCCTGGCCCACCAAACCGGTGCGCTTCATCGTGCCATTTGCACCGGGCGGCACCTCCGAGATCGTGGCGCGTTCGGTCGCGGCAGAACTCACCAAACAGCTCGGCCAGACCGTGTTCGTGGAGAACAAGCCGGGCGCGGCCGGCACCATCGCGATGGTGGACGCGGCCAAGGCCGCCCCGGATGGCCACACGCTCATCCTGGGCCATGTGGGCACGCTGGCGGTCAACCCCTACATGCTCAAGACCCAGCCCTACGACGTGAACAAGGATTTCATCCCGGTCACGCTGCTGGCCAAGGTGCCCAACGTGTTTGTGATCCACCCGGATGTGCCCGCCAGGGACTTCAAGGAGTTCGTGGCCTACGCCAAGAAGAACCCCGGCAAGCTCGACTACGGCTCGGCCGGCAACGCCAGCGCCGGCCACCTGGCGATGGAATACCTGAAACTGGTGACCGGCATCTCGCTCACCCACATTCCCTACCGCGGCACCGGGCCGCAGCTGACCGATCTGCTGTCGGGCCGCACCCAGGCGTCGTCGGCCGGCCTGCCGGCGCTGGGCGCGCACATCCGCGCCGGCAAGCTGCGCGCGATCGCGGTCGGCACGCAGCAGCGGATCGCGGCCCTGCCCGATGTGCCCACGGTGGCCGAGATGGGCTTCAAGGACTTCGAAACCTCGCAGTGGTACGGCATCCTGGCGCCTGCGGGCACGCCAGCCGATGTGGTGAAGAAGATCCAGGAAGAATCGCTGAAGGCGCTCAAGTCCAGCGCGGTGACCGAGCGCTTTGCCACCGACAGCGCAGTCGGCGGCGGCGGGCCATCCACCGAGTTCGCGGCCTTCATCGGTCGCGAGCAGAAGATCTGGAGCGATATCGTCAAACGGGCCAACATCAAGTCTGACTGAACAGAGGTGGCGCAATCGTGAAAATAGACTTCTTCTGGTCGAGGCGCGCGCTGTGCCGGTTGATTGGCTTGGGAGTCATGCTGTTAAGTGTCGCGCTTCTGATGGGCAAGCTTGCCATTGCTTTCGCAGACTCGCGCGCGCCATTCTGGTTGGTGATGATCTTCGCGGGCATGGCGGCCGCAGCGGGAGCCCTGGCGTTGTGGATGTCCATTCCATCGATTGACAAACTGACGCGTGCGTCGGAACCTGCATTGACAGTGCACCCGAAAGGCATTGACTGGTTCGATGTCTTGCCCAAGTCCTTGAGGTTTGAGGAGGTTCGGGCGGCTACATTCGTGGAACGGTCTTCTGATGGCGAGACAATCAGAACGCTTGATCTATCGCTTCACCGAGAGGGTCCGCCAGAGACCATCAACGTGACACAAATTCGGGGCAATTTCCATCGTTTGGCGGCAGACATCAACCGTGCGCTCGCTGGTGGAACGCCCTGGACGCAGAAGCGCGAGTACATCCCGAATGAGATTTCGAAACCCGACCGCGTCACGTATCTCTTGGGGGGAACGTTGCTGGCGGCGTATGCGGTGTGGGGTTTATCAATCGTCGATATCTACATCCCCGGAAAACGCAGCGGCGGACTTCATTTTCATGGGGCTTCGGCCGCTTTGATGGCTGCGGCCCTGCTGATGGCGGCTGCTGTTTTCCTGATCGAAGTGGCCGATCATTTTGATCGTCGAAACAATGAGCATTGGTACGACAACGTCTCGTGTACCGTGATAAGCGCAGGGTGGTTGTGCGCAGTGGCTGCGTACTGGATCCAATGATCGACGTACTGGTGATTGGCGGTGGCAACGCGGCGCTGTGTGCAGCGTTGATGGCGCGCGAGGCGGGGGCCAGTGTGCTGCTACTCGAATCGGCGCCGCGCGAATGGCGGGGCGGCAACTCCAGCCACACGCGCAACCTGCGCTGCATGCACGACGCGCCGCAGGACGTGCTGACCGACGCCTACCCCGAGGAAGAGTTCTGGCAAGACCTGTTCAAGGTCACGGGTGGGCAGACCCACGAGGTGCTGGCGCGGCTGGCGATCCGCGATTCGGCGACCTGCCGCGACTGGATGCGCCGGCATGGCGTGCGCTTCCAGCCGTCTCTGTCGGGCACGCTGCACCTGTCGCGCACCAATGCGTTTTTCATGGGCGGCGGCAAGGCGCTGGTCAATGCCTACTACCGCAGTGCCGAGGCGCTGGGCGTGCAGGTGCGCTACCACGCGCCGGTGGACCGGCTGGAGCTGGTGCGCAGCCGTTTTGTCGCGGCCTACGTAGGTGAGACGCGCATCGAAGCGCGCGCCTGCGTGGTGGCCAGCGGCGGGTTCGAGTCCAACCGCGAATGGCTGCGCGAGGCCTGGGGCCAGAACGAGCAGGGCGAATGGCCCGCTGACAACTTTGCCATTCGCGGCACGCGCTACAACCGCGGCGTGCTGCTGCGCCACCTGATCGAGCAGGGCGCCGACACGATTGGCGACCCGACCCAGTCGCACTGCGTGGCGATCGACGCGCGCGCGCCGCTGTACGACGGCGGCATCTGCACCCGGGTGGACTGCGTGTCGCTGGGCATCATGGTCAACAAGCATGCGCGGCGCTTTTATGACGAGGGCGAGGATTTCTGGCCCAAGCGCTACGCGATCTGGGGCCGCCTGGTGGCCAACCAGCCCGGCCAGATCGGCTATTCGATCATCGACGCCAAGGCTGTGGGGCGTTTCATGCCACCGGTGTTTCCGGGTGAGCGCGCCGACACGCTGGGGCAACTGGCCCGCCAGCTCGGGCTGGATGAAGCGGCGCTGCTGCAGACCGTGCGCGATTTCAATGCCGCCTGCCAGGTCGGCCGGTTTGACCACGCGGTGCTCGACGATTGCCACACCGAGGGTTTGAGCCCCGCCAAGACCCACTGGGCGCTGCCAATCGACACGCCGCCGTACTACGGCTACGCGCTCAAGCCGGGTATCACCTTCACCTACCTGGGCATGAAGGTCAACGCGCAGTCGGCGGTGCATTTTGGCGGGCGCGCCAGCCCCAACCTGTTCGCCGCCGGTGAAATCATGGCCGGCAACGTTCTGGGCAAGGGCTACACCGCGGGCGTGGGCATGACCATCGGCACCGCGTTTGGCCGTATCGCGGGTGTGCAGGCGGCCGCGGCGGCCGTGCGGCTGCAGCAAGGGGTGGCGCATGCAGACGCTTGAGGCGCTGACCCGCGACGCGCGCGCGCTGGCGCAGGGCGAGCCGGTGCCGTCGACGGCCGAGGGCGAGGTCGCGCGGGTCATGCAGATCTGCAACGCCTGCCGTTACTGCGAGGGGTTCTGCGCGGTTTTTCCTGCGATGACGCGCCGGCTGGCGTTTGGCGCGGCCGATGTCCACTACCTGGCCAACCTGTGCCACAACTGTGGCGCCTGCCTGCACGCCTGCCAGTACGCGCCGCCGCACGAGTTTGGCGTGAACGTACCGAAAGCGATGGCCACCGTGCGCGGCCAGACCTATGCCGACTACGCCTGGCCGCCGGGCTTCGGCGCGTTGTACCGCCGCAACGGGCTCACCCTGTCGCTGGCGCTGGCGGCGTCGCTGGCCCTGTTTCTGGCGCTGGCAGCGCTGCGCAATGGCACGCTGGCCACGCCCAACACGGCCGGCAGCTTTTACGCGGTGTTCCCGCACAATCTGATGGTGGGGATGTTCGCGCCGGTCTTCGTTTTCGCGGTTTTGGCGCTGGCGCTGGGGCTGCGGCGGTTCTGGCGCGAGGTTTCACCGGGCAAGGCCACCGGCGAAGCGCTGGCCGAAACCCTGCACGACGTCGCCAGCCTCAAATACCTGGGCGGCGGCCACGGCGACGGCTGCAACAACGAGGACGATGCGTTTTCGCTGGCCCGAAAGCGGTTCCACCACCTCACGTTTTATGGTTTTTTGCTGTGTTTTGCAGCCACCAGCGTGGCCACGGTCTACCACTACGCGCTGGGCTGGCCGGCGCCGTATGGCTACGCGACCCTGCCCAAACTGCTGGGCGTGACCGGCGGCATCAGCCTGCTGGTTGGCACGGCGGGGCTGTTCTGGCTCAACCTGCGGCGCGACCCGCAGCACGGCGACGTGGCACAGCGGCCGATGGACCGGGGTTTTGTGGCGCTCCTGTTTTTGACCAGCGCGACCGGGCTGGCGCTGATGCTCGCCCGCCACAGCGCCGCCATGGGGCCGCTGCTGGCGGTGCATCTGGGGGTGGTGATGGCGCTGTTCCTGACCTTGCCGTATGGCAAATTTGCCCACGGCGTGTACCGTGGCGCGGCGCTGCTGAAGTGGGCGATCGAGAAACGGCAGCCCAGCCGCCTGAAGCTCTCTGACGACTGATTTTGGAGTGTTTCAGGCCGGTTGTCCGCGTCCACTGGTCATAGTTTGCTATTAATATAATAGCAATTACTTTGCCGTGATTTGCGTGACGCCCGGGTCGGTGTAGACCGCGTCCAGCGGCAAGCGACGCCCCGCCAGATAGTCTTCCATGCAGCGCAGCAGCAGCGGGCTGCGGTGACGGGCCACGCTGGCACGCACCTCGTCGGGCGTCATCCACAGCGTGCGCTCGATGCCGTGGTCCAGCGCCCGGCCGGGCACCACGTCGCCCAATTCGCCACAGAAGGCAAAGCGCAGGTAGGTGATGTCTTCGCCCGTGGCCGCCCGCTGGAAGCGCGACAGGTACACGCCCACCAGCGCGGTCGGCGTGAAGCGGTGGGTGGTTTCCTCTAGCGCCTCGCGCGCGCAGCCGTCGGCTGGCGATTCGCCCGGGTCCAGATGGCCGGCCGGGTTGTTGAGCTTCAGGCCTTCGGGCGTGTGTTCTTCAACCAGCAGGAAGCGGCCGCCCCGCTCAATGATCGCGGCGACCGTGACGCTGGGTTTCCATCGGGTGTCCATCCGCCGATTCTCGCCGGTTGCCGTCGGTCGTGGCGCGCCGCCGCGCACGGTGGCGTCAACCACGGTTGACAAAACCGACTGTCTGGATATATTGACGGCATAAACTGTCAATACAAGTTGACAAACCTAGTTCAAGACCCAATCAGGAGTCGTGCCCATGCTGACCCGCATCGAACAGGCTTTGGAGCGCCATCTGGCCGTTATGGCCACCGGCTCGGCGCCGCCCCGGCTGCTCGCCGCCATGCGGCACGCGGTGTTTCCGGGCGGGGCGCGCATCCGGCCGCAGCTGTGCCTGGCGGTGGCGCGGGCCTGCGGCGAAGACGCGAGCGACCTCACCGATGCCGCCGCAGTGGCGATTGAGCTGATGCACTGTGCCTCGCTGGTGCACGACGACATGCCCTGCTTTGACGACGCCGACACCCGGCGCGGCCAGCCCACTGTGCACAAGCTCTTTGGCGAGCCGCTGGCCCTGCTGGCGGGCGACGCGCTGATCGTGCAGGCCTACCAGTCGCTGGTGCGCGTGGGCGTGGCGCACCCGGCGCGGCTCGGGCCGCTGCTGATGACGCTGGGCGACGGAGTCGGCGCGCCCGACGGCATCGTGGCCGGGCAAGCCTGGGAATGCGAGGCGCGGGTCAGCCTGAGCCGCTACCAGCGCGCCAAGACGGGGGCCTTGTTTGTGGCGTCCACCTGTGCCGGCGCGCAATCGGCCGGCGCCGATCCGGCCCCGTGGCGCGCCCTGGGCGAATGTCTGGGCGAGGCCTATCAGGTGGCCGACGACATTCGCGATGTGCTCGGCCAGGCCGATCTGCTGGGCAAGCCGGTGGGGCAGGACGCGCAGCACGCCCGGCCGAACGCCGCGGCCAACCTGGGCCTGGGCGGCGCCATCGAACATTTCGAAACGCTGGTTCAGGCCGCGGTGGATGCTGTGCCGACGTGCGCCAGCAGCAACGCGATGCGCGCTTTGGTGCGGCAGGAATCCGAGCGGCTGGTGCCGCGCGCCGCCTGCGACCAGTTCCGCCAGTCGCCGCGCATCACCGCGCGCCGCATGGTCGCGTGATGGACCCCCGGTGTGCCCCGACGCTGATCCGCCACCGCCACCGCAACCCCCGCCCCGCATGAAAACCCTTGATCTGGCCCAGTCTGCGCCGCTCGGCCGGCGGCGCGCGGCGTGGCGCGATGCGATCGGCGCGCGGCTCGACCGCTGGCTGACCGACCCCGCGATGTACCGCTGGACCGCGTCGAACCCGCTCACCCGCTGGATGACGCGGCGCCGTGCGCGACAGGTGTTTGACCTCATGGCCGGCTTCATCTACTCGCAGGTGTTGCTGGCCAGCGTGCGCCTGCGCATCCTGGAGACGGTGGCCCAGGCGCCGCGCACGCTCGACGAACTGGCCAGTGATTGCAAAGTCCCGGCGCCGGCGTTGCAGCGGCTGCTGAGCTCGGCGGTCGCTTTGCGCCTGCTGGAACTGCGGGGCGAGGGCCGCTACGGGCTGGGCCCGCTCGGCGCGCCGGTCGCAAGTCACCCGGGCATCCGCGCCATGGTCGAGCACCACGCCGTGCTCTACCACGACCTGCAGGACCCGGTGGCGCTGTTGCGCGACCAGCTGCCGCAAGGGCAGATGGCCGAGTACTGGCCGTATGCCGCCACCGAAAGCGCCGCCGCGCCGCGCCACTGGCAGGCCGACAAGGTGTCGCGTTACTCCGATCTGATGTCGGCCTCCCAGCCGTTCGTGGTGGACGAAATCCTGGCGACCTACCCGTTTGACCAGCACCAGCGCGTGCTGGATGTGGGCGGCGGCCAAGGCACCTTTGTGAGCCGGCTGGCGCGCCATGCGCCTCACCTGAGTCTGCAACTGTTTGACCTGCCGCAGGTGGTGGAGCTGGCCGAGGCCAGTTTCAGGCAGCAAGGGCTCGCTGGCCGGGCGACGGTGTGCGGGGGTGACTTCCTGCGCGATCCGTTGCCGCCCGGCGCTGATCTGGTGACCCTGGTACGGGTGGCGCATGACCACACCGACGCGAACGTCAAGACCATCCTGCGCGCGATCCATGCGGCGCTGCCCGTAGGCGGCACGCTGCTGCTGGCCGAGCCGATGGCCCAGCCCGCCGGCGAGCCGCCGCTGGGCGACGCCTACTTTCATTTCTACCTGTTGGCCATGGGGTCGGGCCGGCTGCGCACGCCGCAGGAACTCACGTCACTGATGGCCGAGGCGGGCTTTGCCCGGATCACGCCGGTGGTCAACCCGATGCCCCTGCAAACACGCATCCTCATCGCCCGGAAAAGCTAAGTGTTTACCCTCGATTTGAGCGATAAACGTCAAGTTTAGTTGACACTTTTCACTGTCAGAGTAAATATACACACATGCACGCGCAGGCCATCGTTTTCCAAAGTCCCCAGCACCTGTCGGTACAGACGCTGGAGCTGGCCGAACCCGGCGACGGTGAGATCGAGGTCGAGGTCGAATTCAGTGGCATCAGCACCGGGACCGAGCGTCTGCTCTGGGACGGCAGCATGCCACCGTTCCCTGGCATGGGTTACCCACTGGTGCCCGGCTACGAAACCGTGGGGCGAGTGCGGCGGACGGGCGACCGGACCACCGTGAAAGCCGGCGACCGGGTGTTCGTGCCCGGCGCGCAGTGTTTCCAGGGCGTCCGCAGCCTGTTCGGCGGTTCGGCCTCGCGCCTGGTGGTGCCGCAATCACGCACCGTGGTTGTGCAGGAAGAACTCGGTGAACGGGCGGTGTTGCTGGCCCTGGCCGCCACCGCCTACCACGCGGTGGCAGGGGGCGGACAACACGACCCGTTTGCGCCGCCCGACCTGATCGTGGGCCATGGCGTGATGGGGCGGCTGCTGGCCCGCCTGACCGTGGCCGCCGGCGCGCCAACCCCCACCGTCTGGGAAACCGCGCCGCACCGCCAGGGCGGTGCCCAAGGCTACCCTGTCGTGCACCCGGACGACGACCCGCGCCGCGACTACCGCGCCATCTACGACGTCAGCGGCGACTCATCGGTGCTGGATCGGTTGATCCCGCGTCTGGCGCCCGGCGGTGAAGTGGTGCTCGCGGGTTTCTACAAGCAGCCGCTGAGCTTCGCCTACGCCCCCGCGTTCATGCGCGAAGCGCAGATTCGCACCGCCGCCGAATGGAAGCGCCCGGACTTGCTGGCGGTCACCGAACTCGCCCACGCCGGCCGCTTGTCACTGGACGACCTGATCACACACAGCCAGGCCCCCTCGCAAGCGAACGCCGCCTACGAGACCGCTTTTGGCGATGCGATGTGCCTGAAGATGATTCTGGACTGGAGAGCAAGCGCATGAACACAACCTCTGCCGTGGTGGGTACCCAGCCACTGAAGTTTGTCGAGCGCCTGCGCAGCGAAGCCGCCGCCGAGCCAGCGCCCGTTCACACCGACGCGCCGACCAAGGAAACCCAGATCATCGCGATCTACGGCAAGGGCGGCATCGGCAAGAGCTTCACGCTGGCCAACCTGAGCTACATGATGGCGCAGCAAGGCAAGAAGGTGCTGCTCATCGGCTGCGACCCGAAAAGCGACACCACCAGCCTGCTGTTCGGCGGACGCGCCTGCCCCACCATCATTGAAACCTCGTCGAAGAAGAAGCTCGCCGGGGAAGCGGTGGCGATAGGTGACGTCTGCTTCAAGCGCGACGGTGTCTATGCCATGGAACTCGGTGGCCCGGAAGTCGGCCGCGGCTGCGGTGGACGCGGCATCATCCACGGCTTTGAGTTGCTCGAAAAACTGGGCTTCCACGAGTGGGGCTTTGACTACGTGCTGCTCGACTTCCTGGGCGACGTGGTTTGTGGCGGATTTGGATTGCCCATCGCCCGCGACATGTGCCAGAAGGTGATCGTCGTGGCCAGCAATGATCTGCAATCGCTGTACGTGGCCAACAACGTCTGCTCGGCGGTCGAGTATTTCCGCAAGCTCGGCGGCAACGTCGGCGTGGCCGGCATGGTGATCAACCGCGACGACGGTACCGGCGAAGCCGCTGCCTTCGCGCAGAAGGTGGGCATTCCGGTGCTGTCGACCATCCCCGCCAACGACGACATCCGGCGCAAAAGTGCGAGCTACGAAATCATCGGACGGCCCGGCTCTGAGTGGGGTCCGATGTTCGCGGAGTTGGCTGAAAACGTCGGTAACTCCTCACCCATGCGTCCGAACCCGATGACGCAGGACCAACTGCTGGGCCTGTTCTCGGCAGACTCGGTGGGTCGCAACGTGGTGCTGGAGCCTGCGACGCAGTTCGACATGTGCGGCAAGACCGAAGTCAAGAAAGAGACCCTGGAAGTGGTCTACGACGAAGTCTGAGCCCATTCGATCATGAGCGCCGTCATCCCTCCCATCGTTGTTGCGCCGTCTGCAGGCGCCACCACCACCATTGAAGGTGATGGCATGGGGTGCCATGCGGGTGGCGAAACCTTGCTGGCCGCCGCCAAATCGGCGGGCAAGAGCGAGATTCTGGAGCAGTACGCCAGGGACTACCCAAAGGGTCCGCACGACCAGCCGCAGAGCATGTGCCCGGCATTTGGTTCGTTGCGCGTGGGCCTGCGGATGCGGCGCACGGCCACTATCCTGTCGGGTTCGGCGTGCTGCGTCTATGGCCTGACCTTCACCTCGCATTTCTACGGCGCGCGCCGCAGCGTGGGCTATGTGCCCTTCAACAGCGAGAGCCTGGTGACCGGCAAGCTGTTCGAAGATATCCGCGATGCGGTGCACCAGCAGGCCGATCCGGCGCTGTACGACGCCATTGTCATCATCAACCTGTGCGTGCCGACCGCCAGCGGCGTGCCACTGCAGATCCTGCCCAAAGAGATCAACGGCGTGCGCATCATCGGGATTGACGTGCCCGGCTTTGGCGTGCCCACCCACGCAGAGGCCAAGGACGTACTGGCTGGCGCCATGCTGAAGTACGCACGCAGCGAAGCATCAGCCGGCCCGGTTCAGGCGCCGCGCAACGGGGTATCTGACAAGCCCACCATCAGCCTGCTGGGTGAGATGTTCCCGGCTGATCCACTGGTGATCGGCATGATGCTGGAGCCCATGGGGCTGGCCGCGGGGCCGGTGGTGCCCACGCGCGAATGGCGCGAGCTGTACGCCGCGCTGGACTGCGCCGCGGTGGCCGCCATCCACCCGTTCTACACCGCCAGCGTCCGCGAGTTTGACGCGGCAGGCCGTTCCATCGTCGGCTCCGCCCCAGTCGGTCTGGACGGCACCGAAGCATGGCTGCAGGCGATAGGTACCGCCGCCAATGTTGGACAGGCGCAGATTGACGCCGCCAAGAACCGCTTCCTGCCCGCCATCAAGGGCGCGCTGTCGAAAATGCCGATCAAGGGCCGCATCACGCTGAGCGGATACGAAGGCTCGGAGTTGCTGGTGGGCCGGCTGCTGGTCGAAAGCGGGGCCGATCTGCGCTACGTCGGCACAGCCTGCCCGCGCACCGTCTGGAGTGATGCCGACCGGCAATGGCTGGAGGCCCATGGCGTGCAGGTGCAGTACCGCGCCTCGCTGGAGCAGGACCTGGCGGCGATGCGCGAATTCCAGCCTGACCTGGCGATCGGCACCACGCCTGTCGTGCAGGCGGCCAAGCAGCAATCGATTCCCTCGCTGTACTTCACCAATCTGGTTTCGGCCCGTCCCTTGATGGGACCGGCTGGAGCCGGGTCGTTGGCCACGGTCATCAACGCCGCGATCGCCAACAAGGCCCGATTTGCCGAGATGAAAGACTTTTTCGGCACAACTGGAGAAGGCCATGCCTCCGGGGTCTGGGAGTCGGCGCAGGGCGTGCCGCAAGACAACCCCGGCTTCAAGGCCGACCAGCGCCGCCAGGTCATCAAGATGGCCAAGAAGCGCAAGGCCGAGGAGATGATCTGATGCTCGTCCTTGACCATGATCGGGCAGGTGGCTACTGGGGCGCGGTCTACGTGTTCACCGCCATCAAGGGGTTGCAGGTCATCATTGACGGCCCGGTCGGGTGCGAGAACTTGCCCGTCACATCCGTCCTGCACTACACCGACGCGTTGCCGCCGCACGAGCTGCCGATTGTCGTGACGGGGCTGGCCGAAGAACAACTCGGCCGTGAAGGCACCGAGGGTTCGATGAAGCGCGCCCACGCCACGCTCGACCCCGATCTGCCGTCGGTGGTGGTGACGGGTTCCATAGCCGAGATGATTGGCGGCGGCGTGACACCGGAAGGCACCGGCATCCTGCGGTTCCTGCCGCGCACGATTGACGAAGACCAGTGGCAGTGCGCCAACCGTGCCATGTTCTGGCTCTGGAGCGAGTACGGCCTGAAGAAGGTGCCCGCGCGCGCACCGCTGGCCACGCGTCCGGCTGGAGAAAAGCCCCGCGTCAACATCATCGGCCCGAGCTACGGAACCTTCAATTCGCCGAGTGACCTGGCGGAGATCCGCCGTCTCGTGCAGGGTATCGGTGCCGAAGTCAATATGGTGTTCCCGCTGGGCAGCCATTTGGCGGATGTGTCGAGGCTGGTTGAAGCAGACGTCAACATCTGCATGTACCGCGAGTTTGGCCGCATGCTGTGCGAGGCGCTCGACCGGCCTTACCTGCAGGCGCCCATCGGCCTGCACAGCACCACCAAGTTCCTGCGCAAGCTGGGCGACCTGCTGGGGCTGGACCCGGAGCCTTTCATCGAGCGCGAAAAGCACACCACGATCAAGCCCATCTGGGATCTGTGGCGCTCGGTCACCCAGGATTTCTTTGGCACTGCGAGCTTCGCTGTCGTCGCCAACGAGACGTATACCCGCGGGCTTCAGCATTTTCTTGAAACCGAAATGGGCCTGCCCTGCAACTTCGCGGTCTCGCGCAAGCCGGGTGAAAAAACCGACAACGCTGCCGTTCGCCAGCTCGTGCGCGACAAGCCACCACTCGTGATGTATGGCAGTTACAACGAGCGGATGTACCTGGCCGAAGGTGGTGGCGTTGGCGGATCGCCGATGCGCGCCACCTTCATTCCAGCGTCCTTCCCGCTGCCGATCATTCGCCGCCACACCGGCACGCCGTTCATGGGGTATGCCGGCGCAACCTACATCATCCAGGAGTTTTGCAACGCGCTGTTCGACGCCCTGTTCCACATCCTCCCGCTCGGTGTGGAGATGGATCGGGTCGAACCGACACCAAGCCGCATTGCACAGCCTCTCCCCTGGGACACGGAAGCCCGGGAACTTCTGGACGAGCTCGTGGAAGCCGAGCCTGTGCTGGTGCGCATCTCGGCGGCCAAGGGCCTGCGTGAGCGCGCCGAGCGGATCGCGCGGCGCGCCAGCGCGACACATGTCACCGAGCAGGATGTGCAGAGCGCACGCCACTCATCAAGCCGCGGGGTGCCGGCATGACCGCACACCACAGGCGCAAACCCAACACCGGGGCGTCGCACGCGATCGCCCCATACCGGATGTCGTGGCATTTCGTCACGGCTGCCTCGTTGCGCGGGCTGCGCGCAAGAATGGCCGCAAGGCCGAAGCAAAGGAGAGTTTCCTATGGCTGACCGCAAGGGCTCAATTTCGGGCCTGACCGACGACGAAGCCCAGGAGTTCCACCAATACTGGACCCAAGGATTCATTGGCTTCACGGCAATTGCCGTGGTGGCCCATATCTTGGTCTGGGTGTGGCGGCCCTGGCTCTAGTCTGACAACGGGTAAACAAGGAGTACGTCATGGCTGGAAATCTGAACGGCACGCTGCACGGAATGATGAGGAAGGACTCAACTGCCTTCTCCGCCATCTTCGTGGTGGGCTTTGCAATGTTCCTGGTGATTGCAGTTTTTGCTCAGGCACTGGGCTGGCACTGGCGCTCCTGGTTACCCGGTGCCGAGAATGTGAAATCGATGACCGGTGGCGTGAAGGCCGCTGTGTACACGTTCATGTCTTACTTAACTTAGGAGGTGATATCTATGTGGAGAATCTGGAAACTGTACGACCCGCTCCGTGCGATGGTCGTCCAAGGCATCTTCCTCTTTGGCTTGGCGGCGATGATTCATCTCATCCTGCTCAGCACGCCAACTTACAACTGGCTGGACGGCCCGAAAGCTGCCGCGACCCTGAAGCAGAACGCGGCGATGCCCGCTGTCAAACCCTGACGGGAAGCACTTCTTTCGAAGCAAACGGTGGGCAGGATTCGGTGGCAACACCGTGTCCGGCCCAATCTGAAAAATAGATGCGATAGCGCCTGCCCCCAACACCAATCGGGGCGGAGGAGCAACAGATGGCCATGCTCAGTTTTGAACGGAAGTACCGTGTCCGCGGGGGCACCTTGGTCGGCGGCGACTTGTTCGACTTTTGGGTCGGGCCGTTCTACGTCGGGTTTTTCGGCGTCACGACCATATTCTTTGCCTTTCTCGGCACCGCCATGATTCTGTGGGGCGCTGCCATGGGGCCAACCTGGAATCTCTGGCAGATCAGCATCGCTCCGCCCGATCTCAAGTATGGATTGCGCCTGGCCCCCCTGCGCGAAGGCGGCCTGTGGCAAGTGATCACAGTGTGCGCGATTGGAGCGTTCGTGTCATGGGCCCTGCGCGAAGTGGAGATATGCCGCAAGCTCGGCATGGGCTACCACGTACCCGCAGCGTTTGGCATGGCCATTTTTGCTTATGTGACCCTGGTGGTGATCCGCCCGGTCCTGATGGGCGCATGGGGCCACGGCTTTCCCTATGGCATTTTCAGCCACCTCGACTGGGTATCCAACGTCGGGTACCAGTACCTGCACTTTCACTACAACCCGGCGCACATGCTGGCGGTGAGCTTTTTCTTTGCGACCACATTTGCCTTGTCGCTGCACGGCTCGCTGATCCTCTCGGCTACCAATCCTGCAGCGGGTGAGGTGGTCAAGACGCCCGAACACGAAGACACCTTTTTCCGTGACCTGATTGGGTACTCCGTCGGCACGCTCGGTATTCACCGCCTCGGCCTGTTCCTTGCGCTCGCGGCCGTATTCTTTTCGGCAGTCTGCATTGTGATCAGCGGCCCGTTCTGGACGCGCGGTTGGCCGGAGTGGTGGGGCTGGTGGCTGGCACTCCCCATCTGGCGCTGAAACAGCAAAACGCAGGAGGCAACCATGGCTCAATACCAAAACCTGTTTACGACCGTCCAAGCCGTTGGCCCGACGCACCACGGCATTCCGTTACCGGCTGGAAACAGCCCGCGTACCGGTAAACAGCCAGCAATATTCCATTTGCTGGGTAGATTGGGCAATGCCCAGCTTGGGCCCATCTACCTGGGTGGTCTGGGTGTTGCATCGCTCCTGCTCGGGATGTTGTCCTTCAACATCATTGGTTTCAACATGCTGGCGCAGGTGAACTGGGACCCGATCCAGTTCGTTCGTCAGTTGTTCTGGCTGGCGCTTGAGCCGCCCGCGCCCGGGAACGGCTTGCGCATTCCGGCGCTCAACCAGGGTGGTTGGTGGCTGATTGCCGGTGGGTTTCTCACGGCGTCCCTGCTGTTGTGGTGGGCCAGGACCTACCGCCGCGCCCGTGAATTGGGTATGGGCACGCACGTCGCGTGGGCCTTTGCCGCAGCGATCTGGCTGTTTCTCGTGCTCGGGTTCTTCCGGCCAATCTTGATGGGCAGTTGGGGGGAGGCTGTCCCCTTCGGCATCTTTCCGCATCTTGATTGGACGGCAGCATTCTCATTGCGCTACGGAAATCTCTTCTACAACCCCTTCCATGCGCTTTCGATTGCGTTCCTGTACGGCTCCGTGCTGCTTTTTGCCATGCATGGCGCAACCATTCTGGCGGTAAGCCGGTACGGCGGTGACCGGGAGATTGAACAGATCGTGGATCGCGGGACCGCAACCGAACGCGCGGCCTTGTTCTGGCGCTGGACAATGGGCTTCAACGCCACGATGGAATCGATTCACCGCTGGGCTTGGTGGTTTGCCGTGCTGTGTCCGCTGGTCGGAGGTATTGGCATCTTGTTGACGGGTACGGTGGTGGACAACTGGTACCTGTGGGCCGTGAAGCACGGTGTGGCGCCGATGTATCCCTCGGTGATTCCAGCCGTGATAGACCCCGCCACCTTGATCCAAGGAGCCAAGTGATGAACAGACTTCTCACTTTGAGCGTGGCCGTGTTCGGCTTGGGTGCAGCCTTGCTGCTTGGGGGCTGCGAGCGGCCCCCGGTTGAGTCGAAGCAGAACGGCTATCGCGGCACTGGCATGGTCCAGGTCAGCAACCCCCGCATTGCAGCCACTACGGCCGCGCTTCACGTGGCGCCCCCGGGCACACCGCCTGCCGGCAGCGATGGACCGAAGGCCAAAGATGTGTACCAGAACGTCAGAGTTCTGGGAGATCTGAGCGTGGCCGAGTTTACGCGTCACATGGTGGCCATCACACAGTGGGTGTCCCCGGCCGACGGTTGCAACTATTGCCATAACCCTCAAAATCTGGCCGATGACTCCAAATACACCAAGGTCGTGGCACGCCGCATGATCCAGATGACGCAGCATCTTAACGCCGACTGGAAAAACCACGTGGGAAACACGGGCGTGACCTGCTATACCTGCCATCGCGGGCAGGCGGTGCCGGCCAATGTGTGGTTTACGCCGCAAGCACCCAAGGCAGCGAAGCTTTTCCTGGGCGACGACGCGGGACAGAACAGGCCCATGAGCGTGGTTGGACTGAGTTCGCTACCCTACGATCCATTTACAACCTATCTCAGAGATGACGCGGTGATTCGGGTCAATGGCAAGACAGCATTGCCAACCGGCAACCGGCAATCCACCAAGCAAGCGGAGCACACCTACGGCCTCATGGTGCACATGTCGGAGGGCCTGGGCGTGAATTGCACGTTCTGCCACAACACGCGCTCATTCGCATCCTGGGAAGGCCCGGTGCAACGGGTGACGGCTTACCATGGCATCCGCATGGCGCGGGACCTCAACGTCGCCTACATGGAGCCGCTGACCAAAAGCTTTCCCGCCAATCGGCTCGGCCCCAATGGCGACGTTGCCAAAGCCAATTGCGCCACATGCCACCAAGGCGTGAACAAACCACTTAACGGCGCGGCGATGGCCAAAGACTATGCGGGCTTGCTGTCAGCGACAAAGCCGACCGCCGGACTACCGCAGCCATTGAGCGAGCCCACGCGTTCTGTTCTGTACTTCGGCGTCGGCTCAGCCGCGCTCGACGGCGAACAGGCCAAGGGTCTGGCGCAATTGATCGCCACCATGTCGGCCAAACCAGAGGCCAAGGTCGCCATTTCCGGATACCACTCCGCCTCGGGCGAACTTGCGTCGAACCAGGAACTTGCCAAGCAGCGCGCCATCGGCGTGCGCGACGCCCTGCTGGGCGCGGGTATTGCTGAAACGCGGGTCATGCTGGACAAGCCCCTGCAGGCCGAAGCGAATCTGTCTGGCGAAGACCCCGCTGCGCGACGCGTTGAAGCGAATCTGAAGTAGGGAAACGTTCTCGCAGCGGTGCGTTTCGGCCAAACATGAACGTCCATCGCGCGCAACCCTCTGGCCTGAATCCGGGGTTAACAGCATCAGACAGCCTGCATCGAATCGACGGCGCAAGCGACAGCACAGCGCAGCAAGTGGCGGTGATGTTGCTGGTCGATGTTGCTGCGACTTCACGTCTGTGGGGTTGGGCACGCATCGCGTTGGGGGCGCGAGGGCTTCGGGGTGTTCCCGGACTCAAGTTCGCCAAAGTGCTGGGTAGCGGCTACGACGGAGGTTTCGGCTTGCGCCCAAGCGCCTCAAGGCAAGGCCTGTTCGCGCTTTTTCACGACGAGATTGCTGCTGACGCGTTTATCGAACGCTCAGATGTTGTGACTGCCTATCGCCTCCGCTCAAGCGAATTCTGCAGCATCAAGTTGCGTGCTTGGTCGAGCCGCGGCAGCTGGGACGGGGAGCGATTGAGTGATTGCGTGCCGGCACCCATGTTCGGGCCAGTGGTGGCCCTGACGCGGGCTTCGATACGGCTTTCGCGTGCGACCGCATTCTGGCACAGGGCACCCGGAACGCAAGCTGCGCTGGCTTCGGCGCGCGGCTGTTTGCTGGCGGTTGGACTGGGCGAGGCGCCGATTCTTCGTCAGGCAACCTTCAGTGTGTGGGAGAGCGTCCAGGCCATGGACGCTTACGCGCGATCCGGTCCTCATCTGGACGCGATCCGCGCTGCGAAACAGGATGGTTATTTTTCGGAATCGATGTTCGTCCGGTTCACCCCGATCGCCATTCGCGGCAGCTGGAAAGGACACTGCTATGACTGATGCACTCAACGATCATCGTGTGGTGGTCGTCGGAGCCGGTGTTGGCGGTCTGGTCAGTGCGTTGTTGCTGGCTTGCCGGGGACTGCACGTGACGCTGGTTGATGCAGCGCCTGAGCCTGGCGGAAAGATGAGGCGGGTCATGGTGGATGGAGTGCCTGTCGACTCCGGGCCGACCGTTTTCACGATGCGCTGGGTATTTGACGAAATCCTGGCCGAAGCCGGCACCTCGCTGGACAGCGTACTGCAGATGCAACCGCTGGATGTGCTCGCTCGCCATGCGTGGCGCGGGCAGGAAGGCCACCTTGACCTGTTTGCTGACGTACAGAGATCCGCAGATGCCATAGCCGCTTTTAGCAGTCCGGCTGAGGCTCGCCGGTTTCTTGGTTTTTGCGATCAGGCGAGACAGGTGTACGACCGTCTCGAAGGCCCCTACATCCGGTCGGAGCGACCGACGATGACCAGTCTGGTGGCCGACCTTGGCCCCAAAGGCCTCAGCGTGCTTGGCGGCTTGGGTCCGTTTGCCAGCCTGTGGAAGTCGCTCGCGCGGCATTTTCGTGACCCTCGGTTGCAGCAGTTGTTCGGTCGCTACGCCACGTACTGCGGATCGTCTCCATTCAGCGCGCCGGCTACGCTGATGTTGGTTGCGCAGGTTGAACTGGACGGCGTCTGGGCGGTCGAGGGCGGCATGCATGAAGTTGCGCGCATGCTGGCGCAACTGGCGCGTCAGCGGGGTGCTTCGCTGCGCTTTGGCCAGTCCTGCGAGCAGATCATGGTGCACAACGGGCGTGTCGCAGGCGTTCGGATGGTTGACGATTCGACGCTCGCTGCAGATTCCGTGGTCTTCAATGGGGACGTCAACGCGCTGGCGTCAGGGCTATTGGGTCCCGATGTCTTGCACAGTGTGCCGCCTGTCAAGACAACTGAGCGATCGCTATCTGCTCTGACATGGTCGATGCACGCGCGGGCCAGCGGATTCCCGTTGGTCCGCCACAATGTTTTTT
Organism: Betaproteobacteria bacterium; assembly: GCA_031411575.1. GTDB lineage: Bacteria > Pseudomonadota > Gammaproteobacteria > Burkholderiales > Burkholderiaceae_C > JANOBJ01. The sequence continues at coordinate 19,502 of JANOBJ010000109.1, read as the reverse complement.
TTGATGATGACTACCGCTCGGAGTTTGACGACATCTTTGGCCGACGCCGCCTCCCCGAGAAAGGCACGGTCTATGTCTGTGCCCAGGACCGGGGCGACACAGCGGCCAAACCCGGCTCGAAAGAACGTTTGTTGTGCCTGGTGAACGCCCCTGCAGACGGCGACCGGCGAAATTTTGACGCCTCGGAGATCGACCCATGCGAACACAGAAGTCTGGCGCTGCTGCGCCAATGTGGCCTGAATCTGGAAGTGAAGCCACACGAGGTGGTAAGAACGACGCCGCACGATTTTCATCGGTTTTACCCGGGCACGGGGGGGGGGCTGTACGGGCAGGCGACACACGGTTGGCTGTCAGCCTTCCGCAGGGCGTCGTCAGCAACCGCGGTACCGGGGCTGTATCTGGCGGGAGGCAGCGTACATCCGGGACCTGGAGTGCCAATGGCGGCGATGTCAGGGCGTTTGGCGGCCGCGACACTGATGGCGCACCTCGATTCGACCAGCCGGTCACGCCGGGTGGCTATCTCTGGTGGTATGTCGACGCGCTCAGCGATGACGGCCGGTATGGGTTGACCATCATTGCTTTCGTAGGGAGCGTGTTTTCGCCCTACTACCGGTGGGCGAGACAGGCTGGGAAGAGCGAGCCTGAAAACCATGTTGCCGTCAATATCGCGCTCTATGGCCCTGGCGTGCGGCGCTGGACGATGACGGAGCGTGGTCGTGCGTCACTTTTTCGCAATCACAATCAGCTTGCCATCGGACCCAGCAGCATGCACTGGGATGGGCAATCGCTGACGTTGAATCTCGATGAGGTGTCCGTGCCGCTGCCCTTTCGGGTGCGCGGAACGGTTAGGGTTTGGCCCAAGGGCCTGAGCCGATTTATTGCACCGCTGGATACCGCCGGTCGCCATCGCTGGGGTCCGATCGCGGCGTGCGCGCGAGTGGAAGTGAATCTCAGTTCACCCGAGCTGCGATGGGGAGGGGCCGGCTATCTGGACTCCAACGAAGGGGATGAACCGGTGGCCCGCGCGTTCAAAAGTTGGGACTGGTCGCGAGCACCCATGGCAAACGACAGCACCGGCGTGCTGTACGACATACGGGAAAAGAATGGCGATGAGCGGATGCTGGCACTGCGCTTTGCCCCTGCGGGCGAGGTTGAGCAGCTTGACGCCCCGCCTCGGCAGGCGTTGCCGGGTACTTTGTGGCGGGTGGCCCGACAGGTCAGGGCCGACGCTCCAACAAAGGTGATTCGGACGCTCGAAGATACGCCGTTCTACGTTCGCTCGGAGCTCCTCACGAGTTTTCTCGGTGAGCGGGTCACTGCTGTTCACGAGTCGCTTGACGTACAGCGACTGGAATCTTCGCTCGTGCAGTTCATGCTGCCATGGCGAATGCCAAGGCGCGCTTGAAGCTCAACCCACTTCTTTCTCGCCACCAGACGTTTTCTCGGCTTTGCGCTGCCCAGCAGCACGCTCACGGTCTCGCTTGATCGTATGCAATTGCCACCATCCAAATGCCAAGGCCCCGCCGAAAACCAAGATCAGCTCGATGAGGATGATGGGGAGGTGTTGGTTCATCAAGCGGCCTGCCTCACCAAAGTCTCACGTTTGCGCAACTCCACGCGTTCAAAAAGATCCAGAACCCGCAACGTGCGCTGATAAAAACTGCCCGCTGGCAGGTCGCGAGCGGCTGCAGCATCCACCAGGAACTGTATCGCTGGAAGCGGGGCGATTCGCGCGCTTCCCGTAGTCCGCCCAAAAATCGCTGCCGCGCTGGCCCGTGCAATCAACGTCAGTTTGCGCCGGTCCGATACAACGGCGCGTTGGTTGATTGAGTCGAGACCAGTCCGCTCCAAATGGTGGCCAATTTCGGCGTACACCAGCCGAGCAGCATGGATGGCGACTCTGCAGTCGCGAGGCAAAGCGGAAATACCGCTCGCGGAGCGTTGATACAGCGCATCGGCCCTCGCTATCAACTTTTGCGTGACGGTTGCAATGGCTGGATTGAATTCTGGCGAGCGCATCCAATCGTCCGCGCAGAGGCCAGCGTCGGCCAGCCATTCGATGGGTAGATACAGCCGTCCATGGCGGGCGTCCTCGCCAATATCCCGCGCAATATTAGTCAGTTGCATGGCTACGCCGAGTTCGCAGGCGCGGGCAACTGCGCTGGCGTCGCGCGTGTGCATCAGCAGTGCCATCATGGCCCCCACAGTGCCCGCTACGCGGGCGCCATAGCTTTCCAATTCGGCAAGCGTCTGGTAGCGACGACCCTGTGCGTCCCAGAGAAAACCTTCAAGCAGGCCATCGAGCAAGGCGCGCGGGATTGCGAAGCTGTGCACTACTGGAGTCAGTGCGCGATCGGCGTCTATGGATTTGGGCCGTCCGCGGTAGATGGCATCCAGCCGCTGCTGCAGATCCACCATCGCCGCGTGCTTGTCGACGCCAAAATCGATGGCGTCATCCGCCAGCCGGCAGAACGCGTAGAGCGCTGAGGCGGGTTCCCGAACCCTCGTTGGCAAGAGCAAGGAGGCCGCGTAAAACGTCCTGGAGCCGCCGCGCATGAGCTGCCGGCAGGATTGCAGATCGTGGTCAGGCGAAGGTTCGGACATCTGGAATCACCGTCTCCAGGGTTTTCGCTGACATCAACACTCCGGGCACACCTGCACCGGGATGGGTGCCCGCACCCACCATGTACAACCGATCAATGTCTTCACTTCGGTTGTGCGGGCGGAACCAGGCGCTTTGAAGCAGCAAAGGTTCCATGCCAAATGCCGCACCTTTGTAGGAAAGCAGTCGATCGTGAAAATCCTGCGGAGTGGTCACGCGTGAGGTGACGATGTGCTTTTGAAGGCCTGGGAGTACGGTGCGCTCAAGTGCTTCGGCGATGGCCTTGCGGTAGGGCTCAGCCTGGACCGCCCAGTCCGTTCCGCTGTCAAGGTGTGATACGGGGCTCAAAACGTAGAACGCGTCGCATCCTGGGGGCGCCATTGAAGCGTCAGTCGCAGTCGGTCGATGCAGGTAGAGGCTGAAGTCACTGGGAACTTTGTGACGCTTGAAGATGTCGCGCAACAGTTCTTCGTATCGGGGACCCAGCACCATCATGTGATGGGGCACATTTTCGTAGCGTATCGACGTACCAAAGTACCAGACAAACAGGCTCATCGAATGACGACTCTTTTCGATGCGGCGGTCAGTCCAGCGGCGACGGTACTGCGCGTCAATCAGATGGCGGTAGGTCCACATGGTGTCGGCATTGGAAACCACAATATCGGCATCAATCCGTTCACCATCAGCCAAGGTGACGCCAGTCGCGCGGCCGCGGCCGTTGGCTTGCGATTCGACATTGATACGGCTGACCTCAGACTCGTAGCGGATGCGCCCGCCGAGGCACTCCAGCAGGCGAACCATTGCGCCAATGATTGCGCCGGTGCCCCCCATCGCCCAGTGCACGCCAAATCGTCGCTCAAGCGTATTGATAAGGCTGTAAATGCAGGTCACTGACAGAGGGTTGCCGCCAATCAACAGGGGGTGAAAGCTCATGACGATCCGAAGCTTCGGGTCGCGGAAATAGCCCGATGCCATTCGAAATATGCTGCGCCAGCCCTTCATTCGGATCATGTTTGGCACCGCGCCAATGAGGTCGCCCAGTGTGTTGTAAGCGACGGTTCCAAGCTCTTCGAATCCCAGCTGATAGCACTTGGCGGCCTCGGCCAGAAAGCGCTCGTAATTAGGTAAGTCTTCGGGGCTGAAGCGCGCCACTTCATCGCGCATGCGCTGCGAATCGCCGGTGTAATCAAACCAGGTGCCGTCGTCAAAACGGATGCGGTAGTACGGATCCATCAATCGAAGCTCTACATCATCGGAAAACTTGCGGCCTGCAAGCGCCCATAGCTCTTCCAGCATGAACGGAGCGGTAATGATCGTTGGCCCCGCATCAAATGTGAACCCGTCCTGTCGCCACACATAGGCTCGACCTCCAGCCGCATCAAGTTTCTCGAGAACCTGCACCCTCCAGCCCCGGCAGGCCAGGCGTATGGCTGCTGCGAGCCCACCAAAGCCACTTCCGACAACGACTGCCAAAGGCGAGCCGTCAGGGTTGCTCCAACCAGTCGTGCCGATTGCGGCCGGAATGCTGCTAGCGGATCTGAACGTATTTGTCATGGGTGGTGATGCTATCGGTAGTACGCCCAGGGACTACCGCCGGGACGGGCGAAACCTCGCCCGCAGTATGGATGACCTGCCTTCGAATTGCCCAGCGCCACAATGCGGTGGTGTCGATCGGCAACACGAGGAGCCCGTGTTCAAGAATGGCCAGCGCCAGCATCGTGCCCACCAGTGCGAGACCAACCCCTTGAGCCGGTTCCGGTGCATCGGTTGCACTAAAGATCAGCCACACCAGAACGAAGCCTGCTCCGGCAATCGAAAATGGAAAGAACCAATTGAACGCGCGCCGGCGAAAAAAACTTTTCATGTAGACCAGATGCGAGGGAAGGAACTCCTCGCTCAAATTGCGGACACCAAAAAACAGATTGAGCTTGGCACTGGTCCGCATCAACCAAAGCACGAGGAAAGTGCCCGTACCGACCTGGTTGGGCGCATTCCAGCTCATCGCAATGATCAATACGCCGCCGACGAGAATGCCGATTTCGTGCCAAAGGATGGCGCGGACCGACTCAACGAAGCGATGCCAACCTCTGGCATCGGCTGCAAGCGCCGTTTTGCGCGGCCCCGTGATCCAACCTGTCAAAAAGCTCAGCTCGTGCCAGCCCCACACGATCAGCGCACAGGTGAATGCACAGTAGGCACCGCCCACCGTGGCTCGTTCTGCGCTTTGAACGAGGCCTGCCAAGGCCGCAAGTGCGAGGAGGGAAGACACCAGCAGACTCGCGCGAATGGCGGTGCCTGACATGCGGTTCAGTAGCAACACGATGCCAGTACTGAACCACCAGATGAACACGGCGAAAACGACGGCGATCGCGAGATCCGGCATGCAGGCTTTCGCTGGAGGTCAGGCTTGCCGCTTACCAGGCTGGCGACATGCGAACCTGCTTAGGCAACGCGTGCCGTTGCACAGGTAGCAGATACAGTCTTGCGAAAGCCGCCGCGCCGATTACTGCCCAGCCTGCGCGTTGCAGCGTGCCCATGACGCCACCGCGTTCCTTGGCCATGTCCATTCGAGTCTGCACATGACAAAGGCGCGCCATCCCATCGCGGAAAGCCGGATGGTCGATATCAAGCGTGATCGGAAATACCTGCTTGGTGATCTCGTTGGTGATGCGAAACACCGTGTAGTCGTACTCGGTCGGATCCAGCCCCATGGCGGCTTTCAGCTGTGGCCGCGCGTGGTCCCGAACGTACATCGTGGCATAGACTGCCAGCAGGAAGAATCGAATCCAGAGCAAGTTCCCGCCGCGCAGCAGATGGGGCTGGGCACGCATGATCAGTGCAAACGATTCACCATGCCGGAACTCGTCATTGCACCAACGTTCAAACCAGCGAAAGATGGGGTGGAATCGTTTGTCCGGGTGGCGCTCAAGCTGGCGGTAGATGGTGATGTAGCGGGCATAGCCAATCTTTTCTGACAGGTAGGTCGCATAGAAGATGTACTTGGGCTTGAAGTAGGTGTAAGCCTTGGTTCGTTTCAAGTTGCCCAGATCCAACCCGAGTCCAAAGTCCTTTAAAGACTGGTTGATGAACCCGGCGTGGCGAGATTCGTCACGTGCCATGAAGCGCATCAGGGCCTTGATATCCGGATTGCTCACATTCTTCTGGATTTCGTTGTAAAGAATGCAGCCGGAAAACTCCGACGTGAGCGAGCTGACCAAAAAATCCAGAAATTCTTGTCGCAAAGCGGGCGACACTTGCGAAAAGCGCTCAGCTACTTCGGTGGCAAATTCAGGCGTTCGCTGGAAATGGTCGTGGTTATTGTCGCCTTCATATTCGGCCAGCATCGCGTCCCAGTCGCCGCGTAACGCAGACACGTCAATGCGGTCCATTGCAGCAAAATCTGTGGTGTAGAAGCGCGGGCTCAACAGGTCGCTCGTTCGGGCCTGTTGCAGGGCGTCTTCCGGCGCGCCTATGGATTGTTCAGGGTTCACAGTTCACTCCTTGACGCCAAGTGTGGGTGCGCTCTCACGCCGCGATGACTCATTTCCGCGCAGCCAGCGTGCAAACACTGCAGCGTTGTCCGGGCCGAAGGATTCAAGATCGATGCGAGCCCCGGTGGCCGGGTCGCTGAGTGTCAGGCGGCCATCTGCTCGACCAATCAGCTCAAAAGGCTGCTCGGAGCCCAGGCCACGCCTCAGGCGCTCTCTCGCCAGGCCGCGTAGCGCACCACGCATGAAGCCTTGCTCGCCGTGAACCGTTTCCACAACGAAGCCTTGTTTGCCATCGATTACCGAGATGCCGCCATCGGGGCGGTCTTCAAAACGCAGTGCACGCAGTGCAATCGACTCGGCATCGGGAACGTGCGCTGAGGTGCTGGTGAACCGCGCGAAACTGACGGCCAACAGTGTGGCGAGCACCATCGCAGCACAGGTCACCACGGCAAAACGAGGGAGCGTTTCCGGCGTTGGCTTCAACGTGTTCATTGCTGCTTTCACTGGCCAGCTGTTGCTGGGCTGGGTCTACCAGAGGGCATTCTCTGACTGGTCAGGGCGGCGGCCCTAAGGACGATGGGCGAACTCGCCAGCGCTACCTGCGGGACTTCCACACGGCGAAAGTCGGCCCACGCCTGACTGAAGACTTGAGCGACTGAAGTTACGTCTCGCACGCACCGCAGCGACGGCTGTGGATGCTGTAGGTGCCACGGTCGTGCGTGGGGCCAGAGGTGCAGGTAAGCAATCCGGTCACCGCGTGCGAGCTGGATGGGGAGGTCGCCGACTCCGCGTTTAGACAAGCGCAGATCGGCGCCTTCGATACATTTGAATGGCAAGTTATAGGTGAGTGACAGCACAATGCCTACACGCATGACCACGCGCTGATTGGTGATGGTGTATGCCGTTGTTGTTGCGGTGAGCCAGGCGAGCCCAGCCAGCAGTAGCAGGGCAACGCCAAAAATCGGCGTAAGCAGCGCCGCCGATTGCAACGCGGCGGTAGCAGTCCCCCCGTCACCCAGTACGTTGACGGCACGAAACCCGATCATGAGCAGAAAATAAATGGCCAGTTTGCGTGTGTGGAAAACCTCTATGGCAAGCGTTCGCCAGTCTGGAGCACCTTGCCACAAAATGCGTTCACCCGCGGGCAGAAGTTCAGGCAAGCCGTACTGCGGCTCAAACTCATGTTCGCGCTGAGGTCGATTGCCGCTCATACCAAAGGCTCCGACCGTCCGGGCTCGGCGTAGAGTAGACCCGCCCCGTAGTACGCTTGAATCTTTTCTTCCTCAAGCATGGTGACTTGATCCGGGTGACGCGTGTTGGGCACACCAGAGAATTGACTCGCGAGGATCGCGTGAACCTCCACGCCGTCTTTGCGGATCCTCGCAAAAGTCATTGGCAGCAGCACCGAGCCAGTTGCACCACTGGGCTTCACCTCGATGTATCGGAACAGCATTTCACCGGTGTCGACCCAAAGGTCGCTCACGGTACCCGCCATTTCTCCGTCGCCACCGTAAACGGGGTGGCCACGAGGATCGGGGTCCTTGTCCGAAACGCCGTAGTCGGGCAGTGTGCGCAGCGGCACAATCTTCGGGCTTCCGTCGGGACCGTGGTCGGGTACGTCACGTCGCGCCACCCAAGCACCTGGCCCAACCCCGGCTAGCAGCGGGTTCCCCACGGGATCCAGAGGCGCGCCCGTCCAGCCAGACGACGGCACCGCGTTTATCGGCGGCGACACGGGCTCGTCCCGCGGGACATGAACTTCACTCCCATCCGCTAACTTGTAGGTCTTGGGCTCGGGAGCACGTGGCCAGCCCTCAATGACACCGCGATCGCTGTCCATTGGATAGCCCTCACGATGGCCTTCCCGGATGAGGTAGTAAATCAAGCCGGCAAAAAAGACCCAGAAAAGATACAGCACAAGTTGTGCTACATCGACATACGATGTGATGCTTCCGGTACCCATGTGGTTTTCTCCTCAGGTTGTCGGGATCAGGTAATGACTAGCTTGGAAATTCGGCCAAACCGAACTTGGACTGTTGCCGCTGGTGGGGTCGCGAATAGCGCACCAGCGGCCCGATGGCAATCAACGTGGCGAATAGCAACGCGAGTTCCAGGTGGTACACGGCGCTGTACCCTGTGGCGGGATTGGCCAATGCTTCACCCAGAGCGCCGGAGGTGGCGAGAGAACTCACCAGATCCCGGAGCACGCCGCCCATCGAAATAGCCACGCCTGCGCAGGTTGCCTGGACGGCGCCCCAAGCGCCCATCGCGAGGCCGTTGAAGCCGCCGTTTTCCAGGCCCATCGCTGCCGTCAGTGTGCCGACGGAAAACAGGCCACCACCAAAACCAATCAGCACCACACCGAACCGGAACAGATTGACCGATTCGAGCGGTTCAGCAAACACGACGGCGCTGAATGCCACCAAACCCGCCAATGCGCCATACGCGGCAACGCGGTGCGGTTCGCCACCGCGACCCAGCGTGCGCGCCGCTACGGCAAAGGCAATCAGTGCACCCAGCGCCATCAGTGCCGTGAGAGCGGAAGTCGCTGATACTGACAACCCGAGTACCTCGCCACCATAGGGCTCCAAAATGATGTCTTGCATGTTGAAGGCGGCAGTACCCAGTCCTACTGCCACCAGCAGACGCAGCACCTTGCCTTGACCTGCAAAACGTTGCCAGGTGATGGCGAAGCCGACAGACTGCACGGACTCGCGGCCCCGCAGGCTGTTGCGAGGCTCTTGCTTCCACAGCGCAACCAGATTGAGGATCACGGTGACGACGGCTGATCCTTGTACAACCTGCACGAGCCGGGTTGGCGTGAAGTCGGCGAGCAGCCACCCAAAGACCACGCCCGAGCCCACCATGCCCAGCAGAAGCATGACGTACATCAACGACACGACGCGCGCTCGAGCAGCCGGAGGAGACAAGTCAGTTGCGAGCGCCAAACCGGCGGTTTGCGTAGTTTGGAGGCCAGCCCCCACCAGCAGAAACGCCACCGCAGCGGCAACGCGCCCGGTCCACAGCTGCAGGCTGGTTTCTCCGCTCAGCAGCAGCACCGCGAACGGCATGATGGCAAGGCCGCCAAACTGCATCAGGCCGCCGATCCACATGAAGGGCACGCGCTTCCAACCCAGAAACGAACGGTGGGTATCCGAGCGAAAACCAATCAGTGCCCGCAACGGCGCCACGAGGAGTGGCAGCCCAACCATCAGCGCGACCAGCCCTGCGCTTACTCCCAATTCAACGATCATCACCCGGTTCAGCGTACCCACCATCAGTGACGTCGCGATGCCAACGCTGACCTGAAACAGCGCCAAGCGCAACAAACGATGCAGCGGCAGTTCAGCCGAAGCGGCGTCGGCAAATGGTAGCCAACGTGTGGCCACCGTTGCCCAATTGATGCGCCACAGCGGAATCTTCATGGGCAAACCTCAAGTGCTGTCAGCGAGCGCTCAATGTCGAAGCACACAGGTGGCCGGCAGGATTTCATTTACGGCACAGCTCCATCGCCTGAGAGGTATAGAAGCCGCTGCTCACCCGCTGAGTGGCACCAACCCGCCACTGCGGCAGCCCGTCGTTGGCCTCGAGCAGTCGGGTCAGAGACTTTTCCGCCATCGGCTCGATCCATGGCGCGCGGTTTCCACGCGGAAACAAGCGCCCCACAGCGTGCAGGGTGGCCAGCACCGGGTTGCTCGGCGCGTAGGTAAACAACATGGAGCCAGTGGTGCGCCGGGACCAGCTCTCCAGAACACGCACGGCATCCCGACCGGTGTAATGAATAAGCGAATCCATCGCCACCACATGATCAAACTTGCCCAATGCGGCGTCTACCATGTCGCCACTGCGAAAGTCAATCTGACCGCCTTGTGGCAACGTGAGCGCCATTTCGCCAACACGGCGGCGTGCAACATCAACAAGTGCGGGGGAAAGATCAATCGCCACCACTGAGGCGCCGCGACGCGCGGCCTCCAGTGCCAGCGCCCCGGTACCACACCCGGCATCCAGAATACGGGCGCCGCGCAGATCCTCAGGCAGCAGGTCGAGCAGCGTCTGGCGCATCCGGTCTCGGCCCGCGCGCACCGTCGCGCGGATTCGACCAACCGGTGCCGTCGACGTGAGCTGTTCCCACGCCTTCATCGCAGTTCGATCGAAGTAAGTCTCGATCTGACTGCGGCGTTGTTCGTATGTTGCGGTTCGCATGATGCAATGCCTTCAATCGAAACCAAGCAGGTCAAAGATGTCGCGGTCCTTCATGGGCACTGCGTTCAGAGGTTCCGTGCCCAGCCACAGCGAGGCAGCCAGACTCATGTACTCCTTCTGGACAGCCTCGAGCTCCGGCGAGTACTCCATCTCAAACAGGGTGGATTTTTTCAGCCGACTGCGACGGATCACGTCGAGGTCCGGGAAATGCGCGGCCAGTTTCAAGCCTATCCGGTCGTTGTACTTGTCGATCTGGTCCGTCGCAGCACTGCGATTGGCGATGACGCCTCCCAGACGCACGTTGTAGTTCTTCGCCTTGGCACCGATTGCCTGCACGATGCGGTTCATCGCGAAAATAGAATCAAAATCATTGGCGGTCACGATGAGCGCTCTATCAGCATGCTGCAAGGGAGCTGCAAACCCGCCGCAGACCACATCGCCGAGCACGTCAAAGATCACCACGTCGGTATCTTCCAGCAGGTGATGTTCCTTCAAGAGCTTGACGGTCTGGCCGACCACGTAGCCACCGCAACCCGTCCCGGCGGGCGGGCCGCCAGCTTCGACGCACATCACGCCGTTGTAGCCTTCAAACACAAAATCCTCGACACGCAACTCCTCGGCGTGAAAGTCGACTGTCTCCAGCACGTCGATCACCGTCGGAAGCATCTTTTTCGTGAGCGTGAAGGTCGAGTCGTGCTTCGGGTCGCAGCCGATCTGCAGCACGCGCTTGCCCATCTTGGAGAATGCGGCGGAGAGGTTGCTCGACGTCGTGCTCTTGCCGATGCCGCCTTTGCCGTAAATGGCAAATACCTTGGCGTTGCCAATCTTCAGTTTCGGATCCAGTTCTACCTGGACGCTGCCCTCGCCATCCAGGCGAAGATTCTTGCGAACGCCAGGATTTTTGATGTCAGGAAACGGGACAGTGGTCGTGCTCATGCTGGAGCTCCTTCGCGGGTTTCGGTAAACACACCTTCAAGCCGGTCTTCCAGCTCTTCTCCGGCACGGCGCAGCGCATCCAGCACATTCGCATCGGGCTTCCAGAACTTTCGGTCAGAGGCTTCAAGCAACCGGTTTGCTACCCGCGCCGAAGCCGTAGGATTGAGTTTGGCCAGACGCTCACGCATCGTCGGGTCAAGCATGAAAGTCTCGCTGAGCTGCTGATAGACCCACGGCTGCACCTGACCGGTTGTGGCCGACCAGCCCATGGTGTTGGTCACATGCACCTCGATTTGTCTCACACCTTCGTAGCCATGCTCAAGCATGCCTTCGTACCACTTGGGGTTCAGCATGCGCGTACGGGTTTCCAGTGCCACCTGCTCGGTCAGCGTGCGCACCGTGCCGCCACCATTGGCGTCGCGCGTTTGGTCGCCGATGTAGACCGGGGCGATGTCGGCGTCTTTTCCTTTGGCTCGTTTTACGGCGCGACTGATGCCGCCCAGCGTGTCGAAATAGGTGTCGATGGTGGTGACGCCAAGCTCTACTGAATCAAGATTTTGGTAGGCGAGTTCAACCCCGGACAGCACGCTCTGAAGCAGCCTGGACTGCTGTGCTGGCCGGCCGGCCCGTCCGTAGGCAAAGCCTTTTCGGCGGGTATAGGTCTCTGCGAGCTGGTCGGCGTCGTCCCAGCGGCTGCTGTCGACCAGATTACCGACGTTCGATCCGTAGGCGCCTTCGGCATTGCCGAACACGCGCAACGAGGCGGTTTCCAGATCGCCGCCGTGTTCGGCCTGATAGGCCAGCGCGTGCTTGCGGATGAAGTTCTGATCCAAAGGCTCATCGGCACTTGCAGACATGAAGGCCGCCTCGGCAAGCAGCTTGATCTGCAAAGGCAGCAGGTCACGGAAGATGCCCGACAGGGTGATGATCACGTCCACGCGTGGGCGGCCCAGCTCGGCCAGCGTCATCAGTTGCGCGCCGGCGAGGCGCCCATAACTGTCGAACCTTGGCTTTGCGCCCATCAGCGCAAGAGCCTGACCGATCGGCCCGCCTTCGCTCTTCAGGTTGTCAGTCCCCCAGAGCACGAGTGCAATCGATTCAGGGAATGCATGGCCATCGGCCATGTGCCGCGCCAGCAGCCGTTTGGCCTGCCTCGCACCGTCTTGAACGGCATAGGCGCTTGGGATGCGAAAGGGGTCGAAGCCATGCAAGTTGCGCCCGGTCGGCAGGATGGCAGGCGTGCGGAGCAGGTCACCACCGGGGGCAGGGCGCAAGAACTTGCCGTCCAGGGCGTGCAGAATTCCGTCGATCTCGTGGTCTTCAGCCATGAGCGCATCGGCGGCGGCCAGTTCCTGGAGCAGTGCGATGGTCGATGCATCGGCTTCAGTTTGCGACATTGCCAGCGCCTCTTGCGGGGCGTGCCCGGAGACGATCGCCTCTATCGCGGTGCGGGAAGGTCGGGCGCCGTGCGAGGCTTCAGCCAAAGAGAGCAGCAGGTCGACGCGCTGCGGTGGCGTGGGCGCCTGGCCGACAACATGCAAACCGTGGGGAATCAGTGTGTATTCGAGTTCCAGCACGGCGTCGTTCAGCGCGGCAATGCGTTGTGGCGACTCGGAGCCCCACTGCGGCTCCAAGACCGCAAGCTCGAGTTCGGCGGCCTGCGCCTGGATCATCGTCGCGAGTTCGGCGGCTTCATGGGCGGCATCCGGCTCCAGACCGCGGTAGCGCTCAAGTAGCGCCTTCAAGTCCACGAGGCCTTTGTAGAGCCCGGCTTGCGCAACTGGGGGGGTCAGATAGCTGATCAAGGTTGCCGCCGCGCGGCGCTTTGCGATCGTGCCCTCGGAGGGGTTGTTCGACGCGTAGAGGTACAGGTTCGGCAGGTCACCGATCAGCCGGTCGGGCCAGCAAGCCGATGACATGCCGTTCTGTTTGCCCGGCATGAATTCGAGTGCGCCGTGCGTTCCAAAGTGCAGCACCGCATGCGCCCCAAAGTCTTCACGAAGCCAGCGGTAGAACGCCGAGAACGCATGTGTCGGCGCGAAACCCTTTTCGAACAGCAGGCGCATCGGGTCGCCTTCATAGCCGAAGGCGGGTTGCACACCGACGAAGACGTTGCCGAAGCGTTCGCCAAACACGAAGATGCAGCTGCCGTCGCTCTGCTGTTTTCCAGGCGCCGGGCCCCATTGGGCCTCGATTTCCTTCAAGTGCTTCTCGCGCCGAACGTGGTCGTCAGCCGTGATGCGCGTGTGTACATTGGCCTGGGCGCCGAAGCGTTGAGCGTTGCCGTTGATGATGCGTTCCCGCAACTCATCGACACTCTTTGGCATGTCTACGGTATAGCCCTCGCGCTTCATCGCTTTCATGGTGTTGAAGAGCGACTCGAACACCGAAAGGAAAGCAGCTGTGCCCGTATTGCCGGCGTTCGGCGGGAAATTGAAGACAACCGCAGCAACCTTGCGTTCAGAGCGCTGTGATCGGCGCAGATCGACAAGCTTGCCGACGCGGGCGGCGAGCAGGTCCGCCCGCTCAATGCAGCTGTGCATGTCATGCGAGTCGGCCACGTTCTTGAAGGTGCAGGCGTGGGCACAGCCCGTGCAGGCGATGTGCTCCGCGCTGCCGCGGCCGCCGAACACCATCGAACCGGTCGCGCCGTCGAGTTCGGGAATCGCGACCATCATCGTCGCTTCAACCGGCAACAGCCCTCGTGGTGAGCCACCCCATTCATCAAGCGTCTGGAACTCGACGGGCGTGACGGCCAGATAAGGCACGTCAAGCTTGGCCAGAATGTCTTCGGCGGCCTTGGCATCGTTGTAAGCCGGGCCTCCGACGAGCGAAAAGCCGGTCAACGAAACAACTGCATCAATGGTCGGTCTGCCGGCGTCGAGAAAAAACGCCTCAATCGCAGGGCGCGAATCGAGGCCGGTGGCGAAGGCCGGTACCACGCGAAGGCCGCGCGCCTCGATGGCCGTGATCACACCGTCATAGTGGTCGGTGTTGCCTGCAAGCAGGTACGAGCGCATTAGCAGCAGCCCCACCGTCCCGCGCTTGCCGGTGGTGGCCACGCTCGGCAAATCCGAAGCCTGCGTCGACATCCGAGCTGCCATCCGTGGGTGATAGACACCAACGTCCGGGTATTCGACCGGTGCCTGCGGCTTGGTGATGCCACGCAACGCCTTGCGTGGACCGTCTGCATAGCGGTCAACCAGGAACTGCACCATGTTGGCGACATTGGCCTCGGAACCCGCAAGCCAGTACTGCAACGTCAGAAAATACGCCCGGACATCCTGCGCAGTGCCGGGAATGAAGCGCAGGATCTTCGGCAACCGGCGCAGCATTTTCATCTGCTGCGCGCCGGCGGTAGCCTTTACGCCGGCCGCATTGCCCGTTGTTTCTGGTTTGCCGCGCAGGCGTTTGAGGAAAGCCATCGGACCGCTCGCCGGCGCGTCCATGCTGAACTTGCCCATGCGGGTGAGCTTCATCACCTCGGACGCCGACATGGCGCATACCATCGCATCGCAATGGTCGCGGCGCGCCTTCAATGCCGGCAAGACCGGAAGGAAGTGGTCTTCCATGAACAGCATCGTCGCGATCACGATGTCGCCATAGGCGATGTCGTTCTTGCAGCGCTCCACCGCAGAAGAATCTTCACCCCATTCAGCGGCGGCGTGCACCACCAGCTTCAGACCGGGCATGGCGCGCACCAGGGTGCGATTGGCGCGCTCGGCGGCGCTCGCCAGGTGGCTGTCCATCGTGACGATCACCACGCGCATGGCGGGGTGCACGCTCACCGGCTTGGCTTCTGCTCCATCAGCGGCTGAAGTGCGCTTTGGCGTCATAGAGTGTCTCGATAGTGATCACCGGTACGCTATGGTCTTGTGCGTATCGCTCGGTGTTGCGGCGTGCTTTGCCGCGTACGAAAAAGGGAATCTTTCGAAGCTCCTTTTCCGCATCAGTGGCCCACATGGCCGGGGTCGCGGCCTGTGAACTTTCCCCGTTGTTGTTTGATGGCATCGGCGAGCCTGACACTGGCACTGGCACTGACACGGCCACGTCAGCAGGGACTTCGATCAGGACGACAGGCTCAATCGCGGTCGGTTGGATCGAAGGGATGCCGGCATGTCCGCCGAGGTGTGACGGCGCCGCGTCTTCATGAAACTCGAAATCGCCGCGGAACATGCCGATCAAGTGTTCTTCCAGGCCCATCATCAGCGGGTGAACCCAGGTGTCAAACAGCACGTTCGCACCCTCAAAGCCCATCTGCGGTGAGTAGCGCGCCGGGAAATCCTGCACATGCACGGGTGCGGAAATGACTGCGCAGGGAACTCCCACGCGCTTGGCAATGTGCCGCTCCATCTGCGTGCCCAGCACGAGCTCGGGCTGGAGTTCCGTGATCCTGGCTTCAATCTCCAGATAGTCGTCACTGATCAGCGGCTCGACGCCATACAGTTTGGCCGCCTCGCGCACCTCGCGCGCGAACTCGCGGCTGTAGGTGCCGAGGCCGACCACCGTGAAACCAAACTCCTGTGTCGCCACACGAGCGGCTGCCACGGCGTGCGTCGCATCGCCGAACACAAACACGCGTTTTCCGGTCAGGTAAGTCGAGTCCACCGAGCGCGAATACCAGGGCGAGCGTGACTGCGCGTTGTCCAGTGCATCGGCCGGGTCGATGCCCGCCAGTTGAGCCACTTCGCGGATGAAATCGCGGGTGGCGCCGGCACCGATCGGAACTGTCTTGGTGGCGGGTTGCCCGAAGCTCCGCGTCAGCCAAGTGGCGGTCAGCGCGGCAATCTCGGGGTAGAGCACGACGTTAAAGTCAGCGTCGGCCAACCTTGCAATATCGGCAGGCGTGGCGTCAAGCGGGGCCACCACATTGACGTCGATACCCATCGACTCAACCAGGCCCCGGATCTCGCGCAGATCGTCACGGTGGCGGAACCCAAGTGCGGTCGGGCCAAGGATGTTGCACCGGGGTTTCTGGCCTGGTGCACGGCCGGGCTTGGCGGTGCCAGGGGCTGGCACGCTCGGCCCGGCCAGCGCCCGCACCATCTGATAGAACGTTTCTGACGCGCCCCAGTTTTCCTTGCGCTGGTAGGAAGGCAACTCCAGCGCCACCACCGGGATCGGCAGGTCAAGCGCCTTGCACAGGCCACCCGGGTCGTCCTGGATCAGTTCGGCGGTACACGAGGCGCCCACCATCATTGCCTTCGGACTGAACCGCTCGTAGGCTTCGCGTGCTGCGGTCTTGAAAAGCTCAGCAGTGTCGCCGCCCAGGTCGCGCGCTTGAAAGGTGGTGTAAGTAACCGGCGGGCGCCTGGGCAGCCGCTCGATCATCGTGAACAGAAGGTCGGCGTAGGTGTCGCCTTGCGGGGCATGCAGCACGTAGTGCACGTCCTTCATGGCCGTCGCAATGCGCATGGCACCGACGTGCGGCGGTCCTTCGTAGGTCCAGAGGGTGAGTTGCATGGTCAGGCCGCCAGCTTCAGCCGGCGCATTAGCGGCCTGGCAAACAGTTCGGCCAGATCGCCGGCCTGCTCATATCCGTGGATGGGCGTGAACACCAGCTCGATGGCCCACTTGGTGGTGAGGCCCTCGGCCTCCAGCGGGTTGGCCAGGCCAAGACCGCAGACCACGATGTCGGGTCGCGCCGCGCGGCACCGGTCCAGCTGCCGTTCGACATGCTGCCCTTCTGACAGCACCGTGCCCGCCGGCAGCAGCTGCAGCTCTTCTGCCAGGTGCTGCCGGTGCAGATAGGGTGTTCCGACTTCCACCAGCTCCATGCCCAACTCGCGGGCGAGGAAGCGCGCAATCGGAATTTCCAGCTGAGAATCCGGAAAGAAGAAGATGCGCTTGCCTTCAAGCTGCGGGCGCAAGCGCGCGGTCGCGGTGGCGGCGCGCTTGCGCCCGGCGGCCGTGACCTCGTCGAACGTCGCCGGATTCACATCGAAGCTGGTGGCTATCGCCTGCAGCCACTGTGTCGTCCCTTCCAGACCCAGCGGAAACGGGGCGGCCAGCCGGACAGCGCCACGCGCTTCCAGTGCCTTTGCCGTGTCCGCCAGAAATGGCTGCGCCAGGATGAACCGGGTGTCAGGTCCGATGCTGGGCAGGCCGGACGATTTGCGCGGGGGAAAGAACGCAACGCCTTCGACGCCCATTTGCTGAAACAGGCGGGAGAACTGGTCTTCCACCACATCGGGCAGTGCGCCCACCACCACCAGCGACGCGGGCGGCTGGCTGGTGATTGCGGGCATCGCCGGTACCAGCGCCGCCAGGCAGGCGTCTTCTCCCTGCGTGAACGTGGTCTCAATGCCGCTGCCCGAATAGTTGAGCACGCGCACCCTGGGCGAGTACTGCTGCGACAGGCGGGACGCCGCACGTGACAGATCAAGCTTGATCACCTCGGACGGGCACGAACCGACCAGAAACAGGGTCTTGATTTCCGGGCGGCGCTCCAGCAACCGCGTGACCACGCGGTCCAGCTCCGCGTTGGCGTCGGCAAGGCCAGCCAGGTCGCGCTCGTCAATGATGGCGGTGGCAAACCGCGGTTCGGCAAAGATCATCACCCCCGCTGCAGACTGAATCAGGTGGGCGCAGGTGCGGGAGCCGACGACCAGGAAGAACGCGTCCTGAATCTTCCTGTGCAGCCAGATGATCCCGGTGAGTCCGCAAAATACCTCTCGCTGGCCGCGCTCGCGCAGCACGGGCGCGTCCGCGCACCCGCCTTGGCTGTCAACCAGCTTGAGTGGAATCACTGGGCTCATGCGGCGATCCCCTTGTCGGTGCCGGGCGCTTCGCGTTGCGCCTGGTCCAGCCGGGCCATGCGCAGCTTGACGACAAACTGCGCGGCGTTGATCACGTAGGTGGCATAGGCCGCCAGTGCGAGCTGCATCAGTGCTTGCGGACCGAGCGAACCAGTCGCCCAGGCCGCGAGGTACAGGGTGTGCAGCGCCAGCACCAGCATGCTGAAAACGTCTTCCCAGAAGAAAGCGCGCGCAAACAGGTACTTGCCGAAGACCACCTGCTCCCAGATGCTGCCCGTGACCATGATCGCGTAGAGCACCAGCGTCTTGAAGACGACCGAGTACAGCGCAATCGTCTGGCCCTCGCCGGTGACCAGGTACCGGATCACGAAAAAGCAGCTGACCGCGAACACCACGAACTGGAACGGCGCCAGCACGCCTTGCACCGTGGTCCAGGGCGATGCGTCCCGGCGGATGCGTTCTTCAGGGGTGTACAGCGGCTGGCGACGGCGCGGCGAACCGCCGTTGGTGTGCGCTGAAAGCGAGGGTGCTTGACCGGACATGGCCCCACTTTATGTGCCACTTCAATTTATGTCAACTAATCGTTACGTAAACTAAACTTGACAACATAAAGGCTTTACACCATCCTTGAATTAAATCTTTGACAGTCTGATTCAACGGCAGTACAACGCCAGCGGGATCGTCAACGCCGTACTGGACGATTCGGGGGAAGGCTCGTGTTGTTTGCACACCAGAGGAAAGGTGCAACATGACCGCAGGAGCTTCCGCTTATAGCCAAAAAGTGCACAGCCAGAAGGTGCACTGCCAGCACCCAGTGCCTGGCAGGAGAGACGACATGGACAGAACGACGCAGTACGGCGGCAGACAAGACCTTCCCAAGGGAGACGGCAGACCGCGTCTCGATGACACGGACGGCAGGGGAGCCGGGCCGGCTCCCGAGCCGTATGAGAGCGGTTCGGGCGAGCGGACGGCCTGGCTGCTGGACACGATTGAGGCCGAAATCATTCCGCGCCTGATGCTCGCGCACCGCACCCAGCCGCATGCGGGCCCGCAGCGGTCAAGCCTGCGGACCGGGCCGACACCGGACGAAATTGAAGAGTTTTCCAACCTGTGTCTGGTGCAGGACGCGAGTGCGTCGCTGGCCTACGTGGTCGCGCTGCGTGACGAAGGCCTTACCCTGGAGGAAATCTACCTGGACTTGCTGACGCCCGCCGCACGGCGCCTGGGTGCCCTGTGGGAGGCCGATGAACGTGACTTTACCGAGGTGACCATCGGCTTGTGGCGGATGCAGCAGGTGATGTACGAGCTGAGCCCGTCATTCCGGCGCGAAACCGATCACCAGCCGGGATCGCGCAGCGCCCTCCTGGCACCGGCGCCTGGGTCGCAACACACCCTGGGCGTGTTCATGGTCGCCGAGTTCTTCCGGCGGGCCGGATGGAACGTGTCGGGCGAGCCCGCCATGTCGGCCCGGGAACTGATCCAGGCGGTGTCGCATGACTGGTATGACGTGGC
>JANOBJ010000108.1:0-14814 GCA_031411575.1 Betaproteobacteria bacterium | reverse complement strand
ATGGGCAAGGTGATCGGTGGCGGCATGCCGCTGGCAGCCTTTGGCGCCAAGCGCGCGGTGATGGAGCAACTCGCGCCGCTCGGCCCGGTGTACCAGGCCGGCACGCTCAGCGGCAACCCGGTCGCCACCGCGTGCGGGCTGGCCACGCTGCGCGAGATTTCAAAACCCGGCTTTTTCGACGACCTGTCGCGCACCACGCGCTCGCTGGTCAGCGGCCTGGCTGCGGCCGCAGCGGCCGAAGGCGTGCCGTTTTGCGGCGACAGTGAAGGCGGCATGTTCGGCTTCTTCCTCCTGGACACCTTGCCGCAGAACTACGGCCAGGTGATGAAGACCGACAGCCCGCGTTTCAACACGCTGTTCCACGGCCTGCTGGACCGCGGCGTGTACATCGCGCCGGCGCTGTACGAGGCTGGTTTTGTGAGCGCAGCGCACACGGCTCCCGACATCGACGCCACCGTGGCGGCTGCTCGGGATGTATTCAGGACGCTATTAAAATAATAGCAAACTATGGCCATTGGATGCGGACCACCGGCACATTTGACTAGAAAATGGCAGACTGACGCTATCGCAGCGCGCGAGGTGTCTTTGTTCGCAGGCAACCGCAGAACCGGCTGTGCCGGGCCGCCAGTGGCGCCACCCTGAAAGGGGGGAGGCGGCCGCAGACCGCTTCGGGGGGTCAGTGCCTGAAATGCCGCACGCCCGTGAACACCATCGCCACGCCGCGCTCGTTCGCCGCGTCAATCACTTCTTGGTCGCGCATCGAGCCGCCGGGCTGGATCACGCTCGTGGCGCCTGCGTCCACCACCACATCGAGGCCGTCGCGGAACGGAAAAAACGCGTCACTCGCCACCGCCGTGCCCTTGAGGGACAACTGGGCGTGCTGCGCCTTGATGCTCGCAATGCGGGCTGAATCAAGCCGGCTCATCTGGCCCGCGCCGACGCCCATCGTCATGCCGCCCGCGCAGAACACGATGGCGTTGGACTTGACGTACTTGGCCACTTTCCAGGCGAACAGCAGGTCCTGCAGCTGAGCAGGCGTGGGCTGCACTTTGCTGACCACTTTCAGGTCGGCCAGCGTGAGTTCATGGTTGTCGGCAGTCTGCATCAACAGGCCCGAGCCGATGCGCTTGACGTCCACGGCGTTGCGGCCGTTGTCCCAGTCGGTGTTTCCGCCCGGAGGCAGTGCGATCTCCAGCACGCGCACATTGGCCTTGGCCTTGAACACTTCCAGTGCCTCGACGCTGTAGCCCGGCGCCATCAGCACTTCGACAAACTGCTTCGAAATTTGTAGCGCGCCAGCCCCATCCAGCGGGCGGTTCAGAGCGATGATGCCGCCGAACGCAGAGGTCGGATCGGTCTTGAACGCCTTGCTGTAGGCCTCGTGCGCATCGGCGCCCACCGCCACGCCGCACGGGTTGGCGTGCTTCACGATCACGCATGCGGGCTCGGTGAAACTCTTGACGCACTCCCACGCCGCATCGGCGTCGGCGATGTTGTTGTACGACAGCTCCTTGCCCTGCAACTGCTTGGCCGTCACCAGCGAACCGGGCGCGGGATACAGGTCGCGGTAGAAGGCGGCCTGCTGGTGCGGGTTCTCGCCGTATCGCTGGTCTTGCTGCTTCACGAAGCGGCCGTTGGCCTGGCCCGGAAACAGCGCGTGGCTGCCGTCGGGCTGGATGCTTGACAGGTAGTCGCTGATGGCGCCGTCGTACTGGCTGATGCGGTTGAACGCCGCTACCGACAGCGCAAACTTCGTCGCGTTGGCCAGCTTGCCAGCCGTTTGCAACTCGTGCAGCACCTGCGCGTACTGCGACGCGTCGGTCAGCACGCCCACGTCCTTCCAGTTCTTGGCAGCGCTGCGCACCATGGCGGGGCCGCCGATGTCGATGTTCTCAATCGCGTCTTCGAGCGTGCAGCCGGCCTTGGCGACCGTCGCCTCAAACGGATACAGGTTGACGATCAGCAGGTCGATGGTGTCGATGCCGTGGGCCTTGAGCGCCGCCATGTGCTCGGGCAGGTCGCGCCGGGCCAGCAGGCCGCCATGCACCTTGGGGTGCAGCGTCTTGACGCGCCCGTCCAGCATCTCGGGGAACCCGGTGAACTCGGCCACCTCGGTGACGGGCAGGCCCTGGTCGGCCAGCAGTTTGGCGGTGCCACCGGTGGAGAGCAGCCGGGTGCCCAGCGCGTGCAGCGCGCGGGCGAAGTCAACAATGCCGGTTTTGTCCGAGACGGAAATCAGTGCGTTCATGAAATGGTGACGTTGTGCGTCACTTGAGGATTTTGTGTTCGACGAGCTTCTTGCGCAGCGTATTGCGGTTCAGTCCCAGCCATTCGGCCGCGCGGGACTGGTTGTGGTCAGCCTGGTTCATCACCACTTCGAGCAGCGGTTTTTCAACCACCTTGACCAGCATCTCGTACATGCGGTCGGGCTCGGTGCCACGCAGGTCCCGGAAATAGCCTTCCAGGCTGGTGCGCACGCAATCTTCAATCTGTTTCTTGCTCATGCCGCCAATTCCATTGATGCTTCGTCTTGTTCTGCGCCGCCCTTCGGCATGCGGTCCATTTGCCCGGCCATGGCATCGAAGTAATCGGCCACGGCGGCGTGCTGCGCCTGGCTGTCTTCGATGGTGTTCATGCGCGCGCGAAACGCCTCGCCGCCCGGCAATGCCTTCACGTACCAGCCGATGTGCTTGCGCGCACTGCGCACACCCGTGAACTCGCCGTACAGCGCATAGTGGTCCACCAGATGATCGAGCAGCAAGCGCCTGACCTCGGCCACCAGCGGTGGAGCAAGGTGCGTGCCGGTCGCCAGAAAGTGTGCGATCTCGCGGAAGATCCACGGCCGACCCTGCGCGGCCCGGCCAATCATGACCGCGTCGGCGCCGGTCTTTGCCAGCACATCGCGCGCCTTCTCGGGCGAGGTGATGTCGCCGTTGGCCACCACCGGCACCTGCACCGCGGCCTTGACCGCGGCAATCGTCTCGTACTCGGCCTGGCCGCCGTAGCCCTGCTCGCGCGTGCGGCCGTGCACCGTGATCATCTGCACGCCCGCGCGCTCCGCGGCACGTGCCAGCACCACGGCATTCTTGTCGGCCTGGCGCCAGCCGGTGCGCATCTTGAGCGTCACCGGCACGCGGTGCGGCGCACAGGCCGCCACCACAGCTTCCACGATGGCCAGCGCCAGCGGCTCGTCCTGCATCAGCGCCGAGCCGGCCCACTTGTTGCACACCTTCTTGGCCGGGCAGCCCATGTTGATGTCAATGATCTGTGCGCCACGGTCGATGTTGTAGGCCGCGGCCTCGGCCATCATGGCCGCGTCGGTGCCAGCGATCTGCACCGCAATGGGGCCTGGCTCGCCGTCGTGGTTGGCACGGCGCGAGGTCTTGAGGGTGTGCCACAGGTCGCGCCGCGACGTCACCATCTCGCTCACCGCGTAGCCCGCGCCCAGCGACTTGCACAACTGGCGGAACGGCCGGTCGGTCACGCCCGCCATCGGGGCAGCGAACAGGTTGTTCGCCAAAGAAAAGTGGCCGATGTTCATGCGGAACGTGAAAGACGAAATGCCGAAAAAAGAGGCACGATTGTAGCTGCTCAAAATTTCAGCAATTGAAATCTCATGTTGCACTGCACACCGCTACACTGCGCGACTCATGCAAGCCTGGCTCGATCACCTGCTCACGCTGCTGGCGCTGCCAGAATTCGGGCTCAGCACCGTGTTCGTGGTGGCCTTCATTTCAGCCACGCTGCTGCCACTCGGGTCCGAGCCAGTGGTGTTCGGTCTGGTCAAGCTCAACCCCGAGTTGTTCTGGCCCGCCATCCTGGTGGCCACGGCCGGCAACACGCTCGGCGGTGCTCTCGACTGGTGGATGGGCTATGGCGCGCACAAGGTGGTGGACAAGTACCGCCACTCCACCACCCACGTGAAGGCGCTCGACTGGCTCGAAAAGCTCGGCCCCAAGGCCTGCCTGCTGGCCTGGCTGCCGGCCATCGGCGACCCGCTCTGCGCGGTCGCCGGCTGGCTCAAGCTGCCGTTCTGGCCGTGCCTGTTCTACATGGCGATCGGCAAATTCTTGCGCTACACGCTGATGACGGCGGCGCTGATCGGGGTGTTTCCGGGGCAGTTCACGCCGTAGCGCTCACCGCGGCGCAGAGCTTGGCGCAAGGATTCGCGCACAGTCATTTGCTATTATATTTATAGCAAACTATGGCCAGCCGATGCGGACATGGGCGCGATTTGATTCAAAAAATCGGAGTTCGGACGCTTGTCAGACGTTGAACAGGAAGTTCATCACGTCGCCGTCCTTGACGATGTATTCCTTGCCTTCCGAGCGCATCTTGCCCGCTTCCTTGGCGCCGTGCTCGCCCTTGCAGGCGATGTAGTCGTCGTACGCGATGGTCTGTGCGCGGATGTAGCCGCGCTCGAAATCGGTGTGGATCACGCCGGCTGCCTGCGGGCCGGTGGCGCCAATCGGCACCGTCCAGGCGCGCACTTCCTTCACCCCGGCGGTGAAGTAGGTCTGCAGCCCGAGCAGCGTGAACGCCGATCGGACCAGCCGGTTCAGGCCCGGCTCGTCCTGGCCGATCTCGGCCAGGAACATCTTCTTGTCGTCCTCGCCCATGTCGGCCATCTCGGCCTCGATCTTGGCGCAGATCGCCACCACCGGTGCGCCCTGCGCCGCCGCGTACTCGCGCAACTTGTCCAGATAGGGGTTGTTCTCGAAGCCGTCCTCGGCCACGTTGCCCACAAACATCGCGGGCTTGGCGGTGATCAGGCACAGCGGCTTGACCAGCGGCTGCTCTTCCTTGTTGAAGGTGATCGAGCGGACCGGCTTGCCCTGGTCCAGCACGGCCTGGCAACGCTCAAGAATAGCCACCAGTTTGGCCGCTTCCTTGTCGCCCGAACGCGCGGTCTTCTGGTAGCGGTGCAGGCTCTTTTCGACGGTGCCCAAGTCGGCAAGGCACAGCTCGGTCTGGATCACCTCGATGTCGGAAATCGGGTCGACCTTGCCGGCCACGTGGATCACGTTGTCGTCGGCGAAGCAGCGCACCACATTGACGATCGCGTCGGTCTCGCGGATATGCGCGAGAAACTGGTTGCCCAGGCCCTCGCCCTTGCTGGCGCCCGCCACCAGCCCGGCGATGTCGACAAACTCGACCACGGCCGGCAGGATGCGCTCGGGCTTGACGATGGCGGCCAGCGCATCTAGCCGTGCGTCGGGCAACTCAACCACGCCCACACTGGGGTCGATGGTGCAGAACGGGTAGTTTTCGGCGGGGACGCTGGCTTTGGTCAGCGCGTTGAAAAGTGTGGACTTGCCGACATTGGGCAGGCCGACAATGCCGCATTTGAGACTCATGGAGAGACTTTCAGGAAATCAGGGGGAACCTGTGATTTTAGCGGCCAGGCCCTTTCGACGCATCACGGCGCATTGCCGCGCCATGGCGCCTGGCCGAGCGCTCAGCCAAAGCGGTAAGTGCCGTCCACCGCCTGCCCGACTTCGAGCACGCTCTCGACGCCGCTGCGCACGATGGCGTTCATGCCAAAGGTGACCGCGCCGTCCAGCCGGCTGTCGCGCCGGTAGGACTGCAGGGCGTCGGCCACGGCCGGGCTGGATTGTGCGGTGGCCGGGTCGATGTTGGGGATGGGGCAGCGCGCGCAGGGCTTCACGTTTTGCAGCTCGACCGGCCCTTGCGCCGTGACCAGGCGCATCCATTCGAGGTGGTCCTCATCATGCGCGGTGAGGCCCGACAGCACGATGTTGGGCCGGAATCGCTCGACCGTCACCGGCGCATGGCCGGCCGCAGCCAGCCGGGTATTGAGTTCGACCACCGAAGCATCGCTGGTCACCAGCACCGGGAAGCCATCAGAAAACTGGTTGGGCGCCTCGACGCCGCCGGTCCACTTCAGGCTGGAGAGGCGGCGAAAGTCGGGGTCGAAGCGCACCAGGCGCAGCTTCATCGGCACACGGCCAACGGGCAGATCCTGTTTCAGGAAATCAGTGAACCACTGCGCGGCCACGTCGCCCATGTCATAGGCGCTGACCTCGTCGTCCCAGACGCGCGCCTTGACCGGCTGCTCCACCGCGTCCAGCGTGATGTGCAGCGTCAGCATGCCGGGTGCGCGCAGCACCATCTCGAAGTGCTTGAGGGTCGGGCGGATCAGCGCCATACGCGGCAGCTCGCGCTGGCTCACGAATTCGCCCGTTTCGTCCACCACCATCCAGGCGCGGTCGAATTCAAGACCGGTGTCGGTCAGCACCGCCTCGCGCACCTCCACGCCGGCGCAGGACTTGATCGGGTACACGAACAGGCGGGCAATGCGGGCCGACACGTCGGCGGAGGCGGGGGTCACGGGGGTGGTCATCAAGGGTTCCTGGCGGTGATTGGGCGGTGATCTGGCGCTGAATTGTCGGGCGGGGCGGGCACAGGGTCGCGTAACAACCTGCCGAGCCCAGGATTTTGCCTGCCTCCTACAATCCTCTCATGGCGCAACCCTTTGATGTCTGCATCCGCGGCGGCGGCGTGGTCGGCCGCACGCTCGCGCTGCTGCTGGCACGCCAGTCGCTGCGCGTAGGCCTGGTCGCGCCCACTGGCCAAACGCCTGCCGGCGCCGACGTGCGGGCCTACGCGCTCAATGCCGCATCGCGCGCGCTGCTGGAGTCGTTGCGCTGCTGGCCGGACGCGCCCCACGCCACGCCCGTGCGGGCGATGGACGTGTGGGGTGACGATGGCGGCGCGGTGCGCTTTGACGCACTGGAGCAAGGTGTGGACGCGCTCGCGTGGATCGCCGATGTGCCTGCGCTGGAGCACGGGCTGACGCAAGCCATCCGCTACCAGCCGCAGATCGACGTACTGGAGGCCCCCGCCGCCGCCACGCTGACCGTGGTGTGCGAAGGCAAGGCCAGCGCCACCCGGGCCGAGCTGGGCGTCACGTTTGAGGTGACGCCGTATGCGCAGCGCGCGATTGCGGCACGGCTCACCTGTGAAAAACCACACGCCCAGACGGCGCGGCAGTGGTTTTCTCAGGGAAATATTCTCGCTTTGCTGCCTCTGGACGGCGCGGACGGGAACTCCGTGGCACTGGTCTGGTCTGTCGAAGAGACGCGCGCGGAAGCGTTGATGGCGCTCGATGCGGCCGCGTTTGGCGAGGCCGTGGGCCAAGCCAGCCAGCACACGTCGGGGGCGCTGCACCTGAGCAGCGAGCGCAGCGCCTGGCCGCTGCAGCTGGCGCAGGTTGACCGTTGGGTGGGCAGCGCCGGCGGCAAGGCATGGGCGTTGGCGGGCGATGCCGCGCACACGGTGCACCCGCTGGCCGGCCAGGGCCTGAACCTCGGGCTGGCCGATGCAGCTGAGTTGGCGCAGGTGCTGCAGCAGCGCGACTACTGGCGCAGCGTGGCCGACATGAGGCTGCTGCGCCGCTACGAGCGCTCGCGCAAGGCCGCCGCCGTCGCCCTGGGGCTGGCAACCGACGGGCTGCAGCAGCTGTTTGCGGCGGGTGAAGGCCCGCTG
This sequence comes from Betaproteobacteria bacterium, assembly GCA_031411575.1. Classification (GTDB taxonomy): domain Bacteria; phylum Pseudomonadota; class Gammaproteobacteria; order Burkholderiales; family Burkholderiaceae_C; genus JANOBJ01. The sequence continues at coordinate 7,305 of JANOBJ010000108.1, read as the reverse complement.
CAGAAACTGCGCAATTGGGGCATGAGCGGCTTTGCGAACAGCGGGCCGCTGAAGAGTTGGGTAGCGCGGCAGGCAATGGGGCTGCGCTGAAGATCGGAACGAACAGGATGAAGACAATGGATGTCATGACCCCCCGCACAGCGCCGCGCACCATGCGCGGGCTTCTCAGGCCACTGCTGGCGCTGGCCGCTGCCGTGACGCTGCTGGCGAGCCTGCCCGCGCTGGCCCAGGGCCAGGAAGCCGCGATCCGCAAGAACCTCGGCGAGCGCATCCCGGCGCTGCAAAAGATCGATGAAGTACGCAAATCCGAGATGCCCGGTCTGTGGGAGGTGCGCGTCAACGGTGTGGACATCCTGTACACCGATGGTGAGGGCAACTTTCTGATCCAGGGCAGCCTGATCGACACCAAACAGCGCCGCAACCTGACCGAAGAACGCGTGGAAAAACTCACCGCGATCGACTTCGACACCCTGCCGCTGAAAGACGCGTTCACCGTGGTGCGCGGCAATGGCAAGCGCAAGGTAGCGGTGTTCGAAGACCCGAACTGCGGCTACTGCAAGCGTTTTGAGCGCGACCTGCAGGGCGTGAACAACGTCACCGTCTACATGTTCCTGTACCCGATCCTCGGACCCGACTCGGTCGACAAATCGAAGAACATCTGGTGCGCCAAGGACAAGGGCAAGTCGTGGTCGGACTGGATGCTGCGCGACCAGGCCCCGGCGGCCGCCAGCTGCGACGCCGCCGCGCTCGCGCGCAACGTCGAGTTTGGCAAGAAGCACAAAATCACCGGCACGCCAACGCTGCTGTTCGCCGACGGTTCGCGTGTGCCCGGCGCCATCAACGCGCAGCAGGTCGAGAAGTTCCTCACGGAAGCGAAGTAAGCGCCGCCCGCACCGATGCCCCTGCCCGACGCGCTGGGCACCCCTGCCCCCTTGCAGGTGTTCGAGCCCCGCCGCGCGGCCGCGCTGCAGCGGCTGGATGCGCTGCAGCCCGCCGTTTACGCGCGCACCCGCAACGCGCTCGACGGCGCCGTGTCGGGCTTGTCGCCCTACCTCACGCACGGCGTGATCAGCTTGCGCGAAGCGGCACAGCGGGTGCATGCGCGTCACCCGTTGACGTGGCGCGACAAGCTGGTGGCCGAATTCGGCTGGCGTGCGTTCTTTCACCACGTCTGGGCGCACGCCGCAGCGGGCGGCGACGCGATCCTGCACGACCTGCGGTCCACCGCGCCCTGGCCCGGCCGCTACGCCACCACCCTGCCGGCTGATATCCGCGAGGGCCGTACTGGCGTAGCAGCCATCGACGCGGCGGTGCGGGTGCTGTACGCCACCGGCTACCTGCACAACCATGCGCGCATGTGGCTGGCGAGCTATGTGGTGCACTTGCGCAAGGTGCATTGGCGCGCCGGCGCCGACTGGCTGTACAGCCACCTGCTTGATGGCGATCTGCCCAGCAACCACCTCAGCTGGCAGTGGGTGGCCGGCACGTTTTCCAGCAAGCCCTACCTGTTCAACGCCGCCAACGTGCGCCAGTTCGCGCCCGTGGCGGCGGCGGGCGCGTGGGATTCATGGGGCAGCGCCATCGACCGCAGCTACGAGGAGCTTGATGCCGTGGCCCGGACGCAAGGCGATGTGGGCCCCGAGCCGGGCGTACACGACGCCGTCGCCGAACCCGTGCTGCACGGTGCCGTTTTGGCATCATTTATGTCCGATGTCCGCGTCGGATGGTCATTGTCTGCTATTAATATTATAGCAACGAATCGGGTGCAGTTGATCCACCCCTGGAGCCTGTCGCAACCGCAGACCGAGGCAGCAGCATCCCCCGCGGCAAGGCCGTTTCGCCTCGGCCTGATTCACCTGCCCGCGCACCAGGCTTGGCCGTGGTCGGAACGCCGCTGGCGCTTTGTGCTGCAAGCCATGGCGGCGGTGACCGACGCCGTCTTCATTGGTGACGCGCGCACGCTCGATCTGTCAGCCGCTGCAGGCGTGCACGCGCAAGCCACGCGCTTCCCGGGCTACCGCGAGGTGCTGCCGCAGATGGCGCAACTCGCGACCGCCAGCGATCTGTTCCCGGACGCGCCACTGCCCTGCCAGTCGTTCAGCCAGTTCTACGCACGGTCGCAACGTGACACGCCTCAGTTTGCCGAATTGCTATTAATATAATAGCTACAAATGACCTATTGACATGGACTACAAGCCTGTTTCTACCGAAAAAACCATTGCGCAGCTCGGTTACGGCGGTCTGCTGCCGTTCGCGGGCCTGGCGCTGCTGATCTGGCTGGTCGATGCCGATCTGACTGCCTTTGTCGCACTGGCGCTGGCGGGTTACGGCGCGGTGATCGTGTCGTTCCTGGGCGGCATCCATTGGGGCATCGGCTTCAAGCTTGGGGCCGACGCGCCGCCGTTTCATTTTTTGTGGGGCGTCATGCCGTCACTGATGGCCTGGCTGGCGCTGCTGATGCCGCCCTTCGCCGGCCTGCCGCTGCTGGCGCTGGCGCTCGGTGTCTGCTATGCGGTGGACCACAAAAGTTACCCGTCGGCCGGGCTGGCCGCGTGGCTGCCGATGCGCGCGCGGCTCACCCTGGTGGCCGCGTTCAGCTGCCTGATCGGCGCCGGCGCGGTCTGATGCCTGACGCCTGCTTGCACCCCCCTGCGCGACATGCCTGAAGGCCCCGAAATCCACCGCGCCGCCGCGGCGCTGCACCGCGCGGTGGCAGCGCAACCCATCACGCTCACGCTGCTGCACCCGGTGCTCAAGCCCCGGCAACGCGCGCTGAAGAACGCCCACATCGTGCGGGTACACGCCCGCAGCAAGGCGATGCTGACCGAGTTCTCCAACGGCGACGTGCTGTATTCGCACAACCAGCTGTACGGCGAATGGATGCTGCACACGCCAACCGAGCCGCTGCGCCAGCGCCAGGTGCGGGTGGTGATCGAGACCGCCGCGAAGCGCGCCGTGCTGTACAGCGCCACCGATTTCGCGTGGCTGCGGGCAGGCCAGGAGCAACTGCACCCCTACATCGCCAGACTCGGCCCCGAGGTGCTGGCGCCCGGCAGCACACCGGCCCGGCTGGCCGCGCGGCTCGCCACGTTCCCGCGCCGGCGGCTGGCGGACGCGCTGCTCGACCAGGGCGTGATCGCCGGTCTGGGCAACTACCTGCGCGCCGACATCCTGTGGCTGGCGCGGCTCGCGCCGATGCGCCGCGTGGGGGAACTCTCGGCGGCTGAACTCAAGCGGCTGGCCGCCGCCATCCACCAACTCACCTGGCGCAGCGTGCGCCATGACGGTGTGCTGCTGCCACCAGCTGACTACCGCGCGCTGCGCCGCGCCGGCCATGGCTACGAAGCCGCACGCTTTTTCGCGTTTGACCGTGAAAACCTGCCTTGCCGCGCCTGTGCCACGCCCATCGCCCGCACCACCCTGGGTGGCCGTGGCGTATTCTTCTGTCCCACATGCCAACCCCTGCCGTAAAAAAACCCGCCGCCGCCCCGATGCACTATCGCGTCGAGGTGGCCGACCTGCACGCCCACCTGTTCCGCGTGACGCTCACCATCGCCTCGCCCGCGGCCAGCCAGCGCGTGGCGCTGCCGGTGTGGATTCCGGGCAGCTACCTGGTGCGCGAGTTCGCCAAAAACCTGCAGCGGCTGGAAGCCCGGCAGGGCACGCGCCGCGTGGCGGTGGAGCAGCTCGATAAATGCAGTTGGCAGGTCGCCTGCAAGCCGGGCCAACCGCTGGTGCTGCGCCATGAGGTCTATGCGCTCGACAACTCGGTGCGCACGGCCTGGCTTGACGCGAACCGCGGTTTCTTCAACGGCACCAGCCTGTGCCTGCGGGTCGAGGGTGCCGAGCAGCTGCCGCATGCGCTGGAACTGGTGGGGCCGAGCGGTACCCCCGGCTGGTCGGCGGCCACCGGGCTCACGCCGGTCAAGGTCAACGCGCGCGGCTTCGGCACCTACCGGGCCACCGGCTATGACGAACTGGTCGATTGCCCGGTGGAGATGGGCGCCTTCTGGAGCGGCACGTTCACCGCCTGCGGCGTGCCGCACCGGCTGGTGGTGGCTGGCGCGCTGCCCACCTTTGACAGTGCCCGGCTGCTGGCCGACACCCAGAAAATCTGCGAAGCCGAGATCCGTTTCTGGCATGGCGACCATGCCGGCAAGCGCGCATCGGCCAAGCCGCCGTTCCAGCACTACACCTTCATGCTCAACGTGGTGGACGACGGCTACGGCGGGCTGGAGCACCGCAACTCGACCGCGCTGATTGCCACCCGCAAGGACCTGCCGCGCGTGGGCGAGACCAAGCAGTCCGAGGGCTACACCACACTGCTGGGGCTGATCAGCCACGAATACTTTCACACCTGGAACGTCAAGCGGCTGCGCCCGGCCGAGTTCACGCGCTACGACTACACGCAGGAGAACTACACCGCGCTGCTGTGGTTTTTTGAAGGCTTCACCAGCTACTACGACGACCTGCTGCTGCGCCGCGCCGGGCTGCTGGACGACGCGGGCTACCTGAAGCTGCTCAACAAGACCATCAACCAGGTGCTGCAGACGCCGGGACGCGCGGTGCAGTCGGTGGCGCAGGCCAGCTTTGACGCCTGGATCAAGTACTACCGGCAGGACGAGAACACCCCGAACGCCACCGTGAGCTACTACACCAAGGGTGCGCTGGTGGCGCTGTGCTTTGACCTGACACTGCGAGCCACGCCGCCCGGCACCTCGCTCGATGCGGTGATGCGCGCGCTCTGGCGCCGGGGCGGGGCCCAAGGCGGGCCGATGCGCGAGGAAGACTTTGCCGCGGTGCTGCAAGAACTGAGCGGTCGATCCTTCGCGCCCGAGATCGCCGCTTGGGTGCACGGCACCGATGAATTGCCGCTGCGCGAGCTGCTGCAGCGCGTGGGCGTGGGCGTGCTGGATGACCCTTCACAAATGGCGCAGCGGCTGGGCCTGCGCGTCACCGAGTCCGCAGGTGTGCTGGTCAAAACCGTGCTGCGCGGCGGTGCAGCCGAGCAGGCGGGCTTCTCGCCCGGCGACGAGTGGCTGGGCGTGGAGACCGGAGCCGGCAAGAACGCGCAAGGCTGGCGACTGACCCGGCTCGATGAGCTGGCCGCGCTGGCGCCGAAGAACACCCGCCTGACGGCGCTGGTGGCGCGCGACAAGCGCCTGCTGCGCCTGCCGCTGCGCATCCCGGCGGATGTCACCACCTGGCGCCTCGTGCCGCGCGACGCCGCACTGAGCCGCCCGTGGCTGGCCGGGCACGACTGAGCCGGCCCGCGCCAGCCCTCGCGCTGGCGCTGCTGCTGGTGGCCGTGCTGCTGGTGCACGAGGCCGTGATCGCCTGGCTGGCCGCCCAATGGCGCGAACCGGCCGCGCTGCGCCCCCTGGCCACGCCGATGTTCACGCGCCAGATTGAGCCCGCCCCAGCGCCTGCGCCCGCGACCATTCCCGCACCCGTTTCCAAGCGTGTTTTGAAGCCAAACAGGCCAAAGGTCCAAGTGCAGCGTTCGTTAGATGCTATTTATTCAGTAGCAGATGAAATAACGCCAACGACCCCAACTCCGACCGCGCTGACCCCGCCCGAGCCCGAGCCGCCGCCCCGCGAGGCCGAACCGGTCGCCACCGCCCCCACGCCGGCTGCCAGCGAGCCATCCGCCGCTGCGTCCGCCACTCCGTCGGCCGCGCTGCCGCCCCCCACTGCGTTCCTCGACGCCTGGCCGGCCGATACCCGGCTGAGCTATAGGCTGGGCGGTCAGTACCGCGGCGACCTGCATGGCACGGCGCAGGTGCAGTGGCAGCGCGAAGGCTCGCGCTACCAGGTGCGCGTCGCGGTCGATATCGGCTGGTTCGTCAACGCCACGTTCACGAGCCAGGGCGAGATCACACCGGCCGGTCTGGTGCCGCGCACCTATGAAGAACTGGTCGCGACCCGGCGCCGCACAGCGGTGCTGGATGACAGCGTCATCACACTCGGCGATGGACGACGCGTACCCCGGCCCGACGGCGTGCAGGACACCGCCAGCCAGTTTGTCGCGCTGAGCCACCAGTTCGCCAGCGGGCAGTCTGAACTGGCGGTGGGCCGCAGCGTGAGCTTCTGGATGGCGCGCCCCGGTGGCGTGGACCGCTGGACCTACCAGGTGCAGGCGAACGAAACGCTGCGCCTGCCCCGGCTGGGTGAGGTCGAGGCGTTTCACCTGAAGCCCGAGCCGCTGGCCAACCCGCGCGGCAACATCACCGCCGACATGTGGTTTGCGCCAAGCCTTCAACACCTGCCGGTGCGCATCCGCATCAGTCTGGGTGACGGAAACTTCGTCGACCTGCTGGCCGAGAAGATCGAGCAGCGCTAGGCGTCTGCGCTACCGGTGGTTCATGACGCCGGCGTGTTGGCCGCCACCGCTGAGGCAAAGCGTTCGGCGGTGCTCTCGCCCCGCATGTCGCGAACCATTGATCGCGCGCGCTTCACCGTCTCGACAAATTCCGGCAAGGTGCGCGACTTCTCGATATGCAGGCACACCACCTCGGCCGCTGGCCCCAACAGGTCGGTCAACTGACGCACGGCCAGGCGCTTGGCCTGTTCCAGCGTCACGCCCGGGCGCGGCGCAACCCGCGCGGCGACCAGCCCTTCGGCAGGAGACAGCGCCGCCGGCAGGGTGCTGGCCGGCACGGTGGTTGCGGCGTCGGAAGTGGGCGCGCCCAGTGCCGACAGCACCGCCTCCGCGCTGTTGGCATCTTCGATGAATCCACCGGATTCGAGTTCGGCCAGCAGTTGCTCAAAACTGCCCATGGTCGAACCCATTTTGGCCAGCTCGTCCACATTCCGCTTGCCGTCGATAAAGATCAGCAGCGAGCGCTGCCGGGGGCTCAAGCCATGCAGCCGCGCTGCAATGGCTTCTGCGCCTTTGGCGCTTTTTTTGTAGATCGCGTTTCGGTGTATCAATCAAATGTCCCAACTGCTGTGCCAGCCGCCTGTCAGGCGCCTACTGGATTCCCGCGAGTTTAGGTTTGCCAGCACGCTGCGTCGAGGTTTAGGCACCCCGTGCGTGCGTGGCTTCGGAAAAAAAAGACAGTACGCAGTCGGCGTTAGCTATTTAGTTCAAACCCGAACATGCAGTGAGCGCACGGTTCAAGTGCGGCGCCGGTCCACCACGCGTTTGGCCTTGCCCTGGCTGCGCTCCACACCGCCTTCGGCCCGCAGCTCCACCGCCACGCTGGTGCCGAGGTAGGTCTTGATGTGCTTGCGGGCTGGCGTATAGATCACACATCAGTGCTTTCAGAGGGCGTGGCATGAGGCAGCCGCCACATGCGCAGC
>JANOBJ010000107.1:0-16046 GCA_031411575.1 Betaproteobacteria bacterium | reverse complement strand
AAGATGAGATCTGCCGGGGCCTTGAGCCCCCTAAAGAGTCGTTCAAGACCAGGACGTTGATAGGTCAGGTGTGGAAGCGCAGTAATGCGTTAAGCTAACTGATACTAATTGCTCGTGCGGCTTGACCCTATAACTTTGATCAGTCGATCAAGGTGTTATGCCAAGTGACGCATTCAAAATATATAAGCTGATTTGCTCTATGAATTAGTTGTGTTGGCCAAAAGCCAGCATGACGCCAAGTTATGCCTGATGACCATAGCGAGGTGGTACCACTCCTTCCCATCCCGAACAGGACAGTGAAACGCCTCTGCGCCGATGATAGTGCGGATTCCCGTGTGAAAGTAGGACATCGTCAGGCTCTTACAGCCGGAAAAGCCCGATCAGAAATGATCGGGCTTTTTCTTTTTTGCGCCTCCAGAATCACTCTTCGAAGTGGGTCAACTCCATCTGGGCTAGGTTGCGGCAATGAATGCCGCGCGCCAGTTCTCGGCGGTCGCCTGTGACGACCTGCAACGACGTTAGGCGTTCAGGATGAGGCCACCCTCACGCCGGGCAGCGCCTGAGCGAACCAGGTCATCGGAAAGTTCGCCAACCCATTCGCGCAAATCAGCTTCAGCAAAGAAGCGCTTCTGCACCATGTGCAGGTAAGGTGTGGCGGCGGCCCAGGCGGAAAGATCGACTTGCGGGAGTTGCTGCAACTCCAGCAGTTTGAACTTCAGCAACACCTTCGCCGCATGTCTGGCGTGTTTGACCGGATCGCGCAAAAAGCCGTCAAGCCGTTTGCGCGCAGTCGCCAGGGCACCATCCACGGCAGAAAACACATTGCCGTGCCCGGGGATCACCGTCAGTGGCTTCAAGCGTTCGATCAAATCGAGCGTCTTGGCGACCTCATCGAACGCCTTGTCGCCTTCCAGCTCCTGGAAAATCACGCCAAAACCGTTTTCCCACAGCGCGTCGGCCGAAATCAGCACGCGCTCACGCGGCTCGAACAGGATGACCGAGTGCGGGTCATGTCCTGGCGCGCTGTGCACCTGCCATGCAGAACCACCCAGCACAACCTCATGCCCTGATTGCAGCAGACCGTCAAATCGGAAAGCAGGGCAATATTGACCGGTGGGCTCGTAGGTCAGCGCCACGGGGTCCCAGTTTGCTACATGGGGCGCAAGTCCCGGCGGAATGAGCGTCTGCAGAGAAGGGTACTGAGCCTGCAAGGCGGCGTTGCCACCACAGTGGTCGCTGTGCAGGTGGGTATTGAGCAGAACATCCAGCGGGCGCCCGCCGAGCGCGTGCTGCACCAGTGCAACGGTCTGCGCGCTGTGGCTTGAGTAACCCGAATCGACCAGTGCACAGGATATATCGCCCCTGAACAGGATGTTGTTGGAAGACAGCCAGCCACGCTCAAAAACAACCAAACTGGGTGGTAGTCCGCTTCCTGTGGTCATTTCTTGCTATACAAAGAGTAGTGAACGGCAGGGCGGGCATGAGCGCCGTGTTGACCGGACCCCCGCCCCACCGCGAAGCTCAGAGGCTATTTCCCCGCACGCAATTCCCGTCGCAGTATCTTGCCGACGTTGGTTTTGGGCAGGTCATCGCGGAATTCGATGTATTTCGGGCGCTTGTAGCCCGTCAGATGCTGCTGGCAGTACTTGGCCACGTCGTCTTCAGTCAGCATGGCGTCGTTCTTCACCACAAAAACCTTGATCGCCTCGCCCTGCTTCTCGTCGGGAATGCCAATCGCTGCGCATTCGACGACGCCGGGGCACATCGAAATCACGTTCTCCAGTTCGTTGGGGAACACGTTGAAGCCGCTCACCAGAATCATGTCCTTCTTGCGATCGACAATCTTGGTGTAACCGCGTTCATCCATGATGCCAATGTCGCCAGTGAGCATGAAGCCGTCTGCGGTGAACGCCTTCTTGTTTTCCTCGGGCTGGTTGTAGTAGCCCACCATCACATTCGGCCCCTTGATACAGATCTCGCCGGTTTCGCCCTGCGCCACCGAATTGCCGTCGTCGTCCTTGATGGCGATCTCGATGCTGGGCAGCGGCAAGCCGATGGTGCCCGTGAACTCGCGGCTGGTGACCGGGTTGTTGGTACCGATGGCGCAGGTCTCGCTCATGCCCCAGCCCTCGACCATGGCGCAGCCGGTGGCCTCTTGCCAGTGGCGCGCGGTCCCTTCGGACGCCGCCATGCCGCCCGCTTGCGACACGCACAGGCTCGAAAAATCGACCGACTTGAACTGCGGATGCTGCAGCAGTGCGTTGAACAGCGTGTTCACCGCAGGCAGCATGTGAAACGGGCGCTTCTTGAGCACGTCTATGAACTTGCCAAAATCGCGCGGGTTGGGGATTAGCGTGATGTGCGAACCCCAGCGTATCGCCAGCAGGCTCAGCGTCAGCGCGAAGATGTGGTACAGCGGCAATGCCGCGACGCTGTTGGTCTTGCTGACATCGCCCACGCGCTTGAGCGCAGGCGTGAACCAGGCCTCGGCCTGCAGAATGGCGGCCACGATGTTGCGGTGCGTCAGCACCGCGCCCTTGGACAGCCCCGTTGTGCCGCCCGTGTACTGCAGAAACGCCACCGAATCGAGCGTCTGCGCCGTGGGCTTCAGCGCCTTGCCGGTTCCCTCGGCGATCGCGCGGTTGAACGGCGTCACCGTACGCCCGTCGGAGAGCGGCAGCTTGTAGGCCGGCACCATTTTGGCCAGGTGCCGCACCGCAAACGTGATCCAGGTGCCATAGGCAAAGCCCAGCAGATCACCCATGGACGCCATCACCACCCGCTTGACCGGCGTGCGCTCTATCACCTCCTGCAAGGTATGCGCGAAGTTCTCCAGGATCACGATGGCCGTGGCACCCGAGTCCTTGAGCTGATGCTCGAGCTCGCGTGCGGTGTACAGCGGGTTCACGTTCACGCAGGTGTAGCCCGCGCGCAAAATGCCCGCCATCGTCACCGAAAACTGCGGAATGTTCGGCAGCATGATGGCCACACGCGCGCCCGGCTCCAGCCCCTGCGCCTGCAGCCAGGCGCCCAGCGCGGAGGACAGCTCATCCAGCTGGCGATAGCTCATCCACTGTTCCATGCAGACCGAGAACGGGCTGCTGGCATTCTTGCGGAACGATTCCTCCAGCAGCTGCGTCAGCGAGCTGTACTGCTCGGGCCTGATCTCATGCGGCACATCGGCGGGGTAGCTTTTCAGCCAGTACTTGTCCATGCAAAACTCCTTCGTCCTATTGTGGGAGCAGGGCCCGCCGCGCGGCTACCGGGCTTGTCCTAGGGATTGCCGCAGGGCGGTCTCGCAAGCGACAGCATCCGCCTCGAACAGCTGCCCGATCCACTGTGTCTCGCGCTCGACGATCATGGCGAGGAACGTTTCCGTGGCGCCTTTCTGCTTGGCCATGCCGGCAAAGGTGTCGAACCCGCTTTCCAGAAAGCGCTGCAACGAGCCCATGCCGGCAGCGTTTGCCGGCGCCCGCATCATCTTGAGCATCATCCTGAGGCCGGGCGCACGCGTCAGCCGGTCCAGTTCGCGGCCCATCGCCACCACGCTGCTGAGCTGCTGCTCACGGTCGGCCCGCCGCCCGACGGCGCGCCACGCACGCACATAGCGGGCAGCCGGCTCCAACGGAGCCGTGTCCAGCCACAGCTGGCCCATCGCGTGGTCCAGCTGCTCGGTCAGGGCATGCAATTCAGCCAGCGCTACCGCCGTGCCCACCACGTGGTCAGGGAACAGCTTTTGCAGCGCGCCGGCAATGCGCGAGAACTGGGCGTCGCGCTCGGCGTAGTTCTTGTCGCCGTACAACTCTTCCAGAAAAAAGCGCGCTGCCGCCTGGTACGGCCCGCTGGCCATCAGATCGGCATAGGTAACCGAGAAACGCCGCGCCTGCAGCCGCTTGACCTCGAGCACCGCCGCGTCCAGTCCTGGCTGCGCATGCGCAGCCTCGCGCAGGGCCGTCACCTGGGCGACAGCGCTGCGAATGCTTTCGGCCGCGTTGCGGCGGGTGTTGGGCGCAGTTTCCATACAAACCCCGAGTCTATCTAGGCGCGGCGCTCTAGCGGGGCGCCGAGGCAGCATGCGATAGTGCAGGCATGCAAAGAAGAACCCTGCTCAGGCTCGGCGCCGGTTCAGCCTTGGTGCTGCTGGTGGCGGGCACCGCTGTCAGCCTGCTGCAGCCCGGCCTGAAAGATGGCAGGCTCAGCACGGCGGCGCGCGACGTGTTCACGGCCGTGGGGCGTGGCGTGCTCGACGGCAGCCTGCCGACCGAGGCCGGGCCGCGCCAGATCGCCGTCAATGGTCTGCTCGACCGTATCGACGCGCTCGCGCTCGGCTTGCCAGCCCATGCCCAGGCCGAACTCTCGCAACTGCTGGGTCTGTTGGCCACCAGCGCCGGGCGTCGGGGCCTGGCCGGACTGGCCGCCGACTGGCCGCGGGCCAGCGTGGCCGAGGTGCAGCAGGCGCTGCAGGCGATGCGCACGTCGTCCTTGAGCCTGCGCCAGCAGGCCTACCATGCGCTGCACGACATCGTGGGCGGCGCCTACTTTTCTGACGCCAGCACCTGGCCGCAGCTGGGCTATCCCGGCCCGCCCAAAATCTGACATTGCCCGTCTACCGCCCCCTTTTTGTAAGCTGACCCATCCATGAGCCTTTTGCAAGACCCGATCCGCGATGGTTTGAAGCGCGGCTGGAAAGTACTGGGTGGCCCGCACGGCCCGCTGCCCGAGACGCTGACGTGTGACGTCGCCATCGTCGGTTCTGGCGCCGGCGCCGGCATCACGGCCGAACTGCTGGCCAAGGCCGGCCTGAAAGTGGTGATCGTCGAAGAAGGCCCGCTCAAGAGCAGCACCGATTTCCGCCAGCTCGAGGCCGAGGCCTACCCCACGCTCTACCAGGAAAGCGCCGCCCGCAAGACCGAAGACAAGGCCATCAACATCCTGCAGGGCCGCTGCGTCGGCGGCTCCACCACCGTCAACTGGACCAGCTCGTTTCGCACTCCCACACCCACGCTCAACTGGTGGCAGCAACACTTTGGCCTGGCCGACTACACCGCCGATGCGCTGGCGCCCTATTTCCAGCAGGCCGAAACCCGTCTCGCCATCGGCCCCTGGCTCACGCCGCCCAACGAGAACAACGACCTGCTGCGCCGTGGCGCCGCCAAGCTGGGCATCCCGGCCGCGGCGATCGCGCGCAACGTCAAGGGCTGCTGGAACCTCGGCTCCTGCGGCATGGGCTGCCCCACCAACGCGAAGCAGTCGATGCTGGTGACCACGATTCCCGCCGCGCTGGACCGTGGCGCCATGCTGCTGGTGGAGACCCGGATCGAGCGCTTCGAGCTGGCCGGCGGAAAAGTCGTCGCTATGCATGGTTTTGCGGTAAATCCCAATGGCGTGCGCACCAGTGGGTCAAAGTTTGCTACAAAAATAGTAGCAAAACACTATGTGCTGGCGGCCGGCGCCATCAACTCGCCAGCGCTGCTGCTGCGCAGCGACGCGCCCGATGTCAGCCAGTTGCTGGGCCGGCGCACCTTTTTGCACCCGGTGGTGGCGTCGGCCGCGGTCATGCCGCAAAAGGTCGAGGCCTGGCAGGGCGCGCCGCAGACGATCTACAGCGACCACTTTCTCGACACCCAGCCGATCGACGGCCCCATCGGCTACAAGCTGGAGGCGCCGCCGCTGCACCCGGTGATTTTCGCGTCCACGGTGTCGGGCTTTGGCGCGTCGCATGCGGAACTGCTGCGCCAGTTCCCCAACACCCACGTGCTGCTGGCGCTGATGCGCGACGGCTTTCACGAGCAGGCTGCGGGTGGCCGCGTCAAGCTGCGGGGCGACGGCTCGGCTGCGCTCGATTACCCGCTGACCGATTTCGTGATGGACGGCGCGCGCCGGGCGCTGCTCAGCATGGCCGAGATCCAGTTTGCCTCAGGCGCGCAGCGCGTGCTGCCCGTGCACGAGCTGGCCGAGCCCTACACCGCGTGGGCGCAGGCCAAACAGGCCATCGCCGGCCTGCCCATGAAACCGCTCCTCACCAAGGTAGTGAGCGCTCACGTGATGGGCGGTTGTGGCCTGGCAGGCGACGAGAAACGCGGCGTTACCCGCCCTGACGGCGTGCACTGGCAGATCGACAACCTGTCGATCCACGACGGTTCGCTGTTTCCCACCAGCATTGGCGCCAACCCGCAGCTGTCGATCTACGGCATCGTCAACCGGCTGGCGCAGGGCCTGGTCAAGCGCCTGGCCGGCACCGCCGTCGCGCTGGCCTGACCCTGGCCGAGCGGGCACCACACCTTCATGCTTGCCCGCCTGCAGCAAGCCACCACGCTCGGCCTGCTGTTCGCCGCCGTGGCCTGGCTGGCTTACCACTGGGGCAGCTCCCCGGTGCTTGGTTCGATGGGTTTTGCGGCGATTGTGCTTGCCTACTCGTTGTTTTTAGCTATTGAATTTGTAGCGCTTTATTTCGTCAACCGGCGTGATGCCGCAACCGTGCCGGCGCCGCGCTGGGGCGAACTGCTGCGCGCCTGGTGGGGTGAGACGCGGGTCGCGCCGGGCGTGTTCTGCTGGCGCCAGCCGTTTCGCTCGCAGGCGGTGCCCGACCACCTGGCCCCTGCCACGCAGGGCCGGCGCGGCGTGGTGCTGGTCCACGGCTTTGTCTGCAACCGTGGTTTCTGGACGCCGTGGCTGCACGCCCTGCGCGCGGGCGACCATGCCTTCGTGGCGCTCAGCCTGGAGCCGGTGTTTGGCTCAATTGACGACTACCCGCCGCAGATTGAAGCCGCCGTGCAGCGCGTCACGCTGGCCACCGGACTGGCGCCGGTGCTGGTGTGCCACAGCATGGGCGGGCTGGCGGCGCGCGCCTGGCTGCGCTCACGCCCCGACGGTGACAACGCGCATGCCCGGGTGCACCGTATCGTCACCATCGGCACGCCGCACGGCGGCACGTGGCTGGGGCGCTTCAGCCCGCTGATGAACGGCCAGCAGATGCGGCTGGCAGGCGCCTGGGTCACCGACATTGCCGCCGCCGAGGCCGGGCGGCCGGCAACGCCGTTCATCTGCTGGTATTCGAACTGCGACAACATCGTGTTCCCGACCGCCACCGGCATGTTGCATGGCGCCCACAACCGCTTCGTGCCCGGCACCGCGCACGTGGCGCTGGCCTTCAGCCCCGTGGTGATGGGCGCCACCCTCGACGCCCTCCGCACCGACCGCTGGGATTGAGGGCTCGCGCCGCCGGGATCGCAGCCCGATCTTGGTGAATTTGTCACAGGAATTTGCCACACGATTCACAGCCTGAAAAAGGGCATGGCCCCTAATCTTCACTCACCTTAACAAGAACCGAGTGAGGCCGCCATGTTGAACTTCCAGACCCAGACCTTCGAATCCACCGGTGCCGACAGCTTGTCTGCCGAGCCCGAAGACGATTCCGGCATGATGCTCATGCTGATGGACGAACTGGCGCATGGCGTGGTGGTCATCACCCGGTCGGGCCGGGTGGAATACACCAACCGGGCCGCCCGAGCCGAACTCAGCCGCTCGCGCTTCCTGGTGATGTCGCAGCAGGTGTTGCACAGTTGCGACACCCATAACGCCCGCGTGCTGGAAGACGCCATGGGCCGCGCCGCCCAGGGCAAACGCAGCCTGATCGCCCTGACCGGCGACACCGGCGGCCTGCAGGTGGCGGTGGTGCCGTTTCGCGGCCTGCCGGGCGCGCCCAACCAGCGGTTTGCGCTGTATTTTGCGCGGCCGGCCGTGTACGAATCACAGATGTTCACGCTGTACGCGCGCAGCCGTGGCCTGACCCACACCGAACAAACCGTGTTGAGCGTGCTGTGCGAGGGCTACAGCACGCCAGAGATCGCCACCCAGCTCGGCGTGGCCGTGTCCACCATTCGCACCCATGTGCGCAACCTGTGCTTCAAGACCGCGTCCAGCGGCGTACGCGAACTGGTCAACCAGGTCGCCGTGCTGCCACCGGTCGGGCCGACGCTGGCGCAGGGCCAGGTTCATTGACGACGCTGCCTGCGGGCCGGATGCCGGAGGCGGCACGGGGTTGATGCATGGGTGGCGGGTTTGCAGCAGCGGGGGGCCTGAGCCGGCCGGTACCGTCCACTCAGGGGAGCGCCATGCTAGATTCCGTGTTCATGACTGTGTCCACACCGCCCAACACGCCGCCGGCCGGCCTGCTGGCCCAGCTGCCGCCCGACCTGCGCGCCCTGGCTGCGCACGGCATGCAGCGCAGCTACCGCAAGCAGGCCATCCTGATTACCGAAGGCGAGCGAGGCGAAACGCTGTTTGTGCTGCTGCAAGGCAGCGTCAAAGTGTTTGCCACCGACGAAAACGGCCGCGAAATCACCTACGGCACCATCCACGCGGGCGACTATTTTGGCGAAATGTCGCTCGACGGCGGGCCGCGCTCGGCCTCGGTCATGACGCTGGAACCCTGCATCTGCGCCGTGCTGAGCGGCGCCGACGTGCGTGACCACCTCAAATCGCACCCCGAATTTGCGTACACCCTGATCGTGCAGATCATCCGCCGCGCCCGCGCCGCCACCGAAACCGCACGCGGCATGGCCCTGCTGGACGTGTACGGCCGCGTGGTCAGTCTGCTGGAACACCAGCAGGGCGCGGCCACGCCCGAAGCCCCGGTGCTGCTGCAACCCATCACCCACCTGGAAATCGCCACCCGCGTCGGCGCCTCGCGTGAAATGGTCAGCCGCCTGCTCAAGGATCTGGAGAAGGGCGGCTATATCGAGCAGGGGATTCGGCGGATTGTGCTGCTCAAGAAGCTGCCGCCGCGTTGGTAGGGGCGGCGGTTCGAGCGGTGGTTCAGGCCGGCCGTCCAGAATCAGTGCCCCGATGAGTTTTTGGGGCTGAATAGGCCAGTTGTCCGCGTCCAGTGGACATTTATTGCTATAAAATACATAGCAATCTTGCTGCCGCGTATGCAACCAAGCAATCGGTGGCGCCGAGCCGACCGATGCCCACTACCCGCTACATCGTGTTCAGGATACGCCGGGTAACCTGCGGCGCAGCGGCGCTGGTACCGGCCATGCGCACCACGGCGCCGCTGCGCGTTCCGGCGGCGCGCACGCCCCTCATTGCCGCATTTTCGTCGCTGTAAGCCTCGGTATCGGGGACTTTGACCACACCGGGACGGCTGGGCCGTGCCGCGTCAGGGTCGGGTTTTTGGGGCGAGTAGTGCGCCCAGCGCAAATGCGGCGCGGTCGGCGCGATGCGCACGCCGCCGACCGACAGCGTCTGGCCGCCCGTGGCGATGCTGTTGAAGTTGCCGCTGCGGCGGATCGGCGTGGCGCGCGCCGGATCATCCACCAGCGCTTGCATGTCGTACTGCTGATTGACGGCCAACTGTGGATCGTCCTCGAAGTGCGACTGCCGCGTGGCCCCTTTGTGCGAGCCGCCCACCACGTCATCGCGCTCCACGTCGGCGTCAATCACCGCGCAGGTCTTGCCGCGGTTGGTGAGCTTTATTTTCCAGACCCCGCTGAGTGCCGTGGCGATGGTGGCCTTGAAGCTGAACGATGGTGCCACCGCCAGCAGCGCGCAGGTGCCACGTTCGCCGGTTGCAACCTTCTCGGGGTAAATCAGCGCGCACAGCGGTTGGGCGCCGTCGCCGGTCCACATGCCGGACACGCCGAAACCCAGCGCCGGTGTGATCGGAGCGGCATGCCCCGGTGGCGTGACCTCGAAGCAGACGCCATCGGCACCTTCTGAAATCCAGAATTCAAGGAAGTTTTGAGTCAAATCACCCGGCAGTGCACGCCAATAGAACGTTATGTGCTCATCTTTTTGTAGCTCTACATTGGCATGCGTGCGCATCTGGTAGCTGTTGCCAGCCGCCAGTACGATCTGCAGCCGCTTCTTGCACAGCAGCGTCAGCTCATCCATGGCGGCCTCCAGGATTGAGGTGCCATCGTGCGGGCCGGCCAGCGTGCCCCAGCTCAGGTTGACCGCCACCTGCGCGTCGGGCGCGCAGCGCGACAGGATGTACATCAGCCCGTCCAGCACATGCACATTCATCGAGCCGCCCGACGTGTCGGCCACGGTGTTGGCGTCCAGCTGTACCGCCACGATGGGCGCGCGGCTGGCCTCGTCGGCGGCCAACGCCCAGCTCGGCGGCGCGTCCAGGCTGGGCGGGGCGCCGGCCACCTGCGCCAACAGCGTACGCGGACCGGCCATCAAGTCGGCCACATGCGAGCCATGGCTGACCGCCGTGTCCAGCGCATGAAAACGCTTGCGCTCGGGCTGCAAAGGGCTGGCTGGCGTGGCTTCTCCCAGTGTGGACAGCCCCAGCGCCACGTAGACGGCGGTTTCGTCCACCAGGCCGTTGTAGGTATGCAGGCCCATGGCCTGGTCTATCTCGGCCGCCAGCAGTTCCCTGCCGTAGTCCAGTCCGATGGGCACCTGGCCGCGGCCTTCGTTGTCCTGGCGCCAAAAATACTGCGTCCGGGCCGTGCCGTTGTGCAGGAAACGGCTGTTGGCCAAGGCCAGGCTGTCGTCAATGAGCCCGAGCACTTTGCCGGTGAGCAACCGGGCGGGCTGGGCCGCTTCGCGCGGCGTTTGGACCACTTCGGGCAACAGCAACGGCACTGCATCGGCGGTCTCATTCGGGTGCTTGGCATGCGGCCCGGCCGGCAGGCCCATTTCCACACGCTTGACCAGCTTGCACAGCATCGCGTCGCGCAGATGCCTGAAGAACGGCGGTTTGGCGCGCGCGGTGCAAAAACGGAAGTCTGCAGGAGTGGCAACACTGGTGTAGACCAGCGGGATCTCCAGCCAGAAAACAGGTGTCGCCGCCACCAGGTCGGCTATTTGCACGCCCTTGTGCAACTCAATGATGACGGGTATCCATTCAGGCGACTCGCCGCCGTAGCCAGAAAACTGGTCGGCCTCGGCCCACACCAGGTAAGGGTCAAAGCCTCTGGTGGCGTCGGGAGCAGCCCAGTCGATGCCGGTGAACACACCGGTGGGAAGATCAGTCCAGTTCATGGCGTGCCTTCAGCTCAGGGGTTGCCATTCCTTGACGGCCTTCTTCCACATGAATTCGAGCAGCGGTGAGGCGGCAATGTCATGGTGGCCGGCCAGTTGCTGGTAGTAACCGCTCTGGTTGTCGGTCATCGATACCCGCAGATCGAAGTCCAAGGCATTGCCCGCCGCGTCGTGAAAGCCCGGGCCGTCAAAACCGCGCTCATGCAGCTTGCCGCCCTGGCAGCGCGCCACCACGAAATCACCGATCACTTTGCCCAGCAGCCGCCCCACCGCACTGTCCACCGGGTAGTGCAGGCCGGCCACCGTGCGGTTGACGGCGATGCGCGCAGCCTGCCGCTGCAACTGCTCCTCAAATTTGGCGCCGGTGCCGTTGGCGCTTTGCATCAGGGCTTGCAGCAAGGCGGCAATGGTGAATGCCTCGGTCGCATGGCCGCTGGGCCAGCTGGCGTGCCCGGGCACCGGAATCATCGGCTGGATCTGTGGCGACAACTCCGACGGGCGCGGGCAGGCAAACGCGTGCTTGAAGCGCATCTCAACATGGGAGGCGAGCGACAGGGCGAGCACGATCAACTCGCCCGTGTACTTGCACCGGTGCGGCTGCATACCCGTGATGGACGCCCAGAACGGCACTGGCACCGTCATCTGAGACAGAATCTCAGCGCCACGGTCTTCACGCAGCTCCGCATAGTTGGCAACCAGCTCAAGCTGCTGCTCGAATACTTTCGCGTCCGGGCGCAGCAGGCACGCCAGGCTTGCATCCGCAAAGGGTTTCTTGTTCAGATCGACAAAGCCCAAGGTGACGGTGCTCAGCTTTTGGTCGACGTCAAAGCGCATGCCAGCAAGCAGCTCCAGCTCGCACACCTGCAGTCTGGGCGAAACGTCCCAGTGCTCAAGCCGCTCCGGCTTGTCCAGGGGTGTTGGCAGATTGACCGGCAAGAGCGTTGCACCCTGAAACGGACCGACCAGCGCCGCGCGGCTTCGGGTCAGGGCGTCGGACAGAAGCGGACTCCCCTCGGCGCCACCATAGCCCCCGTATCCACCATAACCGCCATAGCCGCCGTATCCACCATAGCCTCCGTACCCACCATAACCCCCGTACCCGCCATATCCTCCGTATCCACCCAATGCACTCATGGTCGCTCCTATCGGTTGTTTATGTCCAAGTCAGTCAATCAACTACTCTGGCACGCCGGCGCGTCGAAGCGCATCCACTAGCCGCACACCATGAGGAAACTGTGTCGTCGGGGATCGCGCGATAAACCTGCTCAACGTAAAGTTGGGCTCCAGCTGAAGCAACTGGGCTACGGTATTGCGCGCATCCGGCAGGTGGTCGCCCAGCACTTGTGCAATGGCAATGGCGCGGTAAGTGGAGGTGTGCGTCCGGTTGTAGCGCAGCGAACGCTTGCCCAGTTCGATGGCGCGGTCGTAGCGCCCTGCGGAGGCAGCCGCCGTCGCGGCCAGTGAATCGTAGAAATAGCGCAGCGGGTCGAGCGGGGACAGCGCAAGTGCCCGTTCGGTCGCGTCAACCGCGTCTTCCCCTTCTCCCCTGAAGGCATGCATGGTGCCCTTGAGTAGCCAGGCCAGCGACTCATTCGGGTTGTTTTGCAGCGCCGAGTCATACAGACGCTCGGCTGTCGGCAAGTCCCTGAGCAAATTGGTGTGCACAAAGCCACCTACTGTGAGGGCGAGCGACGAATTCGGCTCGCTGTCCAACGCACGTTTGGTGCAGTCCAGCGCCAGCTGAGCCTCGGCCGATGGGTCGGGCGACCAGCCCTGCTGCACCCGCAGCACATGCCAGGCCGCCAGCCACGCATGCGGCACCGGGTGCCGCTGGCTGCGCGTGATCAGGTGCTCCAGCATCAGCCGTGCGCGGTCGAAGTCGCTGAACTGAGTGCGGTGCATCAGCGCGACGGCGCCCAGCAGCAGCGTGTAGCCTTCCAGCGTGGGCAGCGAATGGCTGCGCGCGCGCTGCAGCTCTTCGGCCATGACGTAGGAGCTGACCGAACCCACGAGTTGCGCTATGAGCGCATCATCGGCCACGAAAATCCCGTTGATCTGGCCTTTAAGACTGTCCGCCCACGCGATCTTGCCGGTCTTGGCGTCAATCAGCTCCACAAACAGCGCCAGCTGGTTGCCCGAACTGCGGCAGTTGCCCGACAGGATGTAGCTGGCGCCCAGGTGGGTGCGGATATCGTCAACCGCTTCTTGGCGGTCGCGGAACGCCGTGGTGGACAGGCGCGAAATCACGTGCATCTCGGCGGTGCGCGACAGTGCGGCGATCACTTCATCAGCCAGCGCTTCACCCAGCATCTCGTGGCCGCGCTCGGCCCCTCGCATGGCAAAGGGAATTACGGCAATGGTGGGGCGCAAATCCAGCCGAACCGCATTGCCCGCCTGGATCACCGGGGCGTGCCCGGGCGGCCCCACGCGGTAGGCGCGCACCGGTTTGTCGACATGCTTGAGGTGGCACTCGCCCAGGTCTTCCACATCGGCGTCAAGGCCGGCGGTCAGCTGGTCGCGCACCTCGGCGGACACCACAATTTCACCCGGGCCTGCCAGCGTGGACAAACGCGCGGTCATATTGACGCCGGTCCCGTAAATGTCCTGCTCGTCCGACACAAAGTCGGCAACGTGCGCGCCGATGCGCAGGTGAACCTGGTCTTCGGGCCGCAGCAGGCTGTTGCCCGCCGCGCAAAAATCGCGCAGCGCAAAAGCCGTCTTGACGCAGCCGGTGACATGGTTGAACTCCAGCATCAGCCCATCACCCAGGCTTTTGACCATGCGGCCGTCGTGCAGTTGCAGCAGCTGCTTGGTGCGCTCCCGCAGGCGTTGCCAGCGTTGTACAAAACCATGTTCGTCTGCCTCCATCAGCCTGACCGACTCCACCACATCCAGTACCAGCAGCACTTTGGTGTGGCGCGGGAGGTCGAAAGGAGAATCCGTAACAGGTGGTGTCATCGTAGGCAGGAGTGGCAACAAGCGCATCCTCATTTTGTAGGAGGAACGGCCATTCTGCTTTACAAAAGCAGCCCTGTTACGGGGTATTTCCGGTCAGAGCGGCTCAGCGACCGGCGTTTTCGCCCGGCAGCCGCGCGTCGGCGGCCAGTTCGGGCACGGCTTTCACGCGCTCATAGATGGGCGTGAAGTCGGGCGCGGTCATGTCGAACAGTTGTTTGAAGTTGTCGATGACAAAGTAGGTTTTCTGGTAGCTATCGATTTTGTAGCGCGTTCGCATGGCGCGGTCCGGACTCAGCGGCACTTTGTTGGGTATTTCGCTGCGCACGGCGTAGTCCAGCTCGCCGGCGGAGCTCAGGATGCCGGCGCCGTAAGCCTTGATGCCGTCGGCCTGCCGGATCAGCCCGAACTCGATCGTGTACCAGTACAGCCGGCTCAGCAGTTCGCCCGCGCCCAGCGCGTGCGCCTTCAGGCCGCCCTGGCCGTAGCGCTGCACGTAGTCGGCAAAAACCGGGTTGAACAGCAGCGGCACGTGGCCAAACAGGTCATGAAACACATCGGGCTCGACGATGTAGTCAAACTCTTCCGGGCTGCGAATCCAGTCGGTCACCGGGAACTGGCGGTTGGCCAGCAGGGTAAAAAACGGCAGCTCGGGGATCAGCCCCGGCACGGCCACGATCTGCCAGCCGGTGGCCGGGGTCAGCCGGGCGTTGATCTCTTCAAAGCGCGGGATCCGGTCTTTGATGCCCAGCGACGGCAGCGCGGCGATGAATTCGTCGCACGCCAGACCCGGCAGCAGCGCCGCCTGCCGCTCGTACAGGCGCCGGTAGGTGTCGTGGTCTTGCGGGGTGTAGGCCGCATAGTTCTGCGGGCAGGTGTAGTCAGCCCCGGCGCGACTGTAGTCGCCGCGCGGCGGGCGGTCGGATGCGCCATAGACAACGGGTTCAACAGCCATCGCTCGCCGTTCCCAAGGGCGTAACGCAAGACCTTCGAAAAAGGCCCAGGGCTAGGCGCGCCCGCGCAGACAGTAGCAGCGCTACGGCCAGCGGGTGCAACGACGCCATGGGTCTTTTCTCGAAGGTCACGAAGACGTCAATACCCCGCGGCGCATCTGGTCGAGTTCCATCGTCTCAAACAGCGCCTTGAAGTTGCCCTCGCCAAACCCCTCGTTCCCCTTGCGCTGGATGAATTCAAAGAAGATCGGGCCGAGCTGGTTCTCGCTGAAGATCTGGAGCAGCAGTTCTTGCGGCGTGCCGTCCACCAGGATGTTGCGCGATTGCAGCGCGCCCACGTCTTCGCGCAGGCCGGGAATGCGTTTAGGCAGCAGCTCGTAATAGGTTTCGCTGGTGTTGAGCAGCTTCACGCCCGACATCTGCAGTGCATCCACCGTGTCGTACAGGTTGGTGCTGCCCATGGCGATGTGCTGGATGCCCTCGCCGTGGTAGCGGTCCAGGTATTCCTGGATCTGGCCGGCTTTTTCGTTGCCCTCTTCGTTGATCGGGATGCGGATCTTGCCGCAGGGGCTGGTCATGGCCTTGCTCTTGACGCCGGTGGCCTGGCCCTCGATGTCGAAGTAGCGCACTTCGCGGAAGTTGAACAGCCGCTCGTAGAAGCCCGCCCATTCGTCCATGCGGCCGCGGTGCACGTTGTGTGTCAGGTGGTCGATGTAGGTGAGGCCGTGGCCGGTGGGGTTCAGCTCTGCCCCTGGCAGAGGCTCGAAATCGACGTCAAAGAAGCCGATGTTGCCGATGTCGCCGGTCCTGGCGCCGTTCTTGCCCCGCCATTTGTCAATGAAATAGATGATCGAGTCGCCAATGCCCTTGATGGCCGGAATGTTCAGCTCGCCCGGCCCGGCGGTGTGGGCGTAGCCCCAGGCGCCCAGCGAAATGGCGCGTTCGTAGGCGGCCTTGGCGTCGTGCACGCGGAACGCAATGGCGCACACGCTGGGGCCGTGCAGGCGCGCAAAGCGCTGCGCGAAGCTGTCGGGCTCGGCGTTGATGATGAAGTTGATCTCGCCCTGGCGGTACAGCGTGACGGCCTTGTGGCGGTGCTTGGCAATCGGCTTGAAGCCCATGCGCTCAAACACCGCGCCC
>JANOBJ010000106.1:0-4963 GCA_031411575.1 Betaproteobacteria bacterium | reverse complement strand
CCGCGCGCCGCGTGACGATCTCCAAGGTGTTGTTGCTGATCGTGGCGCTGGCTGCGGCCTACGTGGCGGCGCAGAAACCGGCGGACATCCTGTTCCTGGTGTCGGCGGCATTCTCGTTCGCGGCGGCGGCGTTCTTCCCGGCGCTGGTGATCGGCGTGTTCTGGAAGCGCGCCACCGGTATTGCCGCATCGCTGGGGATGGTCGCGGGTCTGGGTGTCACGGTGTACTACATGGTGATGAACCAGCCGTGGCTGCGCGGCGTCTTTGGCGTCACCTCGCCGGTTGAGCTGTGGTACGGCATCCTGCCGATTTCGGCGGGTGTGTTCGGGGTGCCGATCGGCTTCGCGGTCATCCTGCTGGTGAGCCTGGTCACGCCGGCGCCGAGCAAGCACGTCCAGGAGCTGGTCGAGCATGTGCGCTACCCCAGCCTGAAGGGCGCGGCCAAGAGCCTGGTGCATTGACGCCGTGAGCGCCGGCGCGGGTTTCATGGCCTGAAACCCGTCGCTGGCGGCTAATCCCACATGCCTCCCCGGACGGGACCGTCCGGGGAGGCTTCTTTTTTGGCGCTATAATGGCCGGCTTTGCCTTGCCGCACCACTCCTGACGCTGTGGGCGGCTTTCATCACGGTTGCCTGACGGCTGCCTATCCACAAGGAGTATCCATGCGTCATTACGAAATCATCCTCATGATCCATCCGGATCAGAGCGAGCAGGTTCCCGCCATGCTCGAGCGTTACAAGGGCATGATCACCGCCGGCAACGGCAAGGTGCATCGCGTTGAAGACTGGGGCCGCCGCCAGCTGGCTTACCAGATCAACAAACTCGCCAAGGCACACTACCTGTGCGTGAATATCGAAGCCGACCAGGCCGTGATGGCCGAGCTGGAGCATGCGTTCAAGTTCAATGACGCCGTGCTGCGTCACCTGACCGTGCTGCGCAAGAAGGCCGATACCGGCCCGTCCTCGATGATGAAGACCGTCGAGCGCGAAGAGGCCCGCAAGGCCCAGCAGGCGGAATACGCGAACAGCTGACGTGGTCTAGCCAGCAAGGAGTGAACCAGCTTGTGCTGACTGCATGTATCGCCGAGGTGAAAGCCCTGCGGTACACACCGGCCGGACTGCCCGCCCTGGATATGCGGCTCGAACACGAGTCACAGCAACAGGATGCAGGGCAACCCCGGCAGGTCAAGGCAGCGATCAAGGCGGTGGCGTTTGGTGCCCTGGCCGAGCGGATCGGCAAACAGGCCGTCGGCAGCACTTCCCGGTTCACCGGATTTCTGGCTACCCCGCGCAACGGCAAGTACGTTGTCTTCCATATCCAAGAGTTCCAGCCCATTTAGTTGCTTTGCGGAACAGGTGATCGACCTGCTCCCACATGTATAGAAAGAGGTCCCATCATGGCCACGTTCAAGAAATTCAACAAAGACAAGCGCCCCAAGCGCAACACCCAGTCGCTGCTGTTCAAGCGCAAGCGCTTTTGCCGCTTCACCGTCGCCCACGTCGAGGAAATCGACTACAAGGATGTGGACACCCTGCGTGACTTCATCGGCGAAAACGGCAAGATCATCCCCGCACGCCTGACCGGCACGCGCGCGATCTACCAGCGCCAGCTCAATACGGCCATCAAGCGCGCGCGTTTCCTCGCGATGGTGCCGTACAGCGACCAGCACCGCATCTAAGGGAGCCACGAACATGCAAGTTATTCTGCTCGACAAGGTCATCAACCTCGGCAACCTGGGCGAAATCGTCCGGGTCAAAGACGGCTATGCCCGCAACTTCCTGATCCCCCAGGGCCGCGCCCGCCGCGCTACCGAAGCCAACAAGGCCGAGTTCGAAGCCCGCCGCGTTGAACTCGAAAAGGCCGCAGCCGCCAAGCTGGCCGAATCGCAAGCCCAGGGCGCAAAGCTGGCTGGCACCGCCATCAAGCTGACGCAAAAGGCCGGTGTGGACGGCCGCCTGTTCGGTTCCGTCACCAACTTTGACATTGCCGAAGAGCTGAACAAGCAAGGCTACAAGGTTGCCAAGGCGCAGGTTCGCATGCCCAACGGTCCGATCAAGGTCGTGGGCGACAGCACGGTCAGCGTGTCGCTGCACACCGACGTGGTGGTGGAGATCACGGTCACCGTGTACGGCGAAACCGCCTGATTGGCGCCGCAGCCTGGGTCGCGTGGCCTCACCGCGACGTGTGACCCTCCCGCAAAAGCCGCCTTCGGGCGGTTTTTGCTTTTGAAGGCAGCCCCTATACCGGCTCGCCCACTGGATACCCACCCGTTATCCACAGCCTTATCCGATGACGTTGCCCAGCTGGCGGCGTAGCATCGGGGGCTCCCGAGGAAAGCTGAATGTCCGCCGTTTTTTCCGCCGCCACCAACGATTTTTCGTCCGACCGCCAGATTGCGCAGCTGCGCATTCCCCCGCACTCCATCGAGGCTGAATCCAGCGTGCTGGGCGGCCTGCTGCTGGACAACGGCGCCTGGGACCGGGTGGGCGACCTGCTGGTGGACAGTGACTTCTACCGCTACGAACACCGGCTGATCTACGCCGCGATTGGCGCGCTGGTCAATGCCACCCGGCCGGCCGACGTGATCACCGTGCACGAACACCTGCAAAACCAGGGCAAGGCCGAGGAGGTGGGGGGCCTGAGCTACCTCAACTCGCTGGCGCAGTACGTGCCGAGCGCCAGCAACATCCGTCGCTACGCCGAGATCGTGCGCGAGCGCTCGATCCTGCGCAAGCTGGTGAGCGCCAGCGACGAAATCGCCACCAACGCCTTCAACCCGCAGGGCAAGGCGGTCGACAAGATCCTGGACGAAGCCGAGCAGAAGATTTTCAACATCGGCGAGGAAGGCTCGCGCATGAAGCAGGGCTTCCAGGGCATGGACAGCCTGGTGGTGCAATTGCTCGACCGTGTGCAGGAGATGGCCGACAACCCGAACGACATCACGGGCGTGCCGACCGGCTTCATCGACCTGGACCGCATGACCTCGGGCTTCCAGGCGGGCGACATGATCGTGCTGGCGGCGCGGCCGTCGATGGGCAAGACCGCGCTGGCCATCAACATCGCCGAGCATGTGGCGCTCAATGAAGGCCTGCCGGTGGCGGTGTTCTCGATGGAGATGGGCGCCTCGCAACTGGCGGTGCGTATCGTCGGCTCGATCGGCCGCATCAACCAGACCCACCTGCGCACCGGCAAGCTCACCGACGACGAGTGGCCGCGCCTGACCGAAGCCATTGAGAAGCTGCGCACCGTGTCGCTGCACATCGACGAAACGCCGGGCCTGACGGTGAGCGAACTGCGCGCCAACGCGCGGCGCCTGTCGCGCCAGTGCGGCAAGCTCGGCCTGATCGTGGTGGATTACCTGCAGCTGATGAGCGTGTCCAGCAGCATGAGCGACGAGAACCGCGCCACCGCCGTAGGCGAAATCTCGCGCGGCCTGAAGATGCTGGCCAAGGAGCTGCAGTGCCCGGTGATCGCGCTGTCGCAGCTGAGCCGTGGCGTCGAGTCACGCACCGACAAGCGGCCGATGATGAGCGACCTGCGCGAGTCGGGCGCCATCGAGCAGGACGCCGACATCATCATGTTCATCTACCGCGACGACTACTACAACAAGGAGTCGAAGGAGCCGGGCGTGACCGAGATCATCATCAGCAAGCAGCGCAACGGGCCGACCGGCACCGTCAAGCTGGCCTTCCTGGCGCCGCTCACGCGGTTTGAAAGCCTGGCCAGTGGCGGTGGCGGCGATTTTTAGACGCAATATACGTCTCGTGCTCACCAGCTGGTCATAGTTTGCTATAAATAATATAGCAAACAGCCGGTGGCCGCTGCAGGTGCCATAAAGTCGGGAAGGGCCTCCGCCAGGGAGGCCCGGCCTCCCGACAGTCCCTCACCCCCGCGTCAGAGCACTTCGCTTGCGAAATCCGCCAGCCGCGAGCGTTCGCCACGCGCCAGCGTGATGTGCCCGCCGTGTGGCCAGCCCTTGAACTTGTCCACTGCGAAGGTCAGGCCCGACGAGCCTTCGGTCAGGTAGGGCGTGTCGATCTGCGCCAGGTTGCCCATGCAGATGATCTTGGTGCCGGGGCCGGCGCGGGTGATCAGCGTCTTCATCTGCTTGGGCGTCAGGTTCTGCGCTTCATCGACGATGACGTACTTGTTCAGGAAGGTGCGGCCGCGCATGAAGTTCATGCTCTTGATCTTGATGCGGCTGCGGATCAGCTCATTGGTGGCGGCGCGCCCCCATTCGCCGGCGTTGCCACCGTCGACCTTGGCCAGAAACTCCAGGTTGTCGTCGAGCGCGCCCATCCACGGGCCCATCTTTTCTTCTTCGGTGCCGGGCAGAAAGCCGATGTCCTCGCCCACGCTGACGGTGGCGCGGGTCATGATGATCTCGGTGTAACGGCGGTCATCCAGCACCTGGGTCAGGCCGGCGGCGAGCGCCATCAGCGTCTTGCCGCTGCCGGCCGTGCCGGTGAGGGTGACGAAATCGACTTCCGGGTCGGTCAGCAGGTTCATCGCGAAGTTCTGCTCGCGGTTGCGCGTGGTCACGCCCCAGACGGCGTTTTTCAGGTGGCTGAAGTCCTTGAGCGTCTTCAGCACCGCCGTCTTGGCGCGGATTTCGGTCACGCGCGCGTACAGGCTCTGCTCGCCGGGCGATTCAAAATAGACAAACTGGTTGATCATCAGGCTCGGCACGATCGGGCCACTGATGCGGTAGAAGGTGTGGCTGCCGCTTTGCCAGCTCTCGATGGTCTTGCTGTGCTTGGCCCAGAAGTCGGTGGGCAGCGCCAGTGAGCCGGAGTAGAGCAGGTCGCCGTCTTCCAGGGTCTTGTCGTTCTTGTAGTCGTCGGTGGCCTGGCCCAGCTCACGCGCCTTGACCCGAATGTTGTTGTACTTGGACACCAGCTCCACATCGCGCGGAGCGTGTTGAACGCGCAGCTCTTCCACCACGCCAAGAATCTGGTTGTCG
>JANOBJ010000105.1:0-23370 GCA_031411575.1 Betaproteobacteria bacterium | reverse complement strand
CCGACTCGATGGCACTCATGGACTTGTCTCCTCAGGTTGATCCGGACTTGCCGTGTGGCAACTGCGAGGTACTGTCGGCGCTGCCTCTTACAAGCCACTGACTGACGCTCAAGTTTACAAAAAACCGCCGACGGCCAGCTCGGTTGGCCCCAGCCCCTACAATCCCGCAACCCCCCAACTGGCGACCCCATGGCTGATCTGAAAACCCTCACCACCTCCCCCCTGCGCCCCCTGCCCCGGCTGATTTTCGCGAGCCGCTGGCTGCAGTTGCCGCTGTACCTGGGCCTGATTCTCGCGCAGGCGGTGTATGTATTTCACTTCTGGGTGGAACTGGTCCACCTGCTGGAAGCCGCTTTCGGCAGCCAGACCGCCCTGCAGCAGTTGATCACGAGCATCGGCTACAAGACCAACGCGCCGATCACCTCGCTCAACGAAACCGTGATCATGCTGGTGGTGCTGGCGCTGATTGACGTGGTGATGATCTCCAACCTGCTGATTATGGTGATTGTGGGTGGTTATGAGACCTTTGTCAGCCGCATGGACCTGGAAGGCCACCCCGACCAGCCCGAATGGTTGAGCCATGTCAATGCATCTGTACTTAAAGTGAAGCTGGCCACCGCCATCATCGGCATCAGCTCCATCCACCTGCTCAAGACCTTCATCAATGCCGACAACTACTCAGACCGCGTGCTGATCGCGCAGACGGCGATCCACATCACTTTCCTGTTGTCAGCGGTCGCCATTGCCTACACCGACAAGATCATGTCGGGCATCGAGTCCAGAAAACACTGATCAACACCGCGGCGCGCGCCACACCAGCAGCGCCGCGCCAATCACGGCAGACACCAGCGAGCCGCACAGCACGCCCAGCTTTACCTGCATTTCATACGCGCTGTCCTGGCCTTCGAAGGCCAGCGCACCAATGAAAAGGCTCATCGTGAAGCCGATACCGCACAGCACGCACACCCCGAACAGCTGGCTGTAACTGGCGTCACCGGGTCGGCTGGCCCCGCCAAACCGGATGATCAGCCACGACGCCGCGAACACGCCTGTTGCCTTGCCCAACAGCAGGCCCGCTGTGATACCGAGCGGAACGGTCTGAAGCAAAGTGGCGGGCGTAACCCCGGCCAGCGATACCCCGGCATTCACAAACGCAAACAGCGGAAGTACGCCATAGGCCACCCAGGGCTGCAGTGCATGCTCGGCCGTCTTCAGCGGCGAGCCACCTTTCCCGTCGCGCAGCGGCACGGCCAGCGCCGTGATCACACCGGCCAGGGTGGCATGCACGCCCGACTTCAGCACGCAAAACCAGACCACCATGCCCACGACCACATACGGGCTGATGCTGACCACGCCCGCGCGGTTCAAGCCAGTCAGCACGACGATGCCCGACGCCGCGGCCATCAACATCGTCAGGGACAGGTTGTCGGTGTAGAACAGCGCGATCACCACGATGGCGCCCAGGTCGTCGATGATGGCCACCGCAGTCAGGAAGACCTTGAGCGAGGGCGGCACGCGGCTGCCCAGCACCGCCAGCACGCCCAGTGCAAAGGCAATGTCGGTGGCGGTGGGGATCGCCCAGCCCCGCAACGCCACGGCATCGTTCCAGTTGATCGCGGTGTAGATGAGGGCCGGCACCACCATGCCGCCCAGCGCGGCGCCGGCAGGCAGCAGGGCCTGGCTGCGCGAAGACAACTCGCCTTCCAGCAGCTCACGCTTGATTTCAAGCCCCACGAGGAAGAAGAAGATCGCCATCCAGAAGTCATTCACCCACAGCAGCAGTGGTTTGGAGAGCTGCAACCAGTCGCCCAGGCGCACCTCGCCGCGCAGGTGGATGAAGCGCTCGTAGCTGTCGCCCCATGGCGAATTGCTCAGCAGCAGCGCGGCCAGTGCGGCGAGCGCCAGCACGACACCACCAGAAGACTGTGAACCGATGAACTGATTGAGGCTTTGATGAAGTCGCTTGAACATGAGGCCGGATGGTATCAGCGCTCCGGCGTCTGTTTGGGTCCGACCATGTCTTCGGCCCGTACCCACTGGTCAAACTGCTCAGCCGTCACCAGGCCGAGCGCCAGCGCGGCGTCGCGCAGGTTGGTGCCATCGTGGTGGGCCTTCTTCGCGATCTGCGCTGCCCGGTCGTAGCCGATGTGCGGGTTCAGGGCCGTGACCAGCATGAGCGAGCGGGCCACCCCTTCGGCAATGCGCTCGCGGTTGGCGGTGATGCCCGTGGCGCAATGGTCGTTGAAACTGACCATGCCATCGGCCAGCAGCCGCGCGCTCTGCAGAAAATTGTGCGCGATCATGGGCCGGAACACGTTGAGTTCAAAGTTGCCGGACGCGCCGCCGAAGTTGATGGCCACATCGTTGCCAAACACCTGGCAGCACAGCATGGTGACGGCTTCGCACTGGGTGGGGTTCACCTTCCCCGGCATGATGGAAGAGCCGGGTTCATTCTCGGGAATGCTGATCTCGCCGATGCCGCTGCGCGGACCGCTCGCCAGCCAGCGCACGTCGTTGGCGATCTTCACCAAGCTGGCCGCCAGCGTCTTGAGTGCGCCGTGCGCGTGCACCAGCGCATCGGCCGCCGCCATCGCCTCGAACTTGTTGGGCGCGGTGACGAACGGCAGGCCAGTGAGGCGCGCCAGTTCAGCCGCCACCTGCTCGGCATAGCCAGGCGGCGCGTTCAGACCCGTTCCCACGGCCGTGCCACCCAGCGCCAGCTGGCACAGGTGCGGCAGCGCGTCGTTCAAATGCCCGTCCGCATGCGCCAGCTGCGCGACATACCCCGAAAATTCCTGGCCCAAGGTGAGGGGCGTGGCGTCCTGCAGGTGCGTACGACCGATCTTCACAATGTCGGCGAACGCGGCAGATTTTTGCTGCAGCGTGGCGGTCAGCGTCATCAGTGCGGGCAGCAGCCGGTGTGTGATGGCCTCGACCGCCGACACGTGCATGGCGGTCGGAAATACATCGTTGGACGACTGGCTGAGGTTGACGTCGTCATTGGGATGCACCAGCCGCCCTTCCCCAAGCGGGCCGCCCAGCAACTCGCTGGCGCGGTTGGCCAGCACTTCGTTGACGTTCATGTTGGTCTGCGTGCCCGACCCGGTTTGCCACACTACCAGCGGAAACTCTTGCGCGTGATGGCCGGCGAGCACTTCGTCAGCCGCGGTGACGATGGCCGCCATCTTGTCGGCGGCAAGCAACCCCAGCGCGTGGTTGACGACCGCACACGCCCGTTTGACCTGCACCAGCGCGCGGATCAGCTCCAGCGGCTGACGTTCGCCCGAGATGTCGAAATTCTGCAGCGAACGCTGGGTCTGGGCACCCCACAGACGGTCTGCCGGCACCTCAATGGCGCCGAAGGTATCGCGTTCGAAACGGGTCGTCATGATCGGTAAGGATGAACTGTCAAAATAGCACCTGTCAATGACCGTAGCAGAGAAGCTGCGGCTTGTGTACCCCGCATCGCCACATCCCATTCACCTTATCTGCCAGCACCACCATGACCACCAGCATCCAGCAGAGCGACCTGATCGAATCCATTGCGGGCGCGCTCCAGAACATCAGCTACTACCACCCGACCGACTATATCGCGCACCTGGCGCGCGCCTATGCTGCGGAACAAAGCGCCGCCGCCAAGGACGCGATCGCGCAGATCCTGACCAACAGCCGGATGAGCGCCGAGGGCCACCGCCCGATCTGCCAGGACACCGGCATCGTCAACGTGTTTCTCAAGGTCGGCATGAACGTGCGCTTTGACGGTTTCACGGGCAGCCTGGAAGACGCCATCAACGAAGGCGTGCGCCGTGGCTACAACGACCCCGACAACACCCTGCGGGCCAGCGTGGTGGGGGACCCGCAGTTCGAGCGCAAGAACACCAAGGACAACACGCCCGCCGTGATCTTCACCCAGATCGTGCCGGGCAACACGCTGGACATCACCATTGCGGCCAAGGGCGGCGGCAGCGAGAACAAGAGCAAATTCGTCATGCTCAACCCCAGCGACTCGATCGTCGACTGGGTGCTGAAGACCGTGCCCACCATGGGCGCCGGTTGGTGCCCGCCAGGGATGCTGGGCATCGGCATCGGCGGCACCGCCGAAAAAGCCATGCTGATGGCCAAGGAAAGCCTGATGGAAGACATCGACATGTACGAGCTGCTGCAGCGCGGCCCGGGCAACAAGACCGAAGAGTTGCGCATCGAGCTGTTCAACAAGGTCAACGCGCTGGGTATCGGCGCCCAGGGCCTGGGTGGCCTCACCACGGTGCTCGACGTCAAGATCAACATGTACCCCACGCACGCGGCCAGCAAGCCGGTGGCCATGATCCCCAACTGCGCCGCCACCCGCCATGCGCACCTGGTGCTGGACGGCTCGGGGCCGGTGTACCTGGACCCGCCTTCCTTGAGCCTGTGGCCCGACGTGCACTGGGCGCCCGACTACCAGAAGAGCAAGAAGGTTGATCTGAACACCCTCAGCAAGGCCGAGGTGGCCGGCTGGAAGCCTGGCGACACCTTGCTGCTGAGCGGCAAGATGCTGACCGGGCGCGACGCCGCGCACAAGCGCATCGCCGACATGCTGGCCAAAGGCGAAAAATTGCCAGTGGATTTCACCAACCGGGTGATCTACTACGTCGGCCCGGTCGACCCGGTGAAGGGCGAAGCCGTCGGCCCCGCTGGCCCGACGACAGCCACGCGCATGGACAAGTTCACCGACATGATGTTGTCGCAGACTGGCCTGATCTCGATGATTGGCAAGGCCGAGCGTGGCCCGGTGGCGATCGAGGCGATCAAGAAGCACCAGAGCGCCTACCTGATGGCCGTGGGCGGCGCCGCCTATCTGGTGTCCAAGGCGATCAAGCACGCCCGGGTCGTGGGCTTTGCCGACCTGGGCATGGAGGCCATCTACGAGTTTGACGTGGTGGACATGCCCGTCACCGTGGCGGTGGACTCCGGCGGCACCAGCGCCCACATCACTGGGCCGGCCGAATGGCAGAAGCGCATCGCCTCGGGCGAGTTCAAGACGATCCCGGTTGCCGCGGCTTGAATCCAGCCCCGATTGGCGTTTTTGACAGCGGTATCGGGGGCCTGAGCGTCCTTGCGGCCCTGCGTGCCGAACTGCCGCACGAGCGTTTTGTCTATATCGCCGACGCCGGTTTCGCGCCCTACGGCGAACGCGACGCGGCGCATGTGGTCGAACGCTCGCGCTGGCTGACGCAGTGGCTGCGTGCTCAGCACAGCGTGAAAGCCGTGGTGGTGGCCTGCAACACGGCCACGGCAGCGGCCATCCAGCACTTGCGGGATGGGCACCCTGGATTGCCATTGGTGGGCGTGGAACCTGCCCTCAAGCCCTCGATCATCGCCAGTCAGACGCGCAGGATCGGCGTGTGGGCCACGCGCGGCACGCTGGCCAGCGCGAAGTTCACCGCCCTGCATGCGTCGCTGGCCAACCAGGCGACCTTTGTCCTGCAGCCCTGTGACGGGTTGGCAGAGGCCATCGAGCATGAGGCCAGCACCGGTGACGCTACTAAAACCATAGCGTTGTGTGACCAGTACATGCGGACAACAAGCCGATTTGGCGTCAAAAATGATGAAATAGACACGCTGGTGCTGGGGTGTACCCACTACCCGTTTGCAGCAGCGCACCTGCGCGCCGTGCTCGGTGCGCAGGTGCAACTGGTGGACACCGGTGCGCCGGTTGCGCGGCAGACCCGGCGCCTGCTGGAGGCCGCTGGCAACCTGGCCGCCCCGGCGCCAGGCGGCGGCACAATGCAGCTGCTGGCGACCGGCGACCCTGCAGCGTTGCGCGCGGCCAGTACGCGCTGGCTGGGCTTGCGCGATACCGCCATCCTGACGCTGCCCTGAACCACCCTCGGCCCACTTGGCCTGCTTGGCCCGTGAGACGGCAGCTCGACAGCACCTCGCAGGCTCCGGACCTACACCGGCGCTGTGCTTGCCGCTTGTGGCGCGGCCCATAGCCGCTCACCAGTGGCCTCCAGATGCGTCAGGTACAGGCGCACATCGAACTCCAGCTGGTGGTAGTCGGGCTCCATGTAGGCGCACAGCTGGTAGAAAGCCTTGTCGTGCTCGCGCTCTTTCAGGTGCGCCAGTTCGTGCACCGCAATCATGCGCAGGAAGGCCGGCGGCGCATCGCGGAACACCGACGACACGCGGATCTCGCGCTTGGCCTTGAGCTTGGCCCCCTGCACCCGCGAGTGGGTGGTGTGCAGGCCCAGGGCGTGCTGCACCACATGGACCTTGCTGTCAAACGCCACTTTGCTGAGGTTGTCCGCGTTGCGCAGGAATTCCAGTTTCAGGGCCGTCACATAGTCAAACAGCGCCTTGTCGGTGCGCACCCCGTGCGCCTGCGGGTAGCGCTGCAGCAGCACCTGCGACAACCTGCCTTGCGAGATCAGCGTGGCCACCTGCTGCTGCACGTCAGCGGGATAAGCCAGCAGGTAGCTCAGCGGAAACACGTCAAACACCTGTTTTTATAGCGAAATACAGCTGTTGTCCGCGTCTTGTGGTCATAGTTTGCTATCATTTTTATATCACAACAGAATGACTCCTCAGGCAGCACGACTGTCGGCCCGCAACGCGGCTGCACGCCCCCGTTGGACATTGATCGGCAGCAACAGCGCCAGTCCCACGATGAACAGCACCGTGGTCGACAGAATCGCGATGCGCTGATTGCCGCCCGTCATCCAGGCAATCGCCCCGTAGCTCAGCGGCCCGATGATGCTCGCCAGGCGCGTGGCAAACGTCCAGAGCCCGTAAAACTCGGCCAGCTGGCGTTCGGGCGCGAACATGCCCGCCATCGCGCGGCCAGCGGACTGGCTGGAGCCCATGCACACCCCGGCAATCACCGCGGCATACCAGAATCCGCCCTTGGTGGTGGTGATGGCTGCAATGACGCAGGTCGCGATCCAGCCCACCAGGGTCACCCCCAGCGCCAGCTTGTGGCCAATACGGTCCTGAAAATAGCCAAACGCGAACGCGCCCACCATGGCCGCGAGGTTCAGCACAAAGATCAGCACCATGGTTTCCTGCTGCTCAAACCCGATCACCTGCTGCGCATAGATGGCCGCCAGCGTGATGGCCACCGCCACACCACCCTGATAGGCAACGGCGCAGGCCAGCAGCCACATGAAGTCGCGGTATTCGCGCGCCTCGCGGAACGTGCGCTGCAACTGCTGCAATGACGCCCGCAACCCGCCGGACGCTGCGGCCGCAGCGCTGGGCACCGCGCGCTCTCGAAGCAACGTGAAGGTGAATGTCGCCGCGACGCCATAGATGGCGGCCGTGATCAGCATGGTCACGGGCACAAACGCCTCAGCCTTGATCCCCTGGCCCTGCGCCCAGATCACATAGCCCAGGCTCAGACCCAGCGCGAGCATGCCGCCCAGGTAGCCAAAGCTCCAGCCCCAGCCGCTGACCTTGCCCAGCGCCTCGGGCCGCGCCAATTCTGGCAAAAAAGCGGCGGTGAGCGATTCGCCCCACGAGAAAAACGTGTTGGAAATGATGATCAGTGCAATCGCAAACGCCACGCTGCCCGGCCCCGCCAGTGCCAGCGCCGCCGTGGCGACGGTGCAACCGATGGTCGTGAGCAACAGCAGCCGCTTCTTGGCCGCACGCAAATCAGCCCAGGCCCCAAGGCTGGGCATGGTCATCATGACGATGGCGTACGACACGCTCAGTGCCGCCGTCCAGGCAAAGGTGGCCCATTCGGCATTGCCTGCGATGCCGCCGACAAAGTAGGCCGCGAACACGGCCGTCAGCACCACCGTGGTGTAGCCGGAGTTCGCAAAGTCGTACATGGCCCAGCCAAACACCTCGCGCTTGCGCACGCCCGGGTTCAGCGCATCATCAGAAAACAGGGCCATCGGTACCTCCTGCAAAGGAGCACAGCATAGCCGAGGGGTGTCAAAGACTTGGGTATTCCCGCTGGGACGCGCGGTGAGCGGCCGGCGCCCGTGCGGTCGCAGCCGCAGCCAGGTTAGCGGTCAGTGCAGGTGACGCGGCCGGCGCCCGCCGCCGTGGCCGCCGCTGCTGGGTCCGCGCGGCGGCCGGCCCAGTTCCAGCGAGTTGACGAGTGCATCAAAGCGCTCTGAGAACAGCTTGTCGATCTCGGCCACCACACCGCCGAGTTCAGCGCCATCGAAATGGCGCTCCATGAGATTGATCACGTCCTGCACCAGCAGGTCGCGCTGGACCTGCATGATGGCGGCAGGATCTGGCCCGACAAACAGCATCACAAAGTCGTCGCGTGACTCGGCATCCGGCGCCTCGTCATCTTCCTCATCGAACGCCGTGTCATAGAACGTCACCTCGAGCGCCGCACCCTGCGCGGTCAACTCATTGAGGCCCATGCACATTTCGTCCAGCGCCTGGCGGAAGTCTTCGTCCCCGGCCACCGTCCAGCAGATGCGCAGCACATGCTCGGTGGCGTCGAGCTTGATGCCTGGCTCTTCTTCGTACAGACTGCCTGCGCCATCGGCCAGCGACCGCGCGCGCGCGTACTTCCACAGTGGCTTCAGGGCATCCTGCAACTGTTCAAAAGTGACGTCAGCGCGCAAGGGCACGTCGCCATGCACATGAATCTCGAAGGGTGCGTTGTGTTCAGACATAGCTGCATTCCAATCTGGTGCCCGGAACCGGGCTTGAACCGGTACGCCCCTTTTCAGGAAAGCGGCGGATTTTAAGTCCGCTGTGTCTACCAATTTCACCATCCGGGCGGGATACCCATTG
Source organism: Betaproteobacteria bacterium (assembly GCA_031411575.1). Lineage (GTDB taxonomy): Bacteria > Pseudomonadota > Gammaproteobacteria > Burkholderiales > Burkholderiaceae_C > JANOBJ01. Next base: position 14,625 of record JANOBJ010000105.1, on the reverse strand, counting down.
TGAGACAAAAAAGCCCCGCGACGACGGCGTGGCGGGGCTTTCGGCAAAGTGGAGGCGCGGCCCGGAGTCGAACCGGGCTGATCGGATTTGCAATCCGGTGCATAACCGCTTTGCTACCGCGCCATGGCTGCCCCCGTTTCAGGGGGCTTCGACAAAAAAGGGAAGCTCGTGCTTCCCTTTTTGAAGATCTGGAGCGGGAAAAGAGTCTCGAACTCTCGACCTCAACCTTGGCAAGGTTGCGCTCTACCAACTGAGCTATTCCCGCATTTCAAGCCACAAAATATAGCCTATTTTTCAGGCCCCATTTCAAGCTTGGCTTCAGTGCTTCACGGAAGCATCGGTGCTGGCTGCCGGACTGGGCGCGGCCACCTCGGCCGCCACCGGCAGCGGCGCCACCGCAACCGGCTCGTCGTCAGGCAACGGCTGCGGCATGCGCTCCAGGGCCACTTCAAGCACCTTGTCGATCCAGCGAACCGGCACGATCTCAAGGCCGTTCTTCACGTTCTCTGGAATGTCCTGCAGATCCTTGGCGTTCTCTTCGGGAATCAGCACCGTCTTGATGCCACCGCGCAGCGCGGCCAGCAGCTTTTCCTTCAGGCCGCCGATGGCGGTGACTTCGCCGCGCAGGGTGATTTCACCCGTCATGGCCACGTCGCCGCGCACCGGGATGCCGGTCAGCGCCGAGACAAATGCCGTGGTCATGGCAGCGCCTGCGCTCGGGCCGTCTTTTGGCGTGGCGCCATCGGGCACGTGGATGTGGATGTCCTTCTTCTCGAACACCTCGTCCTTGATGCCCAGACGGCGCGAGCGGCTCCGCACCACCGTACGGGCGGCCTCGACCGATTCTTTCATGACGTCGCCCAGCGAACCCGTGCGGGTGATGACGCCCTTACCCGGCATCAGCGCGGCCTCGATGGTGAGCAGATCGCCACCGACTTCGGTCCACGCCAGGCCGACCACCTGCCCCACCTGGTTTTGCTGCTCCGCACGGCCATAGGTGAACTTGCGCACACCCAGGTAGTCGTTCAGGTTGTCGCCCGTCACCAGCACCTGCGGCGTCATTTTCTTGAGCTGAAGGCATCACCACCTTGCGGCAGATCTTGGACAGCTCACGCTCGAGCGAGCGTACGCCGGCCTCACGCGTGTAGTAGCGCACGATGTCGCGGATTGCGTCCTCGGCCACCTTCAGCTCGAAATCCTTGACGCCGTTGTTCTTCATCTGCTTGGGCAGCAGGTATTTGATGGCGATGTTGGTCTTCTCGTCTTCGGTATAGCCGGAGAGCCGGATCACCTCCATCCGGTCGAGCAGCGCCGACGGGATGTTCATCGAGTTTGATGTGGCGACGAACATCACGTCGCTGAGGTCGAAATCGACTTCGACGTAGTGGTCGGCAAAGGTGTGGTTCTGCTCCGGGTCGAGCACCTCCAGCAGCGCGCTGGACGGGTCGCCCCGGAAATCCATGCCGAGCTTGTCGATCTCGTCCAGCAGGAACAGCGGGTTGCGCGTGCCCACCTTGTTCAGGCTTTGCAGGACCTTGCCGGGCATGGCGCCGATGTAGGTGCGGCGATGACCCCGTATCTCGGCCTCGTCGCGCATGCCGCCCAGCGCCATGCGCACGTACTTGCGCCCCGTGGCCTTGGCAACGGACTGCCCCAGCGAGGTCTTGCCCACGCCCGGTGGCCCGACCAGGCACAGGATGGGCGCCTTGACCTTGTCCACGCGCTGCTGCACCGCGAGATACTCCAGGATGCGGTCCTTGACCTTTTCAAGGCCGTAGTGGTCTTCGTTCAGCACATTCTCGGCGTGCGCCAGGTTGTGCTTGATCTTGGTCTTCTTGCTCCACGGCAAGCCGACGAGCACGTCGATGTAGTTGCGCACCACGGTTGCTTCCGCCGACATCGGCGACATCAGCTTGAGCTTCTTGAGTTCGCCTTCGGCCTTCTTGCGCGCTTCCGCCGGCATCTTGGCGGCCTTGATCTTCTTCTCGATTTCCTCGATGTCCGCGCCCTCTTCGCCCTCGCCAAGCTCCTTCTGGATCGCCTTGACCTGCTCATTCAGATAGAAATCGCGCTGGTTTTTCTCCATCTGGCGCTTGACGCGGCCGCGGATTTTCTTGTCGACGTTGAGGATGTCGACCTCGCGTTCCAGCTGCTCGTACAGGTTTTCCAGGCGTTTCTTGACGTCGGCCAGATCCAGCACGACCTGCTTGTTGTCGAGCTTGAGCGGCAGATGGGCGGCGATGGTGTCGGCCAGGCGCCCCGGATCGTCGATGCTGGAAATCGACGTCAGTATCTCGGGTGGAATCTTCTTGTTGAGCTTGACGTACTGGTCAAACTGCTGCATCACGGCACGGCGCAAGGCCTCGATTTCGCTGCCCTTATCGCCGCTTTTTTCGCTGCCGCGGGAGCCCGTTTCGGCCGCATCCACCGGCGTCACGTTGGCGGAAAAATGGGTGTCGCCGTCGTCGATGCGGTTCACCCGGGCGCGTTGCTGGCCTTCGACCAGCACCTTGACGGTGCCGTCGGGCAGTTTCAGCATTTGCAGGATGGTGGAAACACAACCGACTTCGAACATGTCGGCCACCGAAGGCTCGTCCTTGGCAGCCGCTTTTTGGGCCACCAGCATGATGCGGCGCTCGGCTTCCATGGCCAGCTCCAGCGCCTTGATGCTCTTCGGCCTGCCCACGAACAGCGGTATGACCATGTGGGGAAACACCACGACATCGCGCAGCGGCAGCAGCGGCAAGTCGATGGCCTGGGCCGGGAGGGGAGTGTGTCCGGACATATGAATCCTTCTAAGTGTCCGATAAATATGGTGCGCAACCAGCCATTTTCAACCGGGCGGCATCGCTATGCTGCTGTCAGGGTTACACCGGCCGGGGTCTAGGGTCATCGGCACGGTCTGTTGGCCGCTGCCTCAGGCTTTCTTGGCCGCCTCACGGTAAACCAACAGCGGTGGCTTGTTTTCTTCAATCGTGGATTCGTCAACCACCACCTTATCGACATTCGTCGCGTTGGGCAATTCGAACATCGTGTCGATCAGCGACTGCTCCAGGATCGAGCGCAGGCCGCGGGCGCCGGTCTTGCGGGCCAGGGCCTTGCGCGCGATGGCCTTGAGGGCCGAGGGCCGGATCTCCAGATCCACCCCTTCCATCGCCAGAAGCTTGCCGTACTGCTTGATGAGCGCGTTCTTCGGCTCGGTCAGGATCTGCACCAGGGCGTCCTCGCTGAGTTCAGCCAGCGTAGCCACTACCGGCATGCGGCCCACCAGTTCGGGGATCAGGCCGAACTTGATCAGGTCTTCGGGCTCCACGTCCTTGAAACTCTCGGTGATGGTGCGCTGCTTCTTGCTGCGAACCGCCGCGCCGAACCCGATACCCGATGCCTCGGTTCGGTTCTCGATCACCTTCTCAAGCCCCGAGAATGCACCGCCGCAGATAAACAGAATGTTGGTGGTGTCGATCTGCAGGAAATCCTGGTTCGGGTGCTTGCGCCCGCCCTGGGGCGGCACGCTGGCCATGGTGCCTTCGATCAACTTGAGCAGGGCTTGCTGCACACCCTCGCCCGACACGTCACGGGTAATGGACGGGTTATCAGACTTGCGCGAGATCTTGTCGATCTCGTCGATGTAGACAATGCCGCGCTGCGCCCGCTCGACTTCGTAGTTGCAGCTTTGCAGCAGCTTCTGGATGATGTTCTCGACGTCTTCACCCACGTAGCCGGCTTCGGTCAGCGTGGTGGCATCGGCCATCACGAACGGTACGTCGAGCATGCGCGCCAGCGTCTGGGCCAGCAGCGTCTTGCCCGAACCCGTGGGGCCGATCAGGAGAATGTTGCTCTTGGTGAGTTCGACGTCGTCCTTGCGCGCCTTCTCCTTATGCCGCAGCCGCTTGTAGTGGTTGTAGACCGCCACCGACAGCGTGCGCTTGGCGGCTTCCTGGCCGATCACGTAGTTGTCCAGGTTGGCCTTGATCTCGGCCGGTGTCGGCAAATCACCCCGCGCCTCCCGACCGTCGGGGCCGGTGGGCAACTCGTCACGGATGATCTCGTTGCACAGGTCAATGCATTCGTCGCAAATAAAGACCGACGGGCCCGCGATCAACTTCTTCACTTCGTGCTGGCTCTTGCCGCAGAACGAACAGTAAAGCGTTTTCTCGCTCGAAGAGCCTTTTTTCTCGGCCATGTAGAAGGTGCCTTGTTACCGGAGTTTCTGAATGATAACCAAATAAAAACGGCGTTTTCTGTAACAGAAAACGCCGTTGCGGTGAAGCAACTACCGCACCGCCCTGCGCCTACGGCCGCTTGGCGATCACCTGGTCGACCAAGCCGTAGTCTTTGGCTTCATTGGCGTCCAGGAAATAGTCGCGTTCGGTGTCACGTTCGATCTTGTCCAGCGGCTGGCCGGTCTGCTCGGCCAGGATCTTGTTGAGTTGCTGGCGGGTCTTGAGGATTTCGCGCGCGGAGATCTCGATTTCGGTGGCCTGGCCCTGCGCACCGCCCGAGGGCTGGTGAATCATGATCTTGGAATTGGGCAGCGAGAACCGCTTGCCCTTGGCACCCGCTGCCAGCAAAAACGCACCCATGCTGGCCGCAAAGCCCGTGCACAGCGTGGAAACATCGGGTTTGATGAAGTTCATGGTGTCGTAGATCGCCATGCCGGCACTGACCGAGCCGCCCGGTGAGTTGAGGTAGAACGAGATGTCCTTGTCCGGGTTTTCGCTTTCCAGGAACAGCAGTTGGGCCACCACCAGGTTGGCGGTCTGGTCGTTGACCGGCCCGACCAGGAAAATCACGCGCTCCTTGAGCAGCCGCGAATAGATGTCGTATGACCGCTCGCCGCGGCCCGACTGCTCGATGACCATCGGAACCATGCCGAGGCCTTGAATATCCAGTGCGCTCATGTTTTCTCCAGAGATGTTTCTACTGTACCGAAAAAAAGATGGGGCTTGCGCCGCGAAGCACAAGCCCCAGATTCACAGGGGTTGCCGGTAACCGGCGTGATCAGCTCTGGCCCATGAGTTCGTCAAACGGAATCGCCTTCTCGTTGATCTTGGCCTTCCCCAGCACAAACTCGGTCACGTTGTTCTCGATCACGATGGCCTCGACTTCGGCCAGGCGGCGGTTGTCGCTGTAGTACCAACGCACGACATCGGCCGGCTTTTCGTAGCTGGCGGCCAACTCTTCAATGTGGGTCTTCATCTGTTCGGGCTTGGCCTGCAGGTTGTTGCTGCGCACCAGTTCAGCCACCACCAGTCCCAGGCGCACGCGGCGCTCGGCTTGCGGACGGAACACGTCGTCGGGGATCGGCGCCTTATCAGCGTCCTTGATGCCGCGCTGCTTCAGGTCGGCACGCGCGCCTTCGATCATGCGGTCGACCTCGGCCTGCACGCTGGACTTGGGCAGGTCGAGCTCGGCCTTGGCCACCAAAGCGTCCATCACGGCGCTCTTGTTGCGGGCCAGCAGGCGGAATTTCACTTCGCGCTCGAGGTTCTTCTTGATGTCGGCGCGCAAGCCGTCAACGGATGCGTCGGCAATGCCGAGCGACTTGGCCAGCGCTTCATTGACTTCAGGCAGGTGTGCGGCCTCGATCTTCTTGACCGTGACCATGAAGTCGGCCGTTTTGCCGGCCACGTCCTTGCCGTGGTAGTCGGCCGGGAAGGCCAGCGGAAACGTCTTGCTCTCACCGCTTTTCATGCCGCGCACGGCTTCTTCAAACTCCTTGAGCATCTGGCCTTCGCCGACCAGGAACTGGAAGTCTTCGGCCTTGCCGCCTTCGAACACCTCGCCGTCGATCTTGCCTTCGAAGTCCACCGTGACCCGGTCGCTTTCCTGGGCGGCGGCGTCCATGGCGCGCTGGGCGAAGGTGCGGCGCTGCTTGCGCAGAATGTCAATGGTGCGGTCGATCGCCGCGTCGGTCACGTCAGCGGTGAGCTTGTCGACCTCGGCGGAGGCCAGATCTCCAAGTTTCACTTCCGGGTACACCTCAAACACCGCGTCGAACGCCAGTTCGCCTTCCGGCGAGCCTTCTTTTTCCGTGATCTTCGGCTGGCCAGCCACACGCAGCTTGGCTTCGTTGGCGGCGGTGGCAAACGCCTCGCCCACCTTGTCGTTCATGACTTCGTAGTGCACCGAATAACCGTAGCGCTGGGCCACCACGTTCATCGGTACCTTGCCAGGGCGAAAGCCGTCCATCTTGACGGTGCGCGCCAGCTTTTTCAGGCGGCTGTCGACTTCGGACTGGATCACATTGACGGGCAGCGTCAGGGTGATCTTGCGTTCCAGCTTCTCAAGGGTTTCAACAGTAACGGCCATGGTGGTCTCTCTTAGAAAAGGGGTATCCGTGGTGCGCGGGGGGGGACTCGAACCCCCACACCATTGCTGGCGTCAGGACCTAAACCTGGTGCGTCTACCAATTTCGCCACCCGCGCAGGAATCAGGTCTCAAAAACACAGTGGGCGGTCTGGTGCAGACTAACCACGGGAAATCGGTCAACCTTTGATTATAGGGCGCCGCCCCCGAAGCGCCTTCGGCGCCTCCCCCACTGGCGGGGGCGCAGCCAGCGGCCCGGCTAAGCCGGTTCCGCTGCCACCACGGCTGGCACAGGTTCGCGCTTGACACGGAACCAGGCGGCGTACATCGCGGGCAGTGCCAGCAGGGTCAGCACCGTTGCCACGATCAGGCCGCCCATGATGGCGACCGCCATCGGGCCCCAGAACACGCTGCGCGACAGTGGAATCATCGCCAGCACCGCAGCGGCGGCCGTCAGCACGATGGGCCGCAGGCGCCGCACAGCCGATTCAACGATCGCGTCCCAGGCCGGTACGCCGCGCGCACGGTCCTGCTCGATCTGGTCGATCAGGATCACCGAGTTGCGCTGGATCATGCCCATCAGCGCGATCACGCCCAACAGCGCGACGAAGCCAAATGGCCGCCCCAGCAGCAGCAGCGCGCCCGCCACCCCGGCGATGCCCAGCGGCCCGGTGAGGAACACGAGCATCGCGCGGCTGAAGCTGTGCAGTTGCAGCATCAGCAGCGTGAAGGTGAGGAAGAGCATGATCGGCACGCCGGCCGCGATCGAAGCCGAGCCCTTGGAGCTTTCCTCCACCGCGCCGGCCACTTCAATCCGGTAGCCGCCCTGCCCGGATTCCAGCCACTTGGCCTCGAGCAGCTTCAGTTTGGGCAACAGTTCGTTGGTGACGGTTGCGCCCTGCAGGCCTTCGACGATGTCGCCCTGCACCGTGATGGCGTAGTCGCGGTTCTCGCGCCACATCACGCCCGGCTCCCAGGTGAACACCGGCTTGGCGATCTGCGTGAGCGGAATCGAACGGCCAGACGCCGTGGGCAGGTAGGCATTGCCGATATCGGTGATGGCGTTGCGCTCATCCAGCGGCTGGCGCAACACGATGTCGATCAGCTTGTCGCCTTCGCGGAACTGGCCCACATTGGTACCCGCCAGGATGGTCTTGGACGCCTGCGCGATCGACTGGCTGGTCACGCCCAGCGAGCGTGCCTTGGCCTGGTCCACCTCCAGCCGCAGCACCTTGACCGATTCGTTCCAGTTGTCGTTGACGCCGCGCGTGTTGGGGTTCTCGCGCATCGCCGCCTTCACTTCATCGGCGCGTTCACGCAGCACCAGCGGGTCGGTGCCGACCACGCGGAACTGCACCGGGTAGGGCACCGGCGGGCCGTTGGGCAGCAACTTGACGCGGCCACGCACCTCGGGGAACTCGGTGGCCAGCATCGCCGGCAGCTTGATGCGCAGTAATTCGCGGATCTTCAGGTCTTTCGGGACGATGATGAACTGCGACACGTTGGTCTGCGGGAAAACCTGGTCCAGCGGCAGATAAAAACGCGGCACACCCGAACCCACCCAAGTGCTGACGGTGTTGACACCCGCTTCGGTGCGCAGCCGCTGCTCGACCCGCTGGGTGATGCGCTCGTACTCGCCGAAAGAGGTGCCCTCGGGGAACCAGATGTCCACCAGGATTTCCGGTCGGCTCGAATCCGGGAAGAACTGCTGCTGCACCTTGCCCATGCCCACGATGCCCAGCGCAAAAGTGACGATCATCAAGCCGATGGTGATCCAGCGGTACTGCACGCACCCGTTCACCATGCGCCGGAAGGTGCGGTAGAACGCGGTGTCGAAGTGCTCGTGGTGGTCCGGCTCGCCATTCGCGGCCACCGGCTTGGCCTTGAGCAGCACGGTGCCCAGGTAGGGCACGAAATACACCGACACGATCCAGCTCAGCACCAGCGCAATCACCGTCACGGCGAAGATCGCAAACGTGTACTCGCCCGTCACTGACCGCGCAATGCCGATCGGCAGGAAACCCGCCGCGGTGATCAGCGTGCCGGTCAGCATGGGCATGGCGGTGATTTCATAGGCAAAGGTGGCGGCGCGCACCTTGTCGTAGCCCTCTTCCATCTTGCGCACCATCATCTCGACCGCGATGATCGCGTCGTCCACCAGCAGGCCCAGCGCAATGATCAGCGAGCCGAGCGAAATCTTGTGCAGCCCGATGCCCCACTAGTTAATGGCCAAAAAGGTCACGGCCAGCACCAGCGGGATCGTGATGCCCACCACCAGACCGGGCCGGATATCGATGTAGTAGCGCTTCCACAGCGGCTGGTCGCCGGGCCGCCGGTGAAACCCGAGTGCAATGAAGCTCACCGCAAGCACAATCGCCACGGCCTCGATCAGCACCCGCACGAATTCATTGACTGAGGTGGCGACCGCCTTTGGCTGGTCCTGCACCTGCACCAGGCTGATACCGGCTGGCAGCTGCTTGCCAATGCGCTCAAAGGTGACTTTCAGCGCCTTGCCCAGCGCAATGATGTCTCCGCCCTTGGCCATCGACACGCCCAGTGCGATCACTTCCTTGCCCTGGTGGCGAACCTTGATGACGGGCGGGTCTACGTAGCCGCGCCGGATGTCGGCCAGGTCGCCCAGGCGCAGTTGCGCACCCGAGCTGCCGCGGATCGGCATGGATTTGAGGTCTTCGATCGCGTTGAACTGCCCCGCCACCCGCACCTGCACCACGTCCAGCGGCGTCTGAACCGCGCCAGCCGCTTCGACCGCGTTTTGCTGGCCCAGTTGCGACAGCACCTGGTTCATGTCCAGACCCAGCTGGGCCAGGCGCTTCTGCGAGATTTCGATGAACAGCTTTTCGTCTTGCGCGCCGAACAGCTCGACCTTGCTCACGTCGGGCACGCGCAGCAGCTGCTGGCGCACGTCGTCGGCAAAGGTCTTGAGCTCGGCGTAGTTGAAGCCGTCCGATTCCAGCGCGTAGATCACGCCGTAGACATCGCCAAACTCGTCGTTGAAGAATGGCCCGGACACACCGCTTGGCAGCGTGCCGCGCATATCGCCGATTTTCTTGCGCACCTGGTACCAGACATTGGGCACCTCGGCCGCGCGCGACGAATCCTTGATCTGGAAAATGATCTGCGATTCGCCCGGCTTGCTGTAACTGCGGATCTTGTCGGCGTAGGGCACTTCCTGCAGCGTGCGCTCCAGCTTGTCGGTCACCTGCTCGGCCACCTGCTGCGCCGTGGCGCCGGGCCAGAAGGTGCGCACCACCATCGCGCGGAAGGTGAACGGCGGGTCTTCGTCCTGCCCCAGCTGGAAGTAGGCTGCAAAGCCCAGCAGCATCAGCACCACCATCAGGTAGCGCGTCAGGGCCGGATGGTCCAGCGCCCATTTGGACAGGTTGAACCCGGCCTTTGGTTCGTCGTGCGTCATGCCGGCCTCACTTCGTCGCGGTAGTGGTGGCCGTGGCCGGAACCCCGTTTGCTACTGATTTAATAGCATCCGATGACCCACTGACGCCGACCTCAGGCACTTTTGGCTGATAAATCGTCACTTTTTGCCCGGGCGAGAGCACGTGCACCCCGGCCGACACCACCAGCATCCCCGGGGCCAGCCCGCCGGCCACCACGGCCTGGTTACCGTCGGCCGTGGCGATCTGGATCGGTTGCGACTTCACCGTCATGCTGGCCTTGTCGAGCACCCACACCGCCGTGGTCTTGCCGTCCTGGCGCAGCGCGCTGGTGGGCAGCTTGATCACCTGCGTCCCGGCATGGCTCAAGGCCTTGGGCGTGGCGTACACGGTAGCGCCCAGCGGCGGCGCCACGTCGGCCGCCAGCGCCACCTTGACCGGGAAGGTCCGTGTCACCGGGTCGGCGCTGGCCGCCACCTCGCGCACCGTGCCTGACAGCGTTTCATTCTCGGACCAGACCCGCACCGAGACGGCAGAGCCCGTCTTCAGATCGGCCACCTTGTCCTCGGGCACCGAAAACACCACGTCGCGCGGGCCATCCTGCGCGATGCGCACCACCGGCGCGCCCGCCGTGACCACCTGGCCGGGCTCGGCTTCCACCGCCGTGACGATGCCCGCCACATCGGCCACCAGGTTGGCATAGCCGGCCTGGTTGCCCTGGGAGCGCAACTGCGCCTGCGCCTGCTCCAGCTGGGCCTGCGCGGCCTTGAGGGTGGTGTCGCGGCGCTCCAGTTCGGCGCCGCTGATGAAGTTCTGGTCTTTCAGGGTGGCGTATCGCTTGAAATCGGCCGCCGCCAGATCACGGTTGGTCTGCGCTACGGCCACCTGGGCCCGCGCGGCCTCGGCGGCCAGCTTGTAGTCCTGCGGGTCGATCTGCGCCAGCAACTGACCCACCTTGACGCGCTGGCCGACCTCGGCCTGGCGCTTGGTGATCTTGCCCGCCACCCGGAAGCCCAGCCGCGACTCCACTCGCGCCCGCACCTCGCCCGCAAACTCGTAGCCTGACTGGAAGGTGTCCAGCCCCACCGTCATCACCTTGACTGAACGGATCGGCTCTTCGGCCGGTGGCGGCTTGGAGCAGGCGCTGAGCAAGGTTGCAGCGACCAGCAGCACGGCGGCGGTGCGGTTGGCCAGCGGTCGGATCGGGTGTGAAGTCTGGCGGTGATCAGGGTGGGAACCTGCGGCAGATGGGGCGTGAAGCATGGCGAATCGCCTCGAAAGGGTGGGCGCGCAAGCGCGTGAAAGGACTGGATGACCAAATTTACTGACTGACCGGTTAGTAATCTAGGGTAATCACGCATGCTTGTCAAGCGACAATCCGCGCTTGAAAACGCCCGACCCCCACACCTCTGCACACACACCGGCACGCGCGTCCAGCGCGGATGCGTCAGGGCTGAATTCGCACCCCGGTGCGACACAAGCAAGCGTCGCGCCTGCGGCTGCGGCTGGGGTGACAGCGGCGGTCGCCGGCGAGCATTACGAAAACTTCCCTGTCGCCTCGTGGCTCTGCCCGCCGCACCTGCGCCCCGCCATTGCCGCCATCTATGGGTTTGCGCGGACGGCCGACGACATCGCCGACGAGGGCGACGCGCCCGCCGGGCAGCGCCTGGCTGATCTGGCGGCCTTCGGCGCCGATCTGCAGGCCGCCGCCCAGGGCCAGGCGCCGTCGGACCGCTGGCCGCAGGTGTTCGGGCCGCTGGCGGCGGTGATCCGGCAATTCGAGCTGCCCGTGCCGCTGCTGCAAGCCCTGCTGAGCGCCTTTACGCAGGACGTGGAGAAAACGCGCGACGCCAGCGGCTACGCCAGCCGCACTGAACTGCTGGACTACTGCGCGCGCTCTGCCAACCCGATCGGGCGGCTGTTGCTGCACCTGTATGGCGTGCGCGACGAAGCGGCGCTGGCTGAGAGCGACGCGATCTGCAGCGCGCTGCAGCTCATCAATTTCTGGCAAGACCTGAGCGTGGACATCCCGCGCGGGCGCTACTACCTGCCGCACGACGACTGCGCCGCGCACGGCGTGACGCAGGTGCAGCTGTTGGCGCTGCAGCAGGATGAGAATGCTATCACTTTAATAGCAAAAAATGTCCATTGGGCGAGGACGTTGATGCAAAAAGGCTCACAACTGGTGCGCAAAGTGCCTGGCCGGGCCGGCTGGGAGTTGCGGCTCGTGGTGCAGGGCGGTCTGCGCATTCTGGACAAGATTGAAGGCCTGGAATACGCCACCTTGCGCCATCGTCCCACGCTGACCGCCTGGGACGCGCCCGTGATGCTATGGCGCGCGCTGTGGATGTGAGTGGCATGGCGAGCTTGTCGCCAACCGCCTGCTAAACCGCCTTCTGCACGCCGTCCACTTCCACCCACTGCACGCCCGGGCAATCGCGCAGTGCCTGCAGGCTGCCATCGGGCAGTTCCGCGGTCACGAGGCCGTGGCGCACAAAGCGTTTCAGGTTGACGCCCGACAGCCGAGGCTGCTGCAGGCTGGAGTTCAGCGTCTCCTCGAACACGTCCGGATCGGCCGCCACCGCACGCAGCTGGCGCGTCAGCTGCGGGGTAAGTTCAAGGTGGACAACCAGCATGGTTTCACTGTAGGTGATTACGGGGCTTGCAGCAACCCGCTGCCGGTGTCGGCCGCCGCGCCCAGCGGCTTGGCGGCGGCGGTGAGTTTGCGCCAGAGGGTGCGCGCCGAGGCCTTGGGAAAGCGCTGCGCCCAGAGCGCCGCCACCCCGGCTACGTGCGGCGTGGCCATCGAGGTGCCACTCAGCAGCCGGGTACCGCCACCGGGCACCGCCGACAGCAAATCCACGCCCGGCGCAGACACGTCGATGGCGCCAATGCTGTCCACCTGGCCGCAACTGAAATAGGCCACTTTGGCGGCGCGGTCGACCGCCGCCACCGCCAGCACCGACGGGCAGGCCGCCGGGTTGCCCACCGGGTTCACGCGGCCGAGGTCGCGCCGGCTTTCGTTGCCCGCGGCGGCGATCATCAGCACGCCGGGCGTGGCGTCCAGCAGGTTTTTGGCGATGAGCTCGTAGGCACGCGCGTAGTCCTGCCCGACGCCGCGCACCGAACCCAGGCTCATCGACACAATGCGCGCGCCCTCGTCGATGGCCCAGTCCAGGCCTTCCAGAATATCGTTGTCAAAGCCCGAGCCTGAATCGTCCAGCACCTTGCCAACAATCAGCTGCGCCTCGGGCGCCACGCCGTAGCGCACGCCGCCAGCCGCCTTGGCCGCGCCCGCGACGATGCCCGCGCAATGGGTGCCGTGGCGCATCAGGTCGTCATCGCCGGAGCCCCTGGCGAAGTTGCGGTAGGCCTGGATGCGCCCCGCAACATCCGGGTGCTGGCGATCGATGCCGGTGTCCAGCACGGCCACGCGAATGCCGGCGCCGGTCGCCCGGGCGTAGGTCGCGGGAATGCCGATCAGATCGAGGCACCAGCTGTGGGTGGTGGCGGGCACCGGCGGCGCCGCCATCGCCACTGTGTCGCGGCCCGGCGGCGTAGGCGGCAGGTCTTCGACCGGGCGCGGGATCGAGCGGATGTCGTTGCAATACACGCCCGCCACATCCTGCAGACGGGCCATCTCGGCCGCCTGCTCCTCCGTCAGCGTGGCCACCGCCGCGCCAAAGCGCCGGTAAGCCACCACCCGCACCAGCCCCGACGCTTCGAGCAGCACCAGCACCCCCGGCCGGGCATCGGGCGGGTCCATCAGCTGCAGGTGCATCGAACGCGCCATCGCCTGGATCGGCCGCACCCCGGCCCGGCGAAACACCACCACATGCGTCGGCCGGTCGCCCGGTGCGGGGATGGAAACGTCAGCGGGCATGGTTTTCTCCAGTGGTTGCCGTTGAATCCTGGCGGTTGGATACCGCCAGACCCGTATCGTGCGGGGCGGCGCGCGGGCACCGTGTAGCGCCGTGTAAAAATCGCCGGATGCCCTCCATCAGCAGCCCGCAAGACTATGTGCAGCAGAAAGCCGCGGCCTCGGGCAGCAGTTTTTACTACGCCTTCCTGTTTTTGCCCAAGCCGCGGCGCGCGGCCATCACCGCGTTTTACGCCTTTTGCCGCGAGGTGGACGATGTGGTTGATGAGGTGACCGACCCCGGCGTGGCGCGCACCAAGCTGGCCTGGTGGCAAAGCGAGGTGGCCAAGAGTTTCAGTGGCCAGCCCAGCCACCCGGTGATGAAGGCGCTGATGCCGCTGGCGGCCGACTACGGCATCGAGCCGCGCCATTTGCTGGCCGTGATCGAGGGCTGCCAGATGGACCTGGAGCAATCGCGCTACCTCGACTATGCCGGCCTGCAGCGCTACTGCCATCTGGTGGCCGGCATCGTGGGTGAAGTGGCCGCCAAAATATTTGGCCAGACCGATGCTGCCACCACCGACTATGCGCACAAGCTGGGCCTGGCGTTCCAGCTGACCAACATCATCCGCGACGTGGGCGAAGACGCGATGCGCGGGCGCATTTACCTGCCGGTCAGCGAGCTGCAGCAGTTCGATGTGAAGGCGCACGAAGTCCTCAAGCGCCAGTATTCGGACCGCTTCAGCGCGCTGATGAAGTTCCAGACCGAGCGCACGCTAGCTTTGTACGACGAAGCGCTGGCCCTGCTGCCCGCCGCCGACCGCCGCGCCCAGAAGCCAGGTCTGATGATGGCCAGCATTTACCGCACCCTGCTGCGCGAAATCGCCGCCGACAACTACCAGGTGCTGCACCAGCGCGTCAGCCTGACGCCGCTGCGCAAATTCTGGCTGGCCTGGAAAACGCAGGCGTTTGGCCGGGTGGTCTAAGCGTGCGGGTTGCCGTCATCGGCGCGGGCTGGGCGGGCTGCGCCGCTGCCGTCGAGGCAAC
>JANOBJ010000104.1:0-9237 GCA_031411575.1 Betaproteobacteria bacterium | reverse complement strand
CATCGGCCTGGGAATAGCGCAGCTCAAAGCTGGCCATCTCGGCGTCGTGAATCTTGCCAAAGTTGTGGTCCAGCCGGGTCACTTCCAGCCACTGCGCGTCGGGCGTCACCATGCGCCAGGACACCAGGTTATCCAGCGCGGTGCCCCACAGCACGGCCTTCTTGCCGCCCGCGTTCATGGCGATGTTGCCGCCAATGCACGACGCTTCGGCCGAAGTCGGATCGACCGCAAACACATGGCCGGCGCGCTCGGCCGCATCCGCCACGCGCTGCGTGACCACGCCGGCCTCGGTCCAGACCGTGGGCACCGGCGCCGGGTGGCCGGGGATGGTCACCCATTCCACCTCGGTCATGGTTTCGAGCTTTTCGGTGTTGATGACCGCGCTCTTCCAGGTCAGCGGGATCGCGCCGCCGGTGTAGCCGGTGCCGCCGCCGCGCGGAATGATGGTCAGGCCCAGATCAATGCAACCCTTCACCAGACCGGCCATCTCGGCCTCGGTGTCGGGTGTCAGCACTACAAACGGGTACTCGACGCGCCAGTCGGTCGCGTCGGTCACGTGCGACACGCGCGACAGGCCGTCAAACTTGATGTTGTCCTTGGCGGTGAACTTGCCCAGCGCCCGCTGGGACTGCTTGCGCAGGGTGGCTACCGCGACGAAATTGGCGTCAAACGCCTTCACGGCCGCGCTGGCTGCGGTCAGCAGTTCGCCCACCAGCGCGTCGCGCTCGGTGTCCGCATCGGGCGTGCGGCGCTTTTGCACCTCGGCCAGCCGGTGCTTCAGCGCATCAACCAGTTGCACCCGGCGTTTGGGGTTGTCCAGCAAGTCGTCCTGCAGGTAGGGGTTGCGCTGCACCACCCAGATATCGCCCAGCACCTCGTACAGCATGCGGGCCGAGCGGCCGGTGCGGCGCTCTTCGCGCAGCCGGTTCAGCACCTCCCACGCGCGCGCGCCGAGTAGGCGGATCACGATCTCACGGTCGGAAAACGAGGTGTAGTTGTAGGGGATTTCGCGCAGGCGCGGCGCGTCATCGACCGCAGCCATGAGTTGGTTGAGCGTGGTAGGGGCGTTCATCGTGTGCTGGTGACAGCCACAACGCCGGAGGGCGCGGCTGAGATGGGATGTTACCGCAGCGCAACAATCACCTCGACCTCTGAGGGGAACCCGGGTTCAGACCCCCAACGCCTGGGCGACACGCCTCATGGAAACCCCGCTTGTGGTGCACGCCAGCCCCGCGTTACAACCCGCTGTCATATTTGATTCGCAATAGGTTTGTAACCTCGCGCCTTTTCCCCAGGAGTTTTCATGAAACTGCAACTTTCCGTGGCCGCATTGGCAGCCGTTTTGGCGTTCCCGGCCCAGGCCCAGACCGAAATCCAGTGGTGGCACTCGATGGGCGGCGCGCTCGGCGAATGGGTCAACGACCTCGCCAAGGACTTCAACGCGAGCCAGAAAGACTACAAGGTGGTTCCCACTTTCAAGGGTTCGTATGACGAGTCCATGACAGCGGCGATTGCGGCCTTCCGGGCGGGCAACGCACCGCACATCCTGCAGGTGTTCGAGGTCGGTACGGCCACCATGATGGCCTCCAAGGGCGCGATCGTGCCGGTGGGCGATGTCATGAAGCAGGCCGGCGTTACCTTCGATCCCGCTGCCTACGTGCCGGCGGTAGCGGGCTACTACACCGCGCCCAACGGCCAGATGCTGAGCTTCCCGTTCAACAGCTCCACCACCGTGTTCCACTACAACAAGGACGCGTTCAAGGCCGCCGGCATCGACACCGACAAGCCGCCGTCCACCTGGCCTGAAGTGGCGCTGGCTGCGGCCAAGCTCAAGGCCTCGGGCCACAAGTGCCCGTTCACGACCAGCTGGGTCAGCTGGACGCAACTCGAGAGCTTTTCGGCCTGGCACAACACCGAGTTCGCCACGAAGGGCAACGGCATGCGCGGCATTGATTCGCGCCTGAGCTTCAACACCCCACTGCACGTGCGCCACATCGAAAACCTGGCCAACATGGCCAAGGGCGGCCTGTTTGTGTACAAGGGTCGCGGCAATGCGGCCGACGCCACCTTCGTGTCGGGCGAATGCGCCATGATGACCGGCAGCTCGGCGCTGTACGGCAACATCAAGCGCAACTCGAAGTTCGCCGCCGGCATCGCCCCGCTGCCCTACTACCCCGATGTGCCGGGCTCGCCACAAAACACCGTGATCGGTGGCGCCAGCCTGTGGGTGATGTCGGGCAAGAAGCCCGATGAATACAAGGGCGTGGCCCAATTCTTCGCCAACCTCTCCAAGGCCGAAGAAGCCGCCAAGAGCCACCAGCGCACCGGCTACCTGCCGCTGACCAAGGCGTCTTATGAGCTGACCGAAAAATCCGGCTTCTACAAGCAGAACCCGGGCACCGACGTATCGGTCACGCAGATGATCCGCAAGACCACGGACAAGTCACGCGGCATCCGGCTGGGCAATTTTGTGCAGATCCGCACCATCAATGACGAAGAGCTGGAACAGGTCTGGGCGGGCAAGAAATCGGCCAAGGAAGCGCTGGACGCGGCGGTGTCGCGCGGCAACGAGCAGCTGGAGCGGTTCCAGAAGGCAAACAAGTCCTGACAGCCGTCTTTTGTGATAAAAATGGCTGCTTGTCCGCGCCAGCTGGTCACAGGCAGCTATTGTTTTTATAGCAATTGAACAGGCCCTGATGGAAAAACGCGTTCGCTTCAAGTCGGCCTGGCTGCCGTGGGCGCTGATCGCGCCGCAGATGGTGGTGATCCTCGTCTTCTTTTTCTGGCCGGCCGCGCAGGCGCTCTACCAGAGCTTCGTGTCGCAGGACGCGTTTGGCACGTCGGCGGCGGTGTTTGTGGGGTTGGACAACTTCCGCCAGCTGTTCGCCGACAACACCTACCTGGCCTCGTTCAAGACCACGGCCGTGTTCTCCATCCTGGTCGCGGTCAGCGGCCTCTCCATCGCGCTGATGCTGGCCGTCATGGCCGACCGGGTGCTCAAAGGCGGCTCGGTCTACAAGACGCTGCTGATCTGGCCCTACGCGGTGGCGCCGGCCGTGGCGGGCGCGCTGTGGCTGTTCATGTTTGCCTCGCCGTTTGGCGTGGTGGCGTATGCGCTGCGGGCCATCGGCATCCCGTGGAACCATCTGCTCGATTCGGGACACGCCATGACGCTGATCGTGATGGCAGCAGTGTGGAAGCAGATTTCGTACAACTTCCTGTTCTTCCTGGCGGGCCTGCAGTCGATCCCCAAATCGTTGATCGAGGCCGCCGCCATTGATGGCGCCACGCCCTGGAAGCGCTTCTGGAGCATTGTCTTTCCGCTGCTCTCGCCCACCACCTTCTTCCTGCTGGTGATCAACGTGGTGTATGCCTTCTTCGACACCTTCGCTATCGTGGATGCCACCACCCAGGGCGGCCCGGGCAAGGACACCGCGATCCTGGTCTACAAGGTGTATTACGACGGCTTCAAGGCCATGGACATCGGTGGCTCGGCCGCGCAGTCGGTGGTGCTGATGGTGATCGTGGTTGCGCTGACGGTGATCCAGTTCCGGTTTGTCGAGAAGAAAGTCAATTACTGATGACCCCCACGCTTGTCACTGCGTGTACGGCGCTGCCCCCCGAGGGGGCCGCGTTTTGCCTTGGGGCGGCCCGGCGGCAAAACCTCAGCGAGGTAGCTCATGATTGAGAAACGCCCGGGCCTCACCTTCCTCTCGCACGCCGTGCTGATCCTCGGCGTGACCGTGGTCGCGTTTCCGGTCTACATGACGCTGATTGCCTCGACCCAGACGGCCGAGCAGATTTCGCAGACGGTGCCGATGTCGATGGTGCCCGGCACCAACATGCTCGAGACCTACCGGCTCGCGCTGTTTGGCGGCGAAACCAGCGTGGGGAGCAAGATTCCGCCGGCGCTGCCGATGCTGTGGATCAGCCTGGTGAGCGCGCTGGTGATCTCGATCGGCAAGATCGCGATTTCGCTGCTGTCGGCCTTTGCCATCGTGTACTTCCGGTTCCCGTTTCGCAACCTCGTTTTCTGGATGATCTTTGTCACGCTGATGCTGCCGGTCGAGGTGCGTATTGGCCCGACCTACAAGGTGGTGTCCGATCTGGGCATGCTCAACAGCTACGCCGGCCTCACCGTGCCGCTGATCGCCTCGGCCACCGCCACCTTCCTTTTCCGTCAGTTCTTTCTGACCGTGCCCGACGAACTGGTCGAGGCGGCGCGAATGGACGGCGCGGGGCCGATGCGCTTCTTCAAGGACGTGCTGCTGCCGCTGTCGCGCACCTCGATCGCGGCGCTGTTCGTGATCCAGTTCATCTACGGCTGGAACCAGTACCTGTGGCCGCTGCTGGTCACCACCAACGAAGACATGTACCCGGTGGTGCTGGGCATCAAGCGGCTGATTTTTGGCGAGTCGTACGTCGAGTGGAACGTCGTCATGGCCACCGCCATCCTGGCCATGCTGCCGCCGGCGCTCGTCGTGGTGCTGATGCAAAAATGGTTCGTCAAGGGCCTTGTGGATACGGAAAAATAATGGCCTCCATCACGCTCAGCAACGTCGTCAAGCACTACGGCAAAGGCAAAACCGCCAACCCGGTCATCCATGGCGTCAGCGCCGAGGTTGCGGATCACGAGTTCATCGTCATCGTCGGGCCCTCGGGCTGCGGCAAATCGACGCTGCTGCGCATGGTGGCGGGGCTCGAAGAGGTGAGCGGCGGCGAGATTTCCATCGGCAACCGCGTGGTCAACGACCTCGAGCCCGCCGAGCGCGATATCGCCATGGTGTTCCAGAACTACGCGCTGTACCCGCACATGACGGTGTTTGACAACATGGCCTATGGCCTGAAGATCGCCAAGGTGCCGGTCGACGAGATCAAGACCCGGGTGGACAAGGCCGCCAAGATTCTGGAACTGGGCCACCTGTTGGGACGCCGCCCGCGCGAGCTGTCGGGCGGGCAACGCCAGCGCGTGGCCATGGGCCGCGCCATCGTGCGCCAGCCGCAGGTGTTTTTATTTGACGAACCACTGAGCAACCTGGACGCCAAGCTGCGCGCGCAGACCCGGCTCGAGATCCAGAAGCTGCACCGCGAGCTGGGCATCACCAGCCTGTTCGTCACGCACGACCAGGTAGAGGCCATGACGCTGGCGCAGCGCATGATGGTGATGAACGCCGGCGTGATGGAGCAATTTGGCACGCCCGAAGAGGTGTACCACCGCCCGGCCAGCACCTTTGTGGCGAGCTTCATCGGCTCGCCACCGATGAACCTGCTGAAGGCCGCGCCCGGCAGCAAGGCCGGCAGCACCATGGGCATCCGCCCCGAGCACATGGACATCGGCACCACCGGCTGGGAGGCGCGCGTGGACACCGTGGAGCTGCTGGGCGCCGAGCGCCTGGTCTATGCCCGCGTGGGTGACGAACCGATCATCGTGCGCACCGATGAGAGCCTGCCCGCGCCGCTGCCCGACAGCATGATCCGCGTGGCGCCGCGCGAAGACCGGCTGCACTGGTTCAACGCCGAAACCGGAAAGCGTATCAGCGCATGAAGGAGTTGGCACCGGACTCGTGGCCCTCCCCGGGTCAGGGGAGGGTCGGGGTGGGGTCGAGCACGGAAGGGCCATCGGCCACCCGGTCCACAGGACCGGCATGGCCCTATCCGCGCTGGATCGCGCACCGCGGCGCGGGCAAGCTGGCGCCCGAAAACACCCTCGCCGCCTTTCGGGTGGGCGCCTCCTACGGCTACCGCATGTTCGAATGCGACGCCAAGCTCAGCGCCGACGGGGTGCCGTTCCTGCTACACGACGCCACGCTGGAACGCACCACCAGCGGCACCGGCACGGGCGGCGACCAGCACTGGGCCACGCTCGCGCAGCTGGACGCCGGCAGCTGGCATTCACGCGCCTTTGCGGGCGAGCCGCTGGCCAGCCTGGCCAACGCCGCGCGCTTTTGCATTGCCAACGGCTATTTGCTGAACATCGAGATCAAGCCAACGCCCGGGGTCGAGGCGCAGACCGGCCGCGTGGTGGCCGAACACGCCGCGCGCCTGTGGCACGGCCAGCCGGTGCCGCCGCTGCTCACCTCGTTCCGGCCCGAGGCGCTACAGGGCGCGCGCGAATCGGCGCCCGATCTGCCGCGCGGGCTGCTGCTGGATACGCTGTGGGACGGCTGGCTGCCGATGGCGCAATCGCTGCGCTGTGTGGCGGTGGTCTGCAACCATGCGCTGTGGGACGCAGCCACCGCAGCCCAGGTGAAAGCGGCTGGGCTGCGCAGCCTGAGCTACACCGTCAACGACGAATGGGCGGCCGAGCGGCTGATCGCGCTGGGTACCGACGGCATCATCACCGACCGGGTCGATCTGTTTTCACCGGTGGGCTGAAACGGGTGGTTCCGCCCGTTCCGGCGTGTTTTGGTAACGGCGTGTTGCGCGGTTTGTGCCGCGTTCAGGCCTTCCAGCCGCGGCAGAAGACCCATTGGCAACTGGCGCAGGCCAGCACCAGCGCCGCGTAGGTGGCCATCTTGCCGTCGCGCCCGAAAATCCACAGACCGGCTGCCAGCACCAACGCGCCTACTATAAAATTAATAGCTAACTGTGACCACCAGGTGCGGACCAGCGGCGGTTTCTTCATCAAGAACCGGCTGCCGAGCAAGGTCAGGGCCGCCACCGCCAGCGCGGGCGCCACAAAGTTCAGCAGGTGATTGGCAAGGGTGAGCGGGTCCATGGCGAGGCGTCAAAAACAACGAAGGATGGCGTGAATAATGGCCAATAGTGGCGTCTGACGCCGACTTCAGCGACAAATTTTATAATCACGGCTACGATTTCTCACATGGCTGTCTGGGCATTAGGCATTAACCACAACACCGCGCCGCTCGATTTGCGCGGCAGGTTTGCTTTTGCCGTCGACCAGATCGCCCCGACGGTGTCGGGTTTGCGCGACTCGCTGGCCGGCCGCACCGCACTCGAGCCCGAGGCCGCGCTGATTTCCACCTGCAACCGCACCGAGATTTACTGCGCGGGCGACGAGTCCGCGATGGACTACACCATCGACTGGCTGGCCGCGTCGGGCGGCGTGTCGCCCGCGCTGCTGCGCTCGCACGCCTACACGCTGGAAAACGTGAGCGTGGCGCGCCATGCCTTCCGCGTGGCCAGTGGGCTCGATTCGATGGTGCTGGGCGAGCCCCAGATCCTCGGCCAGATGAAAGACGCGGTGCGCGCGGCCGATGAGGCCGGCGCCCTGGGCACGACGCTCAACCAGCTGTTCCAGCGCTCGTTTGCGGTAGCCAAGGAGGTGCGAACCTCCACCGACATCGGCGCGCATTCGATCAGCATGGCCGCCGCTGCCGTGCGGCTGGCCGGCCAACTGTTTGAAGACCTGACCAAGATCAAGGTGCTGTTTGTCGGCGCGGGCGAGATGATCGAACTGGCCGCCACCCACTTTGCGGCCAAGAACCCCAAGACCATCGCGATTGCCAACCGCACGCTGGAGCGCGGCGAAAAGCTCACCCAGCGTTTTGGCGGCGAGGTGATGCGGCTGGCTGATCTGCCCGAGCGGCTGCACGAGTTTGACGCCGTGGTGAGCTGCACCGCGAGCACCCTTCCGATCATCGGCCTGGGCGCGGTGGAGCGCGCGCTGAAACGCCGCAAGCACCGCCCGATCTTCATGGTTGACCTGGCCGTGCCGCGTGACATAGAGCCCGAAGTCAAGGCGCTGCAGGACGTGTACCTGTACACCGTGGACGACCTGTCGGCCGTGGTGCAGACCGGCCAGGCCAGCCGGCAGGCCGCCGTGGCGCGGGCCGAGGCCATCATCGACGCGGGCGTGCAGAGCTTCATGCACTGGATGGACCAGCGCGGCACCGTGCCGCTGATCCAGCAGCTCAACGCGCAGGCCGACGAGTGGCGCGCGGGCGAGATCGCACGCGCCCGCAAGCTGCTGGCCAAGGGCGCTGATATCGAAGCCGTGATGGAGGCCCTGTCGCGCGGCCTCACCCAGAAGATGCTGCACGGCGCGATGGCCGAGCTCAACGCCGCCGACCCCGAGCACCGCGAGCAGACCAGCCAGGCCATCAGCCGCCTGTTCTTGCGCAAAGAGCGTTAGCGACGCCGGCTTACCGCCGTCGCCGACCCTTCGACAAGCTCAGGGCGAACGGACACCGGTAGCTCGCGGGACCGCCCCGTTCGGGCTGAGCCTGTCGAAGCCCCCACGCAAAGCTGCCTTCCCGTGAAACCCTTTCTCCGCCAACAGCTCGAACGCTACACCCAGCGCCTGTCGGAACTCGACTTTCTGCTCTCGCGCGAGGACATCATGAAAGACATGGGGCAGTTCCTCGCCCTGTCGCGTGAACATTCTGAAGTGACGCAGATTGCCGGCCGCCACGCCCGCCTGCTGCAGCGCGAGGCCGACCTCGCTGGCGCGCAAGGCATGCTGGCCGACCCCGAGATGGCCGAGATGGCGCAGGAAGAAATCACCTCTGCCGAGGCCGATATCGCGCAACTGGACGAAGAGCTGCAGCGCCTGCTGCTGCCCAAAGACCCCGACGACGCGCGCAACGCCTTCCTGGAAATCCGCGCCGGCACCGGTGGCGACGAATCGGCGCTGTTTGCCGGCGATTTGCTGCGCATGTACAGCCGCTACGCCGAGCGGCAGGGCTGGAAAACCGAGATCCTGAGCGAGTCGCAAAGCGAGTTGGGCGGCTACAAGGAAGTGGTGCTACGCGTCGAGGGTGACCAGGTTTTCGGCGCCCTCAAGTTCGAATCCGGCGGCCACCGCGTGCAGCGCGTGCCTGCCACCGAGACGCAGGGCCGCATTCACACCAGCGCCTGCACCGTGGCGGTGATGCCCGAGCCGGACGCGACCGAAGCCGTCAAGCTCAATCCGGCCGACCTGCGCATCGACACCTTCCGCGCCAGCGGCGCCGGCGGCCAGCACATCAACAAGACCGACTCGGCCGTGCGCGTGGTGCATCTGCCCACAGGCATCGTGGCCGAATGTCAGGATGGCCGCAGCCAGCACGCCAACAAGGCCAAGGCGCTGCAGGTGCTGCAGGCCCGCATCCAGGAAAAAGAACGCAGCGAGCGTGCGGCCAAAGAGGCTGCGCTGCGCAAGGGCCTGATCGGCAGCGGCGACCGCAGCGACCGCATCCGCACCTACAACTTTCCGCAGGGGCGGCTGACCGACCACCGCATCAACCTCACGCTGTACAAGCTGGCCTTCATCATGGAGGGCGATTTGACCGAGGT
>JANOBJ010000103.1:0-8513 GCA_031411575.1 Betaproteobacteria bacterium | reverse complement strand
GGCGCGCAGGGCCTGAACTTCGCGCTCAATCCGGCCAAGAGCAGCCAGTGGGAGATCGGCGCCAAGGCGCGCCTGTCGCCCAACTGGCAGACCAATGTGGCGTACTTCCAGGCGCGCACCCGCGATGAGATCGTGGTGCAGACCAACACCGGCGGGCGCACCGTGTTCCAGAACGCCGGCCGTACCGAGCGCAATGGCTTCGAGGCCACGCTGGCGGGCCAGCTGGGCAGCGGTTTCTCGACCTACCTGGCGCTGACCCAGCTGAACGCCACCTACCGCGACGGCTTCCTCACCTGCGTGGCGGCGCCCTGCGCGGCGCCCAACGTGGCGATTGCCGCCGGCAACCGTATCCCCGGCATTCCCAAGACCAGCGTGTACGCCGAACTGGCCTGGAAGCAACCCGCCTGGGGCTTCGAGACGGCGCTGGAAGTGCGCCGGCTGTCCAAGGTGTTCGTGAACGACGCCAACAGCGACGCCGCAGCCGGCTACACCGTGGCCAACCTGCGGCTCGCGTGGCAGCAAAAGGTCGGCCAGTGGACCTTCCGCGAATTCGCGCGCGTGGACAACCTGAGCGACAAGGCCTACGCGGGCTCGGTGATCGTGAACGACGGCAACGGCCGCTTCTTCGAGCCGGCGCCCGGGCGCACCTGGCTGCTGGGTGTGAACGCGGCCTACACGTTCTGAGCGCACCGTGTCGCCGGCTTGACGCCGGTGGCGCACTGCGCCGTCGCACAATGCCGCGATGACTGAATTGCGCTCTCCGCTGCAGGCCCTGGTCGTCGAATGGGCCGTCAAACCCGGCGATGCCGTGCGCGCCGGCGACCTGCTGGTGGTGCTGGAAGCCATGAAGATGGAACACGAGCTGCGCGCCACGGCAGACGGCCACGTGCGAGAGCTGCTTTACGCGGCGGGCGAAACCGTCAATCTGGGTGACGTGCTGTTGTTGCTATTAAATTCAGAGCAAACTATGACCAGTGGGAGCGCACCACAGGCCGAAAACGCTCTAAAAATGGCTGGTCAGGCCGCTCCCGGCGGTGCCGGCCGCAGCACCGTCCAGCGCGCCGATCTGCAGCGCCTGCACGACCGCCACGCCCCGACGCAGGACGCCAATCGCCCGCAAGCCGTGGCCAAGCGCCATGCGCTCGGCCTGCGCACCGCGCGTGAGAACATCGCCGACCTGTGTGATGCCGGCAGCTTTGTCGAGTACGGCGCGCTGGCGGTGGCCGCGCAGCGCAGCCGCCGCAGCGCCGAAGACCTGATCGCCAACACGCCGGCCGACGGGATGGTCACGGGCATCGGCAGCATCAACGCGGCGCAATTTGGCGAAGAGAAATCCAGGGCCGTTGTCATGGCCTACGACGCCACCGTGCTGGCCGGCACGCAGGGCATGCGCAACCACCAAAAGACCGACCGGCTGTTGGGCATTGCGCTGCAGAACCGGCTTCCGGTCGTGCTGTTTGCCGAAGGCGGCGGGGGTCGGCCTGGCGACACCGACATGCCCATCGTCGCCGGCCTTCACGTCGGCACCTTCGCGAGTTTTGCGCGGCTCAACGGCCAGGTGCCGGTGCTGGGCGTGGTGGCGGGCCGCTGCTTTGCCGGCAACGCCGCGCTGCTGGGCTGCTGCGACGTGATCATCGCCACCCGCGGCAGCAACATCGGCATGGGCGGCCCTGCCATGGTGGAAGGCGGCGGGCTCGGCGTGTTCACGCCCGAGCAGATCGGCCCGAGCGCCGTGCAGCACACCAACGGCGTGATCGACGTGCTGGTGGACGACGAGGCGCAGGCGGTGGCGGCAGCGAAGCACTACCTGTCGTTCTTCCAGGGGCGGCTGGACACGTTTACCGCGCCGGATGGCGCCGCGCTGCGCGACCTGGTGCCCGAGAACCGGCTGCGCGTGTACGACACCCGGTCGGTGATGGCGGGCATCGCAGACGCGGGCTCGCTGCTGGCGTTACGCGCCGGTTTTGGCGCCGGCATCCACACCGCGCTGGCGCGCATCGGGGGCCGCCCGATCGGGCTGCTGGCCAACAACCCGCTGCACCTGGGCGGCGCGATCGATGCTGACGCGGCCGACAAGGCCGCCCGCTTCATGCAGCTGTGCAACGCGCACGGCCTGCCGCTGGTGAGCCTGATCGACACACCCGGCTTCATGGTCGGGCCGGACATCGAAGCGCGCGCGCAGGTGCGCCACGTCAGCCGCCTGTTCATTGGCGCCGCGCACCTGCGGGTGCCGTTCTTCAGCGTTGTGCTGCGCAAGGGCTATGGGCTGGGCGCGATGGCCATGGCGGCCGGCGGCTTTCATTCACCGCTGTTTACCGTGGCCTGGCCGACCGGCGAGTTTGGCGCCATGGGGCTGGAGGGCGCCGTGCGGCTGGGCTACCGCAAGGAGCTCGAAGCCGTGCCCGAAGGCCCGCAGCGCGAGGCGCTGTACCAGACGTTGGTGGATAAACAGTACGAGGCCGGCAGCGCCATCAACATGGCCGCCACGCTGGAAATTGACGCCGTGATCGACCCGGCCGAGACGCGCGACTGGCTGGTGCGCGGGCTGGCGTCGGCGGCCCCGGTGGCGGCGGGCGCCACGTACAGCATCGACAGCTGGTAACGACGCGGGGCCGGCAGCGTTCAGAACAGCCGGAACGCCAGCGGTATCAACAGCGACGCCAGCACCACCTGCAGGCCCAGCGCAAGCCCCGCGTAGGCGCCGGCGTCGGCGTTGACTTGCAGCGCCCGCGCCGCGCCGATGCCGTGCGAGGCGGTGCCCAGCGCAAAGCCGCGCGCGGCCCAGCCGGCGGCATCGGTCGGCACGCGCAGCGCGTCAAACAGGTACTTGCCGCTCAACGCGCCGACCATCCCGGTGATCACCGCAAACACGGCCGCCAGCGCCGGAATGCCGCCAATCTTCTCGGCCACACCCATCGCCACCGGCGCGGTGACCGACTTGGGCACCAGCGACAGCAGCACCTCGCCCGGCAGGCCCAAGCCCCAGGCCAGTGCTGCGGCCGAGCCCGCAGCCGCGGCGCCACCCAGCAGCGACGCCAGCACAAACCGGCCCCAGCGCTGCTGCAACTCGGCGCGGCGTTGCCACAGCGGCCAGGCCAGCGCCACCACCGCTGGCCCCAGCAGGAAGTGGATGAACTGCGCGCCCGAGAAGTAGGTGGGGTAGGCGGTGTCGGTGGCCAGCAGGCCGGCAGCGATCACCAGCACCGTCCACAGCACCGGGTTGGCCCAAGCGCCTGCCGCACCCGCGCGTAGAACGCCTGCGCGAGCACATAGGCGCACAGCGTTGCGGTCAGGCCGAACAGTGGCGTGGAAGAAAGGTAGACCCACAGCTCAACGAACTTCGGCATCGCTTGCTCCGGGGTTGTCGCGCATCAGCACGCGCAGCGTCAAGGCCGTGACTGCCAGCCCGACCCAGGTGGACAGCACGATCACCACCAGGATGCGCACGCCGTACTGGCTCACCAGCGCCAGGTGTGTCATGACACCCACGCCCACCGGTACAAACAGGAGCGACAGGTGCGCCAGCAAAAACTCCGCACAGGCCGCCACCGGTTCGCGCACCAGCGGCCAGCGCAAGGCCCCCAGCAGCAGCACCATGCCCACCACCGGGCCGGGAAACGGCAGGTGCAGAAAGTGCGCAAGCGCCTCGCCCGCCGATTGCAGCGCCAGCAGCCAGGCAAGCCCGCGCAGGGCGGTCATGGGATCAATGGGCCTGGGGCCGCAGCGCAGGGCCGCCCCGAGCAAGGCCGGCCCCCTCGGGGGGCAGCGCAGCACACGAAGTGGCAAGCGTGGGGGTCATGCCACTAGAACCGCGGCAGGTCGGGGTGCGCGATCTGCCCGCCGCGCACCAGCATCTTGCCGTACTCGGCGCAGCGGTTCAACGTGGGGATCACCTTGCCGGGGTTGAGCAGGCCCTTGGCGTCAAACGCGCGCTTCACGCCGAACATCTGCTCGTTTTCTGCCGCCGAGAACTGCACGCACATGCTGTTGAGCTTTTCCACGCCCACGCCGTGCTCGCCGGTGACGGTGCCGCCCATCGCGACGCTGGTTTCCAGGATGTCGGCGCCAAACAGCTCGCAGCGGTGCAGCTGGTCCGGGTCATTCGCGTCAAACAGGATCAGCGGGTGCAGGTTGCCGTCGCCCGCGTGGAACACGTTGCAGCACGACAGCCGGTACTTCTTTTCCATCTCGGCGATCGCGAGCAGGATGTCGGCCAGGCGCTTGCGCGGGATGGTCGAATCCATGCACATGTAGTCGGGGCTGATGCGGCCACTTGCGGGGAAGGCATTCTTGCGCCCGCTCCAGAACTTCAGGCGCTCGGCTTCGTCGCGGCTCACCGCGATGGCGGTGGCGCCGCAGCGGCGCAGCACCTCGCTCATGCGGCCGATTTCTTCTTCCACTTCTTCGGGCGTGCCGTCGCTCTCGCACAGCAGGATGGCGGCGGCGGTCAGGTCGTAGCCCGCGTGCACGAAATCTTCCACCGCGGCGGTCATGGGCTTGTCCATCATCTCCAGACCCGCCGGGATGATGCCGGCGGCGATCACCGCCGCCACCGCGTCGCCGGCATTGCGGATGTCATCGAAGCTCGCCATGATGCAGCGCGCCAGCAGCGGCTTGGGAATCAGCTTGACGGTAACTTCGGTGGTGACGGCCAGCATGCCTTCGCTGCCGACAATCACGCTCAGCAGGTCATACCCCGGCGCATCGAGCGCATCGCTGCCAAATTCGACCGGTTCGCCCTCGACGGTGTAGCCCTTGATCTTGAGCACGTTGTGCACGGTGAGGCCGTATTTCAGGCAGTGCACGCCACCCGAGTTCTCGGCCACGTTGCCGCCAATGGTGCAGGCGATCTGGCTCGACGGGTCGGGCGCGTAGTACAGGCCGTAGGGCGCCGCTGCCTCGCTGATCGCCAAGTTGCGCACGCCGCACTGCACCACCGCCGTGCGGCTGAAGGCGTCGATCTGGATGATCTGGTTGAACTTGGCCAGGCTCAGCGTCACGCCCAGCGCATGCGGCATCGCGCCGCCCGACAGGCCGGTGCCCGCACCGCGCGCCACCACCGGCACATCCAGCGCATGGCAGGCCTTGAGCACCGCCTGCACCTGCGCATGGGTTTCGGGCAGCGCCACCACCAGCGGGCGCTGGCGGTAGGCGGTCAGGCCATCGCACTCATACGGCACGGTGTCTTCACGGTTCCACAGCAGCGCGTGCGCGGGCAGCACGGCCTGCAGCGCGCGCACCACCTCGGCCTGGCGATCGGCTCGTTCGAGCACCTGGGGATCAACGGGAGCATTCATACCAACAACCTCTGGACAGCGGAATCATTGAACTCTATGCCACTTCCGATCACGCCGTCGAAAACAGCGCGCCCATCGGTCACCACGAGCGGATCGCGCAGCACCGGGTTCCACCAATCGGCGTACTCGAGCCACGAGCCCGGAACTCCGGCGGTGGGCGTGGCGCTCAGCAGCTGTGCGCTGATTTCGGGCCACAGGTGATTGGACACCGGCACGCCGTACACACTGGCCATGGCCGCCACCTGCTGCCAGCCGGTGACGCCGCCGCACTTCATCACGTCGGGCATCACCAGATCGCGTGCGCCCGCATTGAGCGCATGGCGGAAATCGAGCGGGCCCCACCAGTTCTCACCGGCCTGCAGCGCGATGCGGGTCTTGCCCGCCAGTTGCGCCAGCGCGCTGAAGTCGTGGGCTAGCACGGGCTCTTCGATCCACGCCAGACCGGCCGGGCCGATCTCGGCATCCAGCACACCGAGCCGCGACTCGGCCTCGGTCGGGCTGAGGCTCTGGTTGTAGTCGACCATCAACGCCACGTCGGGGCCGACTGCTGCACGCATGGCACGGATCGCGGCAACGTCTTCAGCCACGGTGGGGTAGCCGATCTTGGCTTTCACGCCCTGAAAGCCGCGCCGGGCCCACGCTTCGGCCGCACGGGCCGAGTCGGTGGCGCCATCAAAACCGACCGCCCCATACGGGCGCAACACTTTGTCCGTGCTGCCGAGCAGGGCGTAGAGCGGGAGCTGCTGCGCGCGCGCCAGCGCGTCCCAGAGCGCCATGTCGATACCCGCCAGCGCCATGCCCACCAGCCCCTGCGTACCGAGCAGGCGAAAGCGTGCGTGCAACTGCGCCCACAGCGCCGCTGGCGCCAGTGACTGGCGCACCACCATCGACTCCAGATTGGCCATCAGCGCGGCGGTGGGTTTGAGGGCGGCCGGCGTGTAGGTGAAGACGATGCTGTGGCCCTTGACGCCCGTGTCGGTGGTCACGGTGAGCAGCACAAGTGGCGAAGCCGACACCACGCCCGACGCCGTGCGGTGTGGCTCGGCCATTGGCACGCTGACGCACTGGATGTGGAACGAGGCGATTTTCATGGCACCCGACTGTACGTCGACGCGGCGAGCACCGGGTTGAAGATATTTGCACTCGGTGCTGAAATCCGGTTTGCTATTATAGTAATAGCAAACTATGACCAGCCGACAAGCACCAGAGCACAATTCGGCACAAAAAAGACGTCGCTGAGCACTTTCGCACGGTGTTCAAATACTTACATCTTAAGTATTCTTTTTTGTGCCAACCGCCTAGACAATGAATTTCTTTTTCGGCCAGCCACAGGCTTGTCGTATAACGTACAGACAGGGAGAAAGCGCGGTCATGAAGAGCAGTTTGGCAGTGGTCGTGGTGTGCAGCCTTGGGGCACCGGTGTGGGCGCAACATGCGCCGCAGGCCGCGGCGGGTGGCGGCTACGCGCCCACGCGCATGGAGTATTGCCAGCGCGATCTCGGCGGATTACAGGGTGACGCGCGCAAGCGGGCGCTGAGCGAATGCCTGGTGCGTCGCCTCGAAGGCGAGCGGCTGGTGGCGCGCGAATGTCGACGCCAGGTCCGCGAAGTGCCGGCGGCCGCCAATCAGCAATGGCAATTGCAGCGCGAATGCGAACACCGCGCGCTCAGCGCGCCCACCACCGAGTTGCCGCAACGGCCGCCGGCAGCGCCGCGTGAGGTGGCCGATGCCACTTTCAAACCCGTGGAAGCCACGGCGCCCTCAGCGCTGGCGGCACCGGCGCCTGTTGCCGTCCCGTCGCGCAGCGAATCAACGCCCTGACAGCGCCCGGGCGACGCGCCCCACCGCTCAGGCCACGCTCTTCTTCAGCCACTCGGCAAATGCCGCGCACTCCCAGCGCTCCATCGCGCCCGCGTACCAGCACAGGTAGTGCGCGTGCGGCGAGGGCACGTTGCGCAGCGACAGCCGCTCCAGCGAGCCGTTCTCCAGCCACGGCGCGCCCAGCTTCAGCCGCACCAGCGCCACGCCCAGGCCCTGCGCCGCGGCGTCGCACATCAGGCCGATGTCGTTGAACGAAGAGCCGTCCACCGGCTCGGGCCAGTCCAGCTCATGCGCGGCAAACCAGGTGCGCCACGGCTCCAGCGGACTGCGCAGCAGGTTGGCGCGCTGCAGGTCTTCGGGTGCGTCAAACGGCCCGTTCTCGCGGAGGTAGGCCGGCGAGGCGAGTGGCGTCACCTCGTCTTTCACCAGACAGACATGCTCCACGTCGGCATAGCGGCCGGTGCCAAAGCGGATGGTCAGGTCGGCGTCCACGGCCACCACGTCCAGCAGCGGAATGCTCACCTGCAGCGTGAGGTCGATCTCGGGGTACGCCTCGGTGAACTGGCGCAGCCGCGGCATCAGCATCGAGCGCGCGAAAGTGGGCGTCACCGCCACCTTGAGCTTGCGCTTGCCCGGTGTGGCGTTCTGGCCCGGAAAGCGTTCCAGAATAGCCAGCCCCTCGCGCACATGCGCCAGGTATTCGCTGCCCTCGGTGGTCAGCGAAAAATCGGCGCGGCCAAACAGCTTGACCCCCAGAATCTGCTCGAGCTGCTTGACCCGGTGGCTCACCGCACTGGGCGTGACATTCAGCTCATCCGCCGTCTGCGTCACGCTGCGCAGACGCGCCAGCGCCTCGAAGGTCAGCAGGCACTGGATAGGAGGGATTCTCACCGTCATCGGACAACCCTACGCTTGGGATCTGGCGGGGCTTGTTCCAGGCGCGCTGCGCACGGCCGCCCCGAAGCGGCCGCGTGCCCCCCAGTGGGGGGAGGCAGCCCGAAGGGATGCGTCGGGGGGCGTCGTCATTTGAAAATTACGGTCTTGTGCCCGTTCAGCAGCACACGGTGCTCGCCGTGCCACTTGACGGCGCGCGCCAGCACCTGGCTTTCGGTGTCGCGGCCCATCGCGGTCAGGTCGTCCACAGTCTTGCTGTGGTCGGCGCGGGCCACGTCCTGCTCGATGATCGGGCCTTCGTCGAGGTCGGCCGTCACGTAGTGGGCGGTGGCGCCGATCAGCTTCACGCCGCGATCGTGCGCCTGGGCGAAGCGCTTGGCGCCCTTGTTGCTCGGGAGAATTCTGTGGTGGATGTTGATGGCGCGACCGCAGAGCATTTGGCACAGGTCGTCCGACAGGATCTGCATGTAGCGCGCCAGCACCACCAGCTCGGCGCCCTCG
>JANOBJ010000102.1:0-10097 GCA_031411575.1 Betaproteobacteria bacterium | reverse complement strand
TGGGCGGCGAGGCAATCTCGCGCAACTCGCCGTCGATGCGAAACCGCACGCGGTAGTTGTGTTCGTAAGGCTCGAAGTGCAGGTCGGACGCGCGCATGCTGAAGGCATCCAGCAGCATCTTGTGCAGAAACTTGACGACCGGGGCGTCCTCGACTT
This sequence comes from Betaproteobacteria bacterium, assembly GCA_031411575.1. Taxonomy (GTDB): domain Bacteria; phylum Pseudomonadota; class Gammaproteobacteria; order Burkholderiales; family Burkholderiaceae_C; genus JANOBJ01. The sequence continues at coordinate 9,941 of JANOBJ010000102.1, read as the reverse complement.
CGGCGATCGCTGTGTCGTTAGAGTCGGCAGCGGCATCGACCGATGCTTCATCGAACTCGAAATCCTCGCCAATGATGCTGTCCATGGCTTCCGACGCCGTGGTGGCGTTGGCTTCAACCATCTTCGACAGCTTGTCGTACTCGGCAATCACCCAGTCCACGCCCATCTGGGTCGCAAACTTGATTTTCTCGGCCGCTTCCTGGTCAGACGGATCGGCGGTCGCCACGCTCAGGCGGTTGTTGCGCTTGCTCAGCACCACCACGCGGTAGGCCACGCAGATCTTGCTGTCCAGCAGCCCTTTGGGCAGGCGTTGGGTGTCGATGGCGTCAAGGTCCAGCAACGGCGCAGCGTACGCCGACGACATCGTGTGAGCCAGATCGGCCGCCGAGACAGCGCCAGACCCTGTCAACTCGGCAATGAAACTGGTGCGCGCGCTTTGCGCCTTGCGGAAAATATCCTCGGCCGACTTTTGGCCCAGTTTTCCAGCCGAAACGAGTGTTCGCCCAAGCCCTGGAAGGGCCATGGTCGAAGTGTCTTTGATTACGGAGTCAACAGCAGCCATCACCTGCGAATGTACACCGCAGTCGTGGCGTTGACCAAACCGGTAACCCCGGATTTTACGCCGGGACCCCAAAAGCGTGGCAAAAGCGCCAAGCAATTGGCAAAAAAGGCGAAAATCGGTGCCAGCATGGTCGGGGTGAGAGGATTCGAACCTCCGGCCTCTACGTCCCGAACGTAGCGCTCTACCTGGCTAAGCTACACCCCGATGGACAGAACAAAAGCGTCTGAGCAGGTCAGGCGCGGCGTTCCAAAAGCTGAGCCGCTAATTGTAGCAAACCGGCCGAATACGGGTTCGCCGGGAGGCTGCTCGCCGCTGCGATAGCGTGCTGCGCCTCGGCGGCGGCGGCCTCCCGGGTGGCGTCCAGCGCGCCGGTCTCGGTCACGATGGCCACGATCTGGTCGAGCGCATCGACGCTGCCGTTCTCAATCGCATGCTGCACCACATCGCGTTGCCGGGCACTGCCGCGCTGCATCGCGACGATCAGCGGCAGGGTCGCTTTGCCCTCGCGCAGGTCATCGCCCAGGTTCTTGCCCATCTCGGCCGCATTGCCCGCGTAGTCCAGCAGGTCGTCAATCACCTGAAACGCGGTCCCCAGGGCCTGGCCATAGGTCGCGCAGGCCTGCTCCATGGCGGCAGGACTGCCCGCCAGCACGGCGCCCAGCCGGGCGCTGGCCTCGAACAGCTTGGCCGTCTTGGAGCGGATGACGCGCAGGTAAGCGTCTTGGTCCAGCGAGGCGTCATGCATGTTCATGAGTTGCAGCACCTCGCCCTCGGCGATCACATTGGTGGCCTCGGCCAGGATTTCCATCACCCGCATGCTGCCCGCTTCCACCATCATCTGGAAGGCGCGCGAGTACAGAAAGTCCCCCACCAGCACGCTGGCCGGGTTGCCGAAAGCCTCATTGGCGGTGGCGCGTCCGCGGCGCAGGGTGGACTCGTCGACCACATCGTCGTGCAGCAGGGTGGCAGTGTGGATGAACTCCACCACGGCTGCAAGGCTGAAACGCTGTGCGCTGGTATAGCCCAGAGCGCCGCAGGTCAGCAGCAACAGGGCTGGCCGCAACCGCTTGCCGCCCGCAGCGATGATGTAGCGGCACACCTCGCCGACCAGCGGAACACCGGAGTCGAGTCTCTGGGAGATAACCGAGTCGACCTCGCGCATATCGTCGGCGATGAGCGCCAGAACGGCGGCGGTACTGGATGAATGAACAGACAAATCAATGGACCGGTTGTGCTGCGCGATTATATGAAAGCTGTTACGCCCGACGTACTTCCGGCGGGAAGACCATGTTAGTGAGTGCAAACCGTGCTATACTAGCGGGCTCTGCGGAAATCCGTCCCCAGAGCTTCAAATTACGAGGTCAACATGTACGCGGTCATAAAAACCGGTGGCAAACAGTATCGTGTTGCTGCCGGCGAAAAAATTAAAGTAGAACAGATTGCTGCGGACGTAGGCCAGGAAATCGTGATCGATCAGGTTTTGGCTGTCGGCAACGGCAGTGAAATCAAGGTTGGTACGCCCCTGGTGTCCGGCGCAACGGTGACAGTCACGGTGCTGTCGCACGGCAAGCACGACAAGGTTCGCATCTTCAAGATGCGCCGTCGCAAGCACTATCAGAAACGTCAAGGGCATCGCCAGCAGTTCACCGAGCTGCAAATCGGCGCGATTGCCGGTTGAGGAGCACAGTTCATGGCACAGAAAAAAGGCGGCGGCTCAACGCGAAACGGGCGCGATTCCAACCCCAAGATGCTGGGTGTGAAGCGTTTCGGCGGTGAAACCATCAGCGCCGGTTCCATCATCGTGCGCCAGCGCGGTACCAAGTTCCATCCCGGCTCCAACGTCGGCATCGGCAAGGACCACACACTGTTTGCACTGGTTGACGGCCAGGTGTCGTTCGCGGTCAAGGGTTCGCTGAACAAGCACACCGTGAATGTGACGCCGGCATAAGTCTTCAGGCTTTCCGGCACGAAAGCCCTGCGATCCATTCGCAGGGCTTTTTTGTTTGGCACTCTAGAATCAAACCATGAAATTCGTTGACGAAGCGTTTATCGACATTGCGGCAGGCGATGGCGGGGACGGCTGCGTCTCGTTTCGCCATGAAAAGTACAAAGAGTTCGGCGGTCCGAATGGCGGTGATGGCGGCCGTGGCGGCCACGTGTTCGCGGTGGCCGACCCGAACCTCAATACGCTGGTGGATTTCCGGTTCTCGCGCCGCCACGAGGCCAAGCGCGGGCAGCACGGCATGGGCTCTGACATGTTCGGTGCGGCTGCCGATGACATCACGCTCAAGATGCCGGTCGGCACCATCATCAGCGACGCCGAAACCGGCGAAGTGCTGTATGAACTGCTCACGCCCGGCGAAGTGATCACGATTGCCAAAGGTGGCGACGGCGGCTTTGGCAACATGCGCTTCAAGAGCGCCATCAACCGCGCGCCCCGGCAGAAAACTCCGGGCTGGCCGGGCGAGAAGAAGGCCCTGAAGCTCGAACTCAAGGTGCTGGCTGACGTGGGTCTGCTGGGCATGCCGAACGCCGGCAAGTCCACCTTCATCACGGCCGTGTCCAACGCGCGCCCGCGCATTGCCGACTACCCCTTCACCACCCTGCACCCGAATCTCGGCGTGGTTCGCGTGGGGCCTGAGCAGAGCTTTGTCGTGGCTGATTTGCCGGGGCTGATCGAAGGCGCATCCGAAGGGGCCGGGTTGGGCCACCTGTTTCTGCGGCATCTGCAGCGCACCCGCCTGCTGCTGCACATCGTGGACATGGCGCCGTTTGACGACACCATTGACCCCGTGGCGCAGGCCAAGGCCATCGTGGGCGAACTGAAAAAGTACGACGAGGCCCTGTACGACAAGCCGCGCTGGCTGGTGCTCAACAAGCTCGACATGGTGCCCGCCGACGAGCGCGCCGCCCGGGTGAAGGATTTCGTCAAGCGCTTCAAGTGGAAGGGGCCGGTGTTCGAAATCTCGGCGCTCACGCGCGAGGGTTGCGAGCAACTGGTCAAGGCCATCTACCAGCACGTGAAGGCGCAGCAGGTGTCCGAGCAGCCCGCCGTGGAGGTGGATCCCCGGTTCGCCGGCGCCCCTGAGGCTGACGCTTGAGAAAGCTGTTTGCTATAATAATTATAGCAAACTATGACCAGCTGATGAGCACAACAGGCCAATATGACCACTAAAAAGGGTTCCAGCGTGGTGCGCGACGCCCGTCGCATCGTGGTCAAGGTGGGCTCCAGTCTGGTCACCAACGACGGCCGCGGCCTGGACGAGGCCGCGATCGGCGAGTGGTGTCGCCAGCTGGCCGCACTTGTGGGTGATGGGCGCGAGGTGATCATGGTGTCCAGCGGCGCGGTGGCCGAGGGCATGAAGCGGCTGGGCTGGACGACGCGTCCGCACCAGATCAACGAGCTGCAGGCCGCCGCCGCCGTGGGCCAGATGGGCCTGGCGCAGATGTACGAGACCAAGCTGCGCGAGAACGGCCTGGGCAGCGCGCAGGTGCTGCTCACCCACGCTGACCTGGCCGACCGCGAGCGCTACCTGAACGCGCGCTCCACGCTGCTGACGCTGCTCAAGCTGGGGGTGCTGCCGGTGATCAACGAGAACGACACGGTCGTCAACGACGAGATCAAGTTTGGCGACAACGACACGCTGGGCGCGCTGGTGGCCAACCTGGTCGAGGCCGATGTGCTGGTGATCCTGACCGATCAGAAAGGCCTGTACACCGCCGACCCGCGCAAAGACCCTGCGGCCATGTTTGTGGACGAAGCCAAGGCCGGTGACCCGGCGCTGGAAGCCATGGCCGGCGGCGCGGGCTCCAGCATTGGGCGCGGCGGCATGATCACCAAGATCCTCGCCGCCAAGCGCGCGGCCGGCTCCGGCGCGTCCACCGTCATTGCCTGGGGCCGCGAGCCTGATGCACTGCTGCGGCTGGCGCGGGGCGACGCCATCGGCACGCTGCTGGTCGCGCAGACCCAGAAGAACCAGGCCCGCAAGCAGTGGATGGCCGACCACCTGCAGCTGCGTGGCGCCGTGACGGTGGATGCCGGGGCAGCAGCCAAGCTGCGCGCCGAAGGCAAGAGCCTGCTGCCGATCGGCATGACGGCGGTGGAGGGCGAGTTTTCGCGTGGTGACGTGATTGCGGTGCGCGACCCTGCTGGCGCGGAGATTGGCCGTGGTCTCGCCAACTACGCGTGCGCCGAGGCGCGCCTGATCTGTCGTAAGCCGTCAAGCGAGTTCGAGGCTTTGCTGGGCTATGTCGCTGAATCTGAAATGGTGCATCGGGACAACCTGGTGCTGACAAAGTAGGCTGATCCCGGGTCGAGATGAGCGCGCCCTCAAGGGCGCTGCACGCGCATTGAACCCGCGGCGAGCGTCTCGCCTAGTCAAACTTCCGGTCAGGCCCTGCCCGCAGATCGCGCACGATGTGCTCGGTTGACAGGTTCGGCGCATTGCCCTTGCACACACCCGACTTGGCAATCGCCAGCGTGTAGCGCGACGGCGAGGGCGCGTACATCGATCGCCAGTCGGTGTCAGCCACCGGGCTCCAGCCGCCGCTCGTGTTGTAGCGCGCGTACACGCGGTAGTCGCCGGTGGCACAGCGCACGCCTTCGTACATCGCGTTCACGGCGCCACTGCGGCTGCTGGCCACCACCACGTAGCGCACCACACCGTCCGGCGCGATCACCAGCGTGGCGGGGTCCACTCCAAACGACAGCGCCGAGTTGGCCGATACCTCCACCGCAATCAGCTTCGCCGCATTGAAGGCGGGCGGCGGCGGCACGTTGGTTTCCTTCCAATCGGGGTTGTCGGCAGCCAGCTGGCCCCAGGCGACGGGCGTCGCGCAGAACACGGTGGCCAATACGAGCGGGGCAAACCTAGAACGGGGCATGGCGGTTCCCGGAAGAATCAGCCGCCACGCCGGTCTGCGGATCGGGCTCGAACGTGGCGCCGGGCGGCAGCTCGAACGGCGCGCCGGCCATCATGTCGTGCGCCCCGGCGCCGGACACGTCGCCTTCATGGCCGTGCTCTTGGCCGTGCTCGGGGCTGCCGTCGCGCGAACGCAGCCCGCTTCGCAGATAGCGGTTACGGTGGTCGTGGCGCGGCAGGTACCTGGCCAGTTCGGTCAGCGCCATCTCATACACGCCGCGCTTGAACTCCACCACCACTTCCAGCGGCACCCAGTAATCGTTCCAGCGCCAGGCGTCGAACTCAGGGTGGTTGGTGGCGCGCAGGTTCAAATCCCAGTCGTGCCCGACCAGTTGCAGCAGATACCAGATCTGCTTTTGGCCCTTGTAATGGCCGCGCGCGTCGCGGCGGATATACCGGTCTGGCACCTCGTACCGCAACCAGTCGCGGGTGCGGGCCACTATGCGCACGTGCTCCGGCAGGAGCCCCACTTCCTCCTGCAGCTCCCGGAACATGGCCTGCTCGGGATTCTCACCCCGGTCAATGCCACCCTGCGGAAACTGCCAGCTGTGGGTTCGGATGCGCTTGCCCCAGAACACCTGATTTTTCTGGTTGAGCAGGATGATGCCGACGTTGGGCCTGAAGCCTTCCCGGTCGAGCATAATCAAACCCCAAATTTTGAACTGATTCCATTATGCACAGCAACGCGCGTGCCACAAGGGGTCAGGCCTTCCCGAACACGAACGGCACCGCATGAACGCCTCGCAATTTTTTGTCTCCACGCAGAAGGAAGCCCCTGCCGACGCCGAGGTGGTGAGCCACCAGCTCATGATGCGCGCCGGCATGATCAAGAAGCTCGGCGCCGGCATCTACAGCTACATGCCGATGGGCCTGCGCGTGATCCGCAAGGTGGAGAAAATCGTGCGCGAGGAGATGAACCGCGCCGGCGCGGTGGAGCTGCTGATGCCCGTGGTACAGCCGGCCGAGTTCTGGCAGGAGACCGGGCGCTGGGAAAAAATGGGGCCTGAGCTGATGCGCGTGAAAGACCGGCATGACCGCGACTTCATCATCCAGCCTACGAGCGAAGAGGTGGTAACAGACATTGCGCGCCAGGAACTGCGCAGCTACAAGCAGCTACCCAAGAATTTTTACCACATCCAGACCAAGTTCCGCGACGAGCGCAGGCCCCGCTTTGGCGTGATGCGCAGCCGCGAGTTCATCATGAAGGACGCCTACAGCTTTGACCGCGACATGGCCACGGCCAAGGCCAGCTACCAGGTGATGGCACAGGCGTACCGCGCGATTTTTGACCGCTTCGGCCTGTCTTACCGCGCGGTGGCGGCCGACAGCGGCGCGATTGGCGGCGACCTGTCCGAAGAGTTCCAGGTGATCGCCGCCACCGGCGAGGACGCCATTGTCTACTGCCCTGGCAGCACCTACGCGGCCAACATGGAAAAGGCCGAGGCGCTGAACCCGTTGCTGGCACCCGCCGGGCCTCGGCCCGCGCCCGCGAAGGCCATGACCAAAACCCCAACGCCGGGCAAAAGCACCTGCGCCGATGTGGCCGAGTTGCTGGGCGTGCCGCTGCAGACCACCGTCAAATCGCTGGTGCTGGCTACCGACGAGCTCAACGACAAGGGCGTGGTTGCCAGGACGCAGATCTGGCTGCTGCTGCTGCGCGGTGACCACGACATGAACGAGGTCAAGGCTGGCAAGGTGCCCGGGCTGGACGTCGGCTACCGATTCGCCTCGGTGGCCGAGATCGAGGACCACTTTGGCACCAAGCCGGGTTACCTGGGCCCGCTGGGCGTCAGGAAGCCGGTGAAGATCGTGGCCGACCGTGAAGTGGCGGCCATGGCCGACTGGATTTGTGGTGCCAACGAGGTGGACTTTCACATCACCGGGGTGAACTGGGGCCGCGATCTGCCCGAGCCCGACCTGGTGGCCGACCTGCGCAACGTGGTCGCCGGCGATCTCTCGCCCGACGGCAAGGGCGTGCTGGCGATCGAGCGCGGCATCGAGGTGGGCCATATCTTCTACCTCGGCACCAAGTACAGCCAGGCCATGAACGCCACCTTCCTGGACGTGAACGGCAAGCCGCAGTTCCTCGAGATGGGTTGCTACGGCATCGGCATCACGCGGCTGCCCGCCGCCGCCATTGAGCAGAACCATGACGCGCGCGGCATCATCTGGCCCGACGCGATTGCGCCGTTCACGGTGGTGGTCTGTCCGATCGGCATGGACCGCAGCGCCGATGTGAAAGCCGCCGCCGAGAAACTGCACGCCGAGCTGCTGGCAGCCGGCGTCGACGTGATCCTGGACGACCGCGGCGAGCGCCCCGGCGCGATGTTTGCCGACTGGGAATTGATCGGCGTGCCGCACCGCGTGACCATTGGCGACCGCGGCCTGAAGGAAGGCCACGTCGAGTACCAGCACCGGCGTGATGCCGAGGCCACCAAGGTGTCCGCCGGCGAGGTGTTCGCGGTGTTGAAAGGCAAGCTGGCCGTATGACGGCTGAAGACCGCTCGCAACCCGGATTTTCAAGGCGAATGTGCCTGGCGTCCCTGCCAGCTGGTCTTTCTTTGCTATTGTTTTCGGAGCATACGCGCGCCGGCGGTCAGCTGGAAGAACCGCTGGTGGATTCCGTACGTTCAGCGCTGAGTTCGGCGATTGCCAACAACGCGCCGCCGGTGCCTGAGTTTGGCGACACCGATTCGCGCCTGTTGTACCTGCGCTGGCTGGGCGCGATGAGCGACCGGCTGCGCAAGAAAAAAACCGACTGGCAGACCCGCAAGGAGTTTCTGGAAACCGTCTGGTACGAGAGCAAACGCGCGGGCCTGGATGTGCAGCTGGTGATGGGGCTGATCCAGGTAGAGAGCAACTTCCGAAAATTTGCGGTGAGCCGCGTGGGCGCGCGCGGCTACATGCAGGTGATGCCGTTCTGGACCCGCGTGCTGGGCGACGGCGACGCCGGCAAGCTGTTCCACATGCAGACCAATCTGCGTTTTGGCTGCGTCATCCTGCGCCACTACCTCGACCGCGAGCGCGGCGACCTGTTCATGGCGCTGGGCCGGTACAACGGCAGCCGCGGCAAAGCTGAGTACCCGAACGCGGTACTGGGCGCCAAACGCAACTGGGAGTTTTCGCGCTGAACGGGCTTTACGCCGGCGGCACAACACCCGGGGCCGCCGGCGCACCCGCCACCAGCCGCGTCACCATCACCTGATCGATCCGGTAGCTGTCCACATCCAGTACCTCAAAGGTGTGGCCGGCCCAGGTCACGCGGTCGGTGCGCTTGGGCACGCGGCGCAGCATCACCATCAAAAAGCCGGCCAGGGTTTCGTACTCATCGGCATGCGGAAACGCCTCGATGCCGAGCACGTGCTGCACATCCTGCATCGGCGTGGCGCCGTCGATCAGCCACGACTGGTCGTCGCGCCGCACGATCAGCTCTTCGTCCTGCGGCGAGACCAGATCGCCCATGACGGTGCTCATCACGTCGTTCAGCGTGACCACGCCCACCACCAGGCTGTATTCGTTGACGATGATGGCAAAGTCTTCGTGAGCCTGGCGAAACTGCTCCAGCACTTCGCCCAGCGTCAGCCGGTCGGGCACGATCACCGCCTTGTGCAGCAGGCCCTCGTCGGTCAGACGGATCGGCTGGTTGTTCAGCACGCGCTGGAACAAATCCTTGGCGTCCACGTAGCCCAGAACACGGTCGATCACGCCGTCGCACACCGGGTAGGTCGAAAACGGCTCGGCCGCGATGCGCAGACGCACCACCGCGTCGGCGTCGTCCTTCAGGAAGTAGGCGATGCGGTCGCGCGGGGTCATGGCGCTGCCCACTGTGCGCGTGTCGAGTTCAAACACGTTCTCGATCACCTGTTGCTCGCGCCGCGCCAGCACGCCCGCCTGCGCGCCAGCCTCGGTCAGCGCCAGGATGTCGTCAGACGTCACGCTGTCGTCGCGCTGCGTGGGCAGGCCGAACAGGCGAAACAGCAGGTCCGCCGCGCGGCTGTACAGCCACACCACCGGCCGCAGCAGCGTCATGCACAGCTGCATCGGACCAATCACCTTCACCGCCAGCCGCTCGGGCTCGGTCATGCCCAGGCGTTTGGGCAGCAGGTCGGCAAACAGGATGAACAGCGAGGTCACCACCACGAACGAGGTGATGAACCCCGCCGTTTCGGCGCGCGGCGGTGTGAGCCACAGCGCAAACGCCTGCGTGAAATACGGGCTGAGCGCGCCTTCGCCGACAATGCCGCCCAGGATGGCGATGGCGTTCAGGCCAATCTGCACCACGGTGAAGTAGTGGCCGGGCTTTTCCTGAACGCGCAGCACCTGGTCGGCGCCCACATCGCCGTCGTCGGCCATCTGGCGCAGCCGCAGCCGGCGTGAGGCAGCCAGCGAAATCTCGGCGACCGAGAAAAACGCGCTGACGGCGATCAGCAGGACAATCAGGAGCAAGCTCTGGAGGA
>JANOBJ010000101.1:0-2857 GCA_031411575.1 Betaproteobacteria bacterium | reverse complement strand
CGGTTCAGTGTGACCACGCCCACCTTGCCGCCCTCCGTCCGCACCTCGATCATGTCGGTGGCCATGTGCTGCTCCATGTTTTCTGTTGCAATGGCCAGACTATATCGACTCGCGACCAAGGGAAACCATTAACCGACCACTCGGTCGGTTAATGGTAAATTCAAGTCTCAGGAGACCACCATGACCGAAGCAGCAACTGTCCTCTACGAAGAACGCGGCGCCGTGGCCATCGCCACGCTGAACCGCCCACAGGCGCTCAACAGCTTCACGCGCCAGATGCACCGCGACCTGTGGGCCGCGCTCGACCGGGTGGAGGCCAACCGCGCGATCCGTGCGCTGGTGATCACCGGCGCGGGACGCGGCTTTTGCGCCGGCGCCGATCTGGCCGAGTTTGATTTCGAGCCCGGTCCCGACCTGGTACAGCGCGCCGACCCCGGCCCGGTGATCGACCAGGCCTTCAACCCCACCGTGCGCCGGCTGCAGGCGCTGCGCGTACCCACGATTGCTGCCGTCAATGGCGTGGCGGCCGGCGCTGGCGCCTCGCTGGCCATGACCTGCGACATCGCAATCGCCGCCAGCGGCGCCAGCTTTATCCAGGCGTTCAGCAAGATCGGCTTGATCCCCGATGCCGGTGGCACCTGGTTTCTGACCGAGCGGCTGGGCCTGGCGCGCGCGATGGCGCTGGCGATGACCGGCGACAAGCTGCCCGCCGCGCAGGCCAAAGCCTGGGGAATGATCTGGGATGTGGTGGAAGGCGGCGCCGACGAATGCCTGGCTGCGGCACTCGCGATGGCCGACAAACTGGCTGCCATGCCCACCAAGGCGCTGGTGGCCACCCGCCACATCCTGCGTGACAGTGGCCAGCGCACGCTGAACCAGCAGCTCGACGCCGAGCGCGACACCCAGTCGGCCATGGGCAAGACGCACGACTACATCGAAGGCGTGACGGCATTCCGCCAGAAGCGTCCTGCGGTTTTCAAGGGCGAATGATGGACGCCATGGAAAGGGCACAGCGTGTTGGTGAAACGCTGTTTGCGATTGATGCGGCGAGCAAGGACACGATGGGGATGGAGCTGGTCACTTGCGAGCCCGGCCGCGCGACGCTGCGCATGACGGTGCGTGAGCTGCATCTGAATGGCCACCAGATTTGCCACGGCGGCTTCATCTTCACGCTGGCCGATTCCACCTTTGCGTTTGCCTGCAACAGCCACAACCGCAACACGGTGGCCGCTGGCGCGAGCATCGAGTTCCTGCGGCCGGGCCAGCTTGGCGACGTGCTGACCTGTGACGGCGTGGAGCAGACGCTGGCGGGCCGCCATGGCATCTATGACATGACCGTGACGAACCAGCGCGGCGAAGTGGTGGCGCTGTTTCGTGGCAAGAGCGCCCAGATTGCAGGCACCGTGCTGCCCGAATGAGGCGACAAACCACGGACGAGAAACGCGCCCGACAGCGGAGACAACGATGACCAGCTTTGCCCTCGAACCGATTGAGAAAGCCAGCACCGACGAGCTGCGTGCCCTGCAACTCAAGCGCCTGAAGGCCACACTCGCGCACGCCTACGCGCACTCGCCGGTGTACCGCGCCAAGTTCGACGCGGCCGGCGTGCATCCCGACGATTGCCGCACCCTGGCGGATCTGGCGAAGTTTCCGTTCACCACCAAAAAAGACCTGCACGACAGCTACCCCTACGGCATGTTCGCCGTGCCGCGCGAGCGCTGCGCGCGCATCCACGCGTCCAGCGGCACCACCGGCAAGCCGACCGTGGTGGGCTACACGCTGCGCGACATCGACACCTGGGCCAGCGTGGTGGCGCGCAGCATCCGTGCTGCGGGCGCGCGGCCCGGCGACATGGTGCATGTGAGCTACGGCTACGGCCTGTTCACTGGCGGCCTCGGTGCGCACTACGGCGCCGAGAAACTGGGCCTGACGGTGGTGCCGTTTGGCGGCGGCCAGACCGAGCGGCAGGTGCAGCTGATCACCGATTTCAAGCCCGACATCATCATGGTCACGCCGAGCTACATGCTGGCGATTGCCGACGAATTCGAGCGCCAGGGGCTGAACCCGGCCGAGTCGTCCCTGCGCATCGGCATCTTCGGCGCGGAGCCCTGGACCAATGACATGCGCGTGGCCATCGAGCAGCGTACCGGCATTGCCGCGGTGGACATCTACGGCCTGAGCGAGGTGATGGGCCCGGGCGTGGCCAGCGAATGCGTTGAAACGCAGGACGGCCCCACCATCTGGGAAGACCATTTTTATCCCGAGATCATCAACCCCGACAGCGGCGAGCCGGTGGCCGACGGCGAGATGGGCGAACTGGTGTTCACCAGCCTCACCAAGGAAGCGCTGCCGATCATCCGCTACCGCACCCGCGACCTCACGCGGCTGCTGCCCGGCACGGCGCGCACCATGCGGCGCATGGAAAAAATCACGGGTCGCAGCGACGACATGATGATTGTGCGCGGGGTGAATGTGTTCCCGACGCAGATCGAAGAACTCATCCTCAGGCGCCCTGAGTTGGCGCCGCATTACCAATGTGTGTTGCGGCGCAATGGCGTGATGGACGAGCTGCAGATTCTGGTGGAAACGCGCCCTGGCATTGAGCCCGAAAGCGCTGCGGCCCGAGCGGCAGCGCAGCAGTTGCAGCATGACATCAAAGCGTATGTGGGCAGCAGCGCCGAGATCGAATTGCGCCCTGCGGGAGGCGTGGAACGCAGCGCGGGAAAAGCCCGTAGGGTTGTTGACCTGAGAAAACTCTAGATCAGTTTTTGCCCAATTTCACTATCTAAAATATAGCTGGTTGCGCATATTATTCGAGACTTATAGTCAATTTTTTTATAAGTTTTTTCTGTCAAAT
>JANOBJ010000100.1:0-11472 GCA_031411575.1 Betaproteobacteria bacterium | reverse complement strand
GGCATGTCGATGCCGTAGACGTTCGGGAAGCGCACCGGCGGCGCGGCCGAGGCCAGATAGACCTTCTTCGCGCCGGCGTCGCGCGCCATCTGCACGATCTCCTTCGAGGTCGTGCCGCGGACGATCGAATCGTCGACCAGGAGCACGTTCCTGCCCTTGAACTCGACCTCGATCGCGTTCAGCTTCTGTCGCACCGACTTCTTGCGCACGCCCTGCCCGGGCATGATGAAGGTGCGGCCCACATAGCGGTTCTTCACAAACCCTTCGCGGTACGGAATGCCCAGCAGGTGCGCGAGCTGCGTGGCGCTGGGCCGGCTCGATTCGGGGATCGGGATGATCACGTCGATCTCGCTCGGCGGCACGGTGGACACCACACGCTTGGCCAGCGTCTCGCCCAGGTTCAGGCGCGCCTGGTAGACCGAGATGCCGTCCAGCACGGAATCGGGCCGCGCCAGGTACACAAACTCAAAAATGCATGGCGACAGCTGCGGGGCGTCGGCGCACTGCCGCGCAAAAATCTGGCCCTGCAAGTCGACAAACACCGCCTCACCGGGGTCGAGGTTGCGGTCGAACACATGGCCGGTGCCTTCGAGCGCCACCGATTCGCTGGCCACCATGATGGTGCCGTCCTTGCTGCGGCCCATGCCCAGTGGGCGGATGCCGAACGGGTCGCGGAACGCCAGCAGGCCATGCCCGGCGATCAGCGCCACCACGGCGTACGAACCCTTGATGCGGCGGTGCACATGGGCCACGGCGGTGAACACGTCCTCGGGCTTGAGCGGCAGGCCGCGCGTGGCTTTTTCCAGCTCGTGGGCCAGCACGTTGAGCAGCACCTCGGAGTCGCTCTCGGTGTTGATATGGCGGTGGTCCTCGGAGAACAGCTCGTCCTTGAGGAGCTTCGCATTGGTCAGGTTGCCGTTGTGGACCAGGACGATGCCAAACGGCGCGTTCACGTAGAACGGCTGCGCCTCTTCCTCGCTGTAGGCGTTGCCGGCGGTGGGGTAGCGCACCTGGCCCAGGCCGCAGTCACCCGGCAGCGCGCGCATGTTGCGGGTGCGGAAGACGTCCTTGACCATGCCCTTGGCCTTGTGCATGAAGAACTTGCGTTCCTGCTGCGTGACAATGCCGGCTGCGTCCTGCCCGCGGTGCTGTAGCAGCAGCAGGGCGTCATAGATCAGCTGGTTGACTGGGGCGTTGCTGACAACGCCGACGATTCCGCACATGATGGTTCCCGTTGTGGCGCCAGCCCCGCGCTGGCCGCCGTTCTAGCCGTTGATTCTGGTGCCGATCACGGCAGATGCCTTGCAAACTCCTGGGGTAGCGCGGGCTTCAGCCCCCTGAGCGCTGAGGTCGCGAGCCCGGCGCCCATGCCATCTTGCCACCATCCACTGCTCTTGAGCGGCGTCATGTTGACCACCACCGCCGCCGCCAGCAGCAACACCAATCCGCGCAACATGCCAAACGCCGCCCCCAGCGTGCGGTCCACCGGCCGCAGCCCGACCGCCTCTACCAGCTTCTTGGTCATCCAGGCCAGCAAGCCACCAGCAAAAGCCGTTGCCACAAACACCACCACGAACCCCGCCGCATAGCGCACCGGCTCGGACGCGGTGGACATGGGCAAGCGTTCGGCGGCATCGGGCGCCAGCCACTGCGCCACGATGAAGGCGGCGATCCAGCCGAGCACCGACACCAGCTCGTACACCAGCCCGCGCCAGGCGCCCAGCAGCAGCGACGCCCCCAGCACCGCCACAAACACCCAGTCCAGTGCAGCCATCGGCAGACCTCACCCTACAAGGTGAGGATGGCGGCCGGTAAATCCAGCCCCTTGATCTTGCCCGCCACTTTGTCGGCCTCGGCCTTGCTGGGGTACGGGCCGACGCGCACCCGGATGCGCTTGCCGTCCTTGGTCTCTACCACCTGCGTGTAGGTTTTGAGCCCGGCTTTTTCAAGCTTCAGGCGGACTTCGCGCGCCTTCTCGACGTCAGCGAACGCGCCCACCTGCACGATGAACCGGTCGCTGCCGTCGGCGCTGGCAGCCGCAGTCGGCGCTGCAGGCGCGGCAGGCTTGCCATCCAGCAGCGCGCGCGCCTTGGCCGAGTCTTCAGCCTTGGCAGGATCGGGTCTGGCGGGCGGCGCCAACGCAAATTTGGGCGCCGGCTTTGCTTCTTTTTTTATAGCATCCAATGAACCACTGGCGGGGACCTTGGCCGCTTTTGACTCTGAATTCGGGGTGACCAGCTCTTCCTTGCCGTCCAGACTGGCAGCCGCCGTCACGGCTGATGAACCTGCCTTGTCGGCGGTGCCGCCCGGGGCAGGCGTCGCGGTGGCCGGCGCCGCCACGGAAGCCGCCGGCTTGCGCCCCGCCACCGGTGGCGGCAGCGGTTTGACCTTGGTCTTGTCGGGGATCTCGATGGGAATATCTACCGCCACCGGACGCGGCTGCGTGTCAAACAGCAGCGGAAAACCGATCACGGCCGCCAGCACCAGCACGGCCGCACCAATCAGGCGGTGGCGGGCGCGCTTGCGCATGGCCTCCACGCTCTCGGGCTGGGCAGCGCTAACAGCCGGGCCATCGCCAGCCTTGCGGGACTTGAAAAGTGCCATGGAATATCGGGCAGTGAGGGCTCAGTCGCCCAGGTGTTTGGCGTGCATCCGGGGGATGCCGTCCTTCAGGACGCCGCCGACGGTGTAGAACGATCCGAAGACCAGAATTCTATCAGCCGGGTCTGCCGCGGCGATGGCCGCCCGCAGGGCCTGCATCGGGTCGGCGTGGGTGGTGGAGGCGACATCGCGACGGGTTTCGCCAGCACGCCACAGCGCCTCGATCTGCGACCCCAACGCGGCGCGCGGCGTCGGCAGATCGGTGAAGTACCAGCGGTCCACCAGCGGCCCCATGCGCGCCAGCATCGGCGCCAGATCCTTGTCGCCCATGGCGCCAAAAACAGCGTGGGTGGTGGGGTAAAACCCCATCGCGTCCAGGTTGGCCGCCAGCGCCGCCACGGCGTGCGGGTTGTGGGCCACATCCAGCACCAGCGCGGGCTGGCCCGGCACGATCTGGAAACGGCCGGGCAACTCGACCATCGCCAACCCGTTGCGCACCGCCTGCGCCGTGACCGGGATGCGGCCGCGCAGCGACTCCAGCGCGGCCAGCACGCCGCCCGCGTTGACCAGCTGGTTGGCGCCGCGCAGCGCCGGGTACGCCATGCCGCTGTAACGGCGGCCCCGTCCGGCCCAGCCCCACTGCTGCTTGTCGCCGGCCACGTTGAAATCAATGCCGGCGCGCCACAGGTCGGCGCCGATTTCCAGTGCGCGGTCGAGCACGCTTTGCGGCGGCATCGGGTCACTGACGATCGCCGGTCGGCCGGTGCGCAGTATGCCCGCCTTCTCGCGCCCGATGCTTTCGCGGTCGGGACCGAGCAATTCCATGTGGTCCAGGTCGATGCTGGTGATCACCGCGCAATCGGTGTCGATGATGTTGACCGCATCCAGCCGCCCGCCCAGGCCAACTTCGAGGATCACCACGTCCAGTTCGGCGTTGGCCATCAGGCTCAGGATCGCCAGGGTGGTGAATTCGAAGTAGGTAAGGGAAATATCGCCTCTTGTGCGCTCCACACGGTCAAAGTGTGCTATTAAATCAATAGCATTCACGGATTCGCCGCGGATTCGGCAGCGCTCCTCGAAATGCACCAGGTGCGGAGAGGTGTACACGCCCGTACGGTATCCCGCCTGTAGCAAAATGGCCTCGAGCATGGCGCAGGTCGAGCCCTTGCCGTTGGTCCCGGCCACGGTGATGACCGGGCCACCGAAGCGCAGGCCGCGGCCTTCGTTCAGCCGGTCGGCTACCGCCCGCACACGGTCCAGCCCCAGCTCGATGGTGGTGGGGTGAAGGCGCTCGCAATGCGCCAGCCAGTCGTTCAGTGTTTTCATGGGCAGCGCAATTATCCGGTCTCCACCCGGGCGCTCGTTGCAGGCTCGCGGCAACTGGACTTAAGCCGCTGTAAGCCAAACTTTACAAAAAACCCTTGAAATGTGCGTTTAGCACATTTAAAATGCGATCCAACAGGGAAACCCGATGCCAGCCTCTCCTGAATTCGTCGAGCAAACCGTACTGACGCCCGAGCAGCAGACGCTGATGGCGGCGCTCGCCAGCGTGATCGCACCGTTGAGCCAGCTCTGCGTGGCCAAGGGCATCACCATCCAGACCTTTGAAGAACAGGTCCGCAAGGCCTTTGTCCAGGCCGCGCGAGATGCGTACAGCGGGCCGGCGGGCGCTGCGTCGACGCGCCTGACCAGCCGCATCAGCGCCACCACCGGCCTGACGCGCCGCGAGGTCGCGCGCTTAGAGCGCGAACCCGAGCCCACGCAATCGCCGCGCCGCTCGCCCGTGACCGAGGTGTTCACGCGCTGGCTGGCTGATCCGGCCCTGCATGACAGCAGCCGAAAGCCGATGGCCCTGCCGCGCCAAGGCCCGCCACCGAGCTTTGAGGCATTGGCCCAATCGGTCACGCGCGATGTGCACCCGCGCAGCCTGCTGGACGAGCTGTGCCGCCTGCGGCTGGCCGAGCATGACGTGGAAAGCGACACGGTGCGCCTGGTGCGCGACGCCTTCGTGCCGCGCGGCGACTGGCCGCGCATGGTGGCTTTCCTGGGCGACAACGTGGGCGACCACTTGCGCGCGGCGGCCGCCAACGTGCTGGGCGACGGCAAGCAGCACATCGAACAGGCGATTTTTGCCGATGAACTTTCCACCGTATCGCTGGAGCAGGCGCGCGCGCTGATGAGCGAGCAGTGGCGCACCTTGCTGGAGCAGATCGCGCCACGGCTGGAACAGCTGATCGAAGAAGACGTGCGGGCCGGCAGGCCACAGAACCAGAGCATCCGCATCGGGCTGTTCACCTGGTCCCAGACCATGCCCGGCGCCCCCCAGGATCCGAAACCTTGACGACCGGGTAAGCCCCCGTCACCCCCAACAACCCTTCAGGAGAGCCCCCATGACCACCGACACCATTACTTCCCAATTGCCCGGCGGCGTCAACCGCCGCGAAACCCTGCTGGCCCTGATGGGCTTGACCGCGATCGCTGCCGGCTGCGGCGGCGGGGGCGTCGCGGGCGTCGGTAGCGGCGGCACCGGCTCGTTCTCGGTCGGGCCGATCACGGGCTTTGGCTCGGTCATCGTCAACGGCGTCCGCTTTGATGATTCAGCGGCCAGCGTGACCGACGACGACGGCAACGACCTGCGCGGCAAGCTCAGGCTGGGCATGCTGGCTACGGTCAAGGGTGGCGCGGTGTCGGGCACCAGCGCCAGCGCCACCTCGGTGGTGATCAGCGGCGAACTGGTCGGCCGGGTCGCGAACCTCAACAGCGGCGCACAGACCTTCACCGCGATGGGCCAGCTCGTCAAGGTGACCGGCAGCACGGTGTTTGATGTGTCGCTGCCCAACAGCTTTGCCTCGCTGGCGGCGGATACCGTGGTCGAGGTTCACGGCGTGGTGGACACCACCAACAATTCCATCCAGGCGACCTATATCGAGAAGAAGAACGCGCCCTCGCTGTTCCGGATCATGGGCAAGATTGACGGGCTGAACACCTCGGCCACCACCTTCCGGATTGGCAGCATCACGATCAACTACGCCACCGCCGAGGTGCGCGTGTCGCCACTGGCCAACGGCGCGCTCGCCCGCGTGCGGGTCAACGCCGTGCAGCCACCCACGGCAGAGCCCGCCGCGTGGATCGCCACCCGCGTGCGCCCGCCCGAGAACGCCAATGAAGACCGCAACGAAGCCGAGATCGAAGGCATCATCACCGACTTCACCTCGACCTCCAGCTTCAGCGTGCACGGCCAGCCGGTCAATGCGGCCGGCGCCAGCTTCCCTGAGGGGACGGCGGGCATCGTGTTGGGCGCCCGGGTCGAGGTCAAGGGCAGCCTGGTCAGCGGCACGCTGGTGGCCACGCGCGTGAAGCTTGAGGACGAGAACGACATCAACAACCTCGAGTTCGAGTTGCACGGCACGGTGTCGGAACTGACAGCGACGCAGTTCAAGCTCACCCCGAGAAGCGGCCCGGCCATCACGGTGCTGTTCAGCGGGACGGTAGCGGGCCTGGCCAACGGCAGCCGCGTCGAAGCCAAGGGCACCGTCAGCAATTCCGGCACCGCGGGCACGGTCATCCGGGCTACCAGCGTCAGGATTGACAACTGACCGGCGGCCTCACTCACACCCGCGCCGCACGACTTACAAAGCGATTCAGGTTCTGCCCCAGGCGTGGTGTTGCGCAGTTCCGAAAGGGCGTCTATAGTTCGCTCGATACCATTAAATGTGTATTTCGCACATTTAATGATTTCATCCCAAACGTTTCAAGGAGCCGATCATGCTTTCCCCTTTCTTTACCTTACGTAGCCGGGCACTGGCCCTGCTCACCGCGCTGCTGGCAACAGCCGCGCTGGTCAGTTGTGGTGGCGGGGGTGGCGGCGCGCCAGCCGCCGCCAGTGGTTCGGGCTTGTCATCGGGTGTGATCACGGGCTTTGGCTCGGTCATCGTCAATGGCGTGCACCACGACGACTCGAAAGCCCGTGTGTTCGATGACGATGACAGCGAAGGCAGCCGTGACGACCTGAAGCTCGGCATGTTGGTCACCATCAGCGGCTCGCCGTCGGTCGGCACCGGCACCGGGACCATGTCCACCGCCTCGTCGATCACGTTTGCCAGCGAGCTGAAGGGCCCGATTTCGAGCATCACGCGCAGCGGCACGGCCACCACCGGCTCGTTTGTGGTGCTGGGCCAGACGGTGATCGTGGGCACCAGCACGGTGTTCGAAGAATCACTGCCAGGGCTGGGCGCGCTGACGGTGACCAACATCGTGGAAGTGCACGGGTTGCTGAACCCCGCCACCAACACGCTGCAGGCCACGCGGATCGAGCTGAAGAACAACGCCAATGCCTACAAGCTGCGCGGCGTGGTGAGTTTGCTCAACACCGGCAGCAAGACTTTCAACCTCGGCTCTGAAACCGTAACTTATGCAAACATCGAGCCGGACAAGCTGCCCACTCTGAGTAACGGATTGATCGTGAAGGTGAAGCTGCAGACCACACGCAACACGGCGGGCCAATGGGTCGCCACCAAGGTGCGCGTGGCCAAGTTCAACGAGGACAAGGACGAAGCCGAGATCGAAGGCCTGATCACCTCGCCGCTCACTGCGTCACGCCAGTTCCAGATCAACGGCCTGCCAGTGGATGCGAGCAATGCGCGCTTCGAAGGCTTCAGCAGCACCGCCACACTGGCTGACCTGACGGCCACCTTCAAGGTTGGCACGAAGGTCGAAGCCGAAGGCGCGATCGTCAATGGCGTGCTGGTGGCGAAGAAGGTCGAGCTTGAAGGCCGCGAGAAGGGCATGAACGGTATCGAACTGCATGGCCCCATCACCAGCGTCAACGCCGGCAGCAACACCTTTGTGGTACGCGGTGTCACCGTCAACTACGCGGGCAACCCCACGCCGGTGATCTACAAGAATGGCTCTGCCAGCAATATCGTGGTGGGCGCCAATGTCGAGGTGAAGGGCGCGTTGGCCAGTGGCGGCACCAGCGTCATCGCGTCGACCATTGAATTCAAATAAGGGTTGAAGACCAGACGGACGTCGTTGGGTTCTGGTCGCGGGGTGGTCGGGCAACCGACCACCCCTTTTTCGTCCAGAATCCATCGATGATCACGGTCTACGGCATCCCCAATTGCGACACCATCAAACGCGCCCGCCAGTGGCTGCACGACAACGGTGTGGCGCACACCTTCCACGATTTCAAGAAAGACGGCGTAACGGCTGACCAGTTCGCGCTTTGGGCGCAGGCGCTTGGCACCGATCGGCTGCTGAACCGCAAAGGCACCACCTGGCGCAAGCTCGACCCGGCGCTGGCGGCGACGGCCTCCACCGGTGACGGCGCGCAAGCCCTGGCCCTGGCGCAGCCCAGCATCATCAAGCGCCCGCTGGTCGATTGGGGCGATGCGGCCGCGCAACGCTGGACGGTGGGTTTTGACGCCGACCTGTGGAAATCCCTGTCCACCAAAACCACCCGCAAACGTTGACCAAACTGACGTGTTGCAAACCGCCACGCCGGCTCCCGCGAACATTTACACATGCTTTACTGAACCGGCTCGCGGACACCGCCTCCAAGCTCTAAACTGACTGCTGGAACACCCGTTTCACGGGCCAAACCAAGGGGATATCGCATGAAAAAGACCAGTTTCTTCATCGGCCTTGCCGCCGTTTCCACCTTGGGGCTGGCGCAAGAAAGCGGGCGCGTGATTTCCAGCACCCCGGTGATCCAGCAAGTGGCGGTGCCGCGACAGGTGTGCAGCAACGAACAGGTCATCGGCCAGGCCCCGACCTCGGGAGCGGGCGCGGTGGTGGGCGCCATCGCCGGCGGGGCCATGGGCAATGCAGTCGGCAACGGCAGCGGGCGCGCCGTGGCCACCCTGATCGGCCTGGTCGGTGGCGCGATGGTGGGCAACAGCATTGAGGGCGGCGGTCAGCGCCAGGTGCAAAACGTCCAGCAGTGCAACACCCAGACCTTCTACGAAAACCGCGCCGTCGCCTACAACGTGGTGTATGAATTCGCGGGCAAGCAATATTCGGTGCAAATGCCCAATGATCCCGGCCCTTACGTGCGACTGCAGATCACGCCGGTTGGCGGCTCAGTGCAGCCGCCACCGGCAGCCGCCGCGCCGATAGCGCCCCAGACCTATCTGTATGAGCAACCGACAACCGTGGAATCCGCTGTGGTGGTGGCACCCGCCTACGGTTATGCGCCAGTGGCGCCGGTGGTGTATTCAGGCGGCTACTACGCGCGGCCGTATTACCCGCCGGTCGGCGTGTCGCTGAATTTTGGCTACTACGGTGGCTATCGGGGCCATGGTGGCCACCGTCACTGGCGCTGAAGCAAAACGCGTCCGGCAGGGGCGACACGCCCCTGCCTCATCACAGCGTCGTTTGCAGCAACGCACCCTTGAACAGCACCGGGCCGGTCGGGCCGGTTTCACTCGGGACGCCGCCCTTGGGCTCCAGGCTGATCGCCAATGTTGGCACCTCTTTCACGGCGGTCTCGGCGGTGGTCAGCCGGATCACCGGGTCACCGCCCAGCACACCCAGCGACTTGGGGCCGCCTTGCGGCGGTAGCGCCCACAGCTGCAGCGACTTGTCCGAAGCTTCCTGGTAGCCACCCACCCGCTTCAGGGTGAGCGTTTGGTTCTTCGGGTCAAAGGTCACCAGCATGGAGGCTGCCGCCTTGTCGTCCGCCAGCACGGCCACGTACTGGATTTGCGGCGTGGCCAGCAGCCGCGCCTCGACCTGGGCTTTTTCCTGCGCCAGAGCGGCTTTGTCTTGCGCCAGGCTGGCGTTTTGCTGCGAAACGGCCGCGAGCTGGGTGCCGTGGCTGTCCACCTGGCGGCTCAGGTTGAGACCCACCAGCACGGCCGCCACACTGGCGAGCCCGCCTGCCAGCGCGGCGCCGCGCCACAGCCCCAGCGCCCGGCGCAGTCGATCAAGCATGGGGGAGCCCTCCACAGGCTGCGCCGCCGGTTTCACGGCATCGGCGGCGATCAGGTTTTCAATCCGCTTCCAGACGTTGGGGTGCGGCAGATCGGCGGCTTGCAACTCGGTCATCGAGGCAAACCGTTCCTGCCAGATCAGCGCACTGGCGCGGATGGTGGCGCTCTCGCGCGCAAGCGTCTCGAAACGGCGGCGCGCGCCGCCACGCAAGGTGCCCAGCGCGTAGCTGGCGGCCAGGTGGTCGAGCAGCGGGGGGTTGTTGAGGTAGTTCATGGTCAGGCGAACCGCGCCATGCAGCCGCGCAGTTGTTCCAGGCCGCGCCGGATCCAGGTTTTCACAGTGCCCAGCGGCAGTTTCAACTGCTGGGCCAGCTCGCCGTGGCTCAAATCCCGCAGGTAGGCCAGGCTCACCACCTCGCGCTGGCGGGCCTCAAGTTTGCGCAGGCATTCGTGCAACGCCCACGCCTGCTCGCTGGCCTGGGTGGTGTCCATCGGATTCGGGCTGTCGCCGGCTACCGTGTCGTTGATCACATCATCGAGTTCACGCACGGCGTCGGCACGCTCGCTGGCGCGGCGGCGCAAAAAATCCAGCGCGCGGCTGCGCACGATGACGCCCATCCAGGCCATCGGCGGGCTCAAGGTCGCGCGGTAGTTGCCGGCAATTCGCCAGATATTGAGGTAGGCCTCCTGCAGCACATCTTCGGCCCAGTCGCGGTTGTTGACCACGCGCAGGGCGGTGCCGAACAGCTTGGAAGAGGTCTGGTCATACAGTTCGCGCAGGGCCGCCTCTGCGTCACTGCGGCGCTGCGGCTGGGCCTCGCGATCAGCAACGGCGATGCGGTCGATCAAGGCGATCAAAAGCTGGTCTGGGTTATCGGTGGACATGGGTGAATTGTCAGGCTTAACCGCTATACGCAACAAATCGTGCGCCAGATTCAGCGCAGCGTGGTCGGGCAAAGATGGCCGTGGCCTAAAATTGAGGGTTTATCCCTGTTGCCCGAGGCACCACGCCTTCCCCAATGACTGACCACCCCATGACTACCGAGAAGATTGACGGCGTAGCCGTCACCACCCAGGCCAACGTGTATTTTGACGGCAAGTGCGTGAGCCACGGCATCACCCTGGCTGACGGCACCAAGAAGTCGGTCGGCGTGATCTTGCCCGCCACGCTCACCTTCAACACGGGCGCGCCCGAGATCATGGAGTGCGTGGCCGGCAGCTGCGAATATCAGCTGGCTGGCAGCGATGCCTGGGTCAAGTCTGGCGCGGGCGACCGGTTCAGCGTTCCAGGCAACGCCAGCTTCCAGATCCGCGTCACTGAGGCCTACCACTACATCTGCCACTTCGGCTGAACACCGCCCCGGCGAACACCATGACCACCATTTTGCAGAACCTCCCCGCCGGCCAGAAGGTCGGCATTGCTTTTTCCGGCGGCCTGGACACCAGCGCCGCGCTGCACTGGATGAAGCTCAAAGGCGCCATTCCCTACGCCTACACGGCCAATCTGGGCCAGCCCGATGAGCCGGACTACGACGACATCCCGCGCAAGGCGCTGCAGTACGGCGCCGAAAAAGCGCGCCTGATCGACTGCCGGCTGCAACTGGCGCAAGAGGGCATCGCCGCGCTGCAGTGCGGCGCGTTTCACATTTCCACGGCTGGCGTGACCTACTTCAACACCACGCCGCTGGGCCGCGCCGTCACCGGCACCATGCTGGTGTCGGCTATGAAAGAGGACGACGTCAACATCTGGGGTGACGGCAGCACCTACAAGGGCAACGACATCGAGCGCTTCTACCGATACGGCCTGCTGACCAACCCTGATTTGAAGATCTACAAGCCCTGGCTCGACCAGCTGTTCATCGACGAACTGGGCGGCCGCGCCGAGATGTCGGCCTTCATGACCAAGGCCGGCTTTGGCTACAAGATGTCGGCCGAAAAA
>JANOBJ010000099.1:0-6881 GCA_031411575.1 Betaproteobacteria bacterium | reverse complement strand
GCATCGGCATGGTGCACCAGCATTTCACGCTGGCCGACAACCTCAGCGTACTGGACAACGTCATGCTTGGCACCGAGCCGCTGTGGTGGCCGTTTTCGCGCCGCTCAAGCGCGCGGGTGCGGTTGCAGCAAGTCGCACAGCGCTTCGGCCTGACCCTCAACCCCGAGGCCCAGGTGGGCGACCTGTCGGTCGGCGAGCGTCAGCGGGTCGAAATTCTGAAGGCGCTGTACCGTGGCGCGCGCATCCTGATTCTTGATGAACCGACCGCTGTGCTGACCCCGCAGGAAAGTGAAGCGCTGTTTGCCATCCTTGCGCAGCTGGTGGCGCAGGGCCTGTCGATCGTGTTCATCAGCCACAAGTTGGGCGAAGTCTTGCGCGTCTCGCACCGGGTGGCGGTGTTGCGCGGCGGGCGTCTGGTGGCGCAGGCCCATGCGGCGGGCACGACGCCGGCGCAGCTGGCGCACTGGATGGTGGGTCATTCCGTGGCCGAGACTGGGCGCCAACCGGCCCTGCGCGTCGGCGAAGCCGTGTGCGTGCTCGACAACGTGTTCACGGCGGGTGGCCGCGATTCGCTGCACGGCGTATCGCTCACGTTGCGCTCGGGGGAAATTGTCTCAGTGGCCGGCGTGTCGGGCAATGGCCAGGTGGCGCTGGCCGAGGTGCTGAGTGGCACACGGGCTGTGAGCGCAGGCCGCATCACGCTGTTGGGGGAAGCATGGGAGGCCCGACCCGCCCTGCTCGTGTCCAAAGGCGTGGCGCGCATACCGGAGGACCGGCACGCGGTCGGCGTAGTGGGTGATCTTTCGCTGTGGGAGAACGCAGCTTCAGAACGTTTGCACACCGGCGACTTTGCCCGTGCGGGTTGGGTGCGACGCGGTGCCGCGCGCGCTTATGCGGCGAACGTGATGCAGACGTTCGACGTCCGTGGGGGTGACGCCACCACCTCGGCGCGGTCGCTGTCCGGTGGCAATCTGCAAAAGCTGATCCTGGGGCGCGCGCTGATGTCGCCAACCGGGGCGCCGCCACGGCTCATCGTGGCGCACCAGCCCACCTGGGGGCTGGACATCGGCGCGGTGGTCTACGTGCAGCAACAATTGCTGGCCGCGCGGGATGCTGGCGCGGCGGTGTTGCTGATGTCGGATGACCTTGACGAGGTACTGGCGCTCGGTGATCGCGTTGCGGTGATGCACGCCGGGCAGCTCGCGGCGCCACGCGCCGCGTCAGACTGGACCCGTGAGGCCATCGGGCTGGCCATGGCAGGTGTGGCGCCGGAAATCGGGGCCAGCGCATGAGGCTCGAGAAGAGAACCCGAGCATCACCAGTGGCGTTGGTGCTTGCGCCGTTGGGAGCGATCGCGTTTACCTTGGCGGTGAGTGCACTGCTCGTGGTCTGGGCCGGTGCGCCAGTGGGTCGGACCTATGGCCTGTTGTTCAGCGGTGCGTTCGGGTCGGTTTTTGCGTGGAGCGAAACGCTGACGCGCGCTACACCACTGATACTGACGGGGCTAGCCGCCGCAGTGGCCTTTCGGGCGCGGCTATTCAATATCGGCGCCGAAGGCCAGTTGTACGCGGGAGCGCTGGCGGCCGTCGCGGTCGGCGGCTTGCACGGTGGCACGGGCCTTGATTGGCCGGTCTGGTTGCTGTTTCCCCTGATGATGGCGGCGGCGGCTCTGGCCGGTGCGCTCTTGCTGCTCGGCCCGGCGCTGCTCAAAGTACGGTTGGGCGTGGACGAGGTCGTGACGACGTTGCTGCTCAATTTCATCGTGCTGCTCGGGGTGTCCGCGTTGCTGGACGGTCCGATGAAAGACCCAACTGCGATGGGCTGGCCCCAAAGCGTCGCGCTGCAGGGAGAACTGGAACTGTCCCGTCTGGTGGGGCGAACACGCGTGCACAGCGGCCTGATCGGGGCGGCGGTACTGGCGCTCGGCCTGTGGGGCGTCCTCAAATACTCGGTGCTCGGCTTTGATATCCGTGCGGCGGGGGCCAACGCACGCGCGGCTGCGTTTGCCGGGGTGCCTGTCACGCGCGCGATGGTGGGGGTGGCGCTGATCTCGGGCGCGCTTGCCGGCCTGGCGGGCGCTATCGAAGTGGCTGGGCGCACCGGCTACGTGACGCTGGACATGTCACCCGGCTACGGGTACAGCGGCATCGTGATCGCCATGCTGGCAGCGCTCCACCCTCTCGGCGTGGTCGCAGCCAGCGTGTTTGTGGCCGGCATGCTGGTGGGTGCTGACACCATGAGCCGCGCCATCGGCGTGCCCACCTATATTGCGGACGTGATCGTTGCTGCCTCGCTGATCTCGGTGCTCGTGGCTACCCTGCTCACGCAGTACCGCTTGCGCCGGAGCTGAACGATGGAGGCGTTCATCGACATCCTCGCCAACCCGTCATTCTGGGTCGCCACGCTGCGCATTGCCACGCCGCTGATCCTGGGCACGCTTGGCGTGCTGCTGTGCGAGCGGGCGGGCGTGCTCAATCTGGGCATTGAGGGCATCATGGTCGCCGGTGCCTTTACTGGCTGGCTGGCGGTGTACCTCGGCGCGCCCTTGTGGGCCGGCGTCGCCATCGCAGCCTTGACAGGAGCGGTTTTCGGCCTGCTGCACGCCCTGCTGACCGTTACGCTCGCGCTTTCGCAGCACGTGGCTGGTCTGGGCATCACCCTGCTGGCCACGGCCATCAGCTACTACGGCTATCGGGTGACCTTTCCGAAAGTGACCACACCACCGACGGTGACTCCGTTCGCGCCCATGGACGGCCTCGGCATCCCGGTGCTGAACCAGCAGACGCCGCTGACGCTGCTGGCACTGTTGCTGGTCCCGGTCATCGGGTGGATGCTGTACCGCACACCGGCAGGCCTGGCGCTGCGCATGATGGGCGAGAACCCGCAGGCTGCCGAAGCCCAAGGTGTATCGGTCGCCGCCACGCGTACGGCGGCCATCGTCGCGGGTTCGGCGCTGATGGGTGTAGCCGGGTCGTTTCTCACCCTGGCGGCCTTCAACGCGTTTTTCTTCAACATGGTGAATGGCCGTGGCTGGATCTGCGTGGCGTTGGTGGTGTTCGCCTCGTGGCGGCCCGGCAAGGCACTGCTGGGCGCCCTGCTGTTTGCCTTCTTCGATGCCCTGCAGTTACGCCTGCAACAGTCGGGGGCAGCGGTGTTGCCCTACCAGTTGTACCTGATGCTGCCCTACGTGCTGTCCATCGTGGCGCTGGTGCTGGTAGCGCGCAAAGCCGTCTATCCGCAGGCGCTGATGCGGCCGTACCGCAAGGGAGAACGGTAGCCCCCACGCGGACGGCCGCCTGGCGCTTGATGGTGTAATCGCAACACTGAATCCAGTGCCCTTATCGTCCTTCATGCGCCTTTTCCCCCTATTTACAGCCTTCTTTTTCGGTCCTCACCGCTACGGCGCAGCGCTGCTGGCCTGCGTGACCCTGGTGGCCGTGCATGCTGCCCCGTTTGTTCCGGCGCAGGACAGCGAGGTGGTCGAGCGCCTGCCCCTGAGCGCGACCGACCCCTCGGTGCGGCGCCTGGACTCGTTGCGCAAGCAGTTGGCGGCACGCCCGGAGGATGCATCGTTGCGCGTCGAGATTGCCCGTCGGTACTTTGACCTGTCGATGGCGCAAGGCGATCCACGCTATGTGGGCTACGCGAGTGCAGCCATCGCGCCCCTGGCCACCTCAGCAGCGGGCAATGCGGACTACTGGCTGGTCCGCGGCATGCTGCAGCAGTACACCCATGACTTTGCCGGGGCTCTGGCCAGTCTGGCGCGTGCCAGCGAACTCGCTCCACAGTCGCCTGAGCCGTTCTCGTGGCGGTCAGCCATCTTCATGGTGCAGGCCCGCTACCCCGAGGCGCAGGCCGAATGCACCCGCATGGCGCCGCTGGTCGAACCGCTGGTGGCCATTGGCTGCGCCGCCTACGTGCGCGCGGCCAACGGCGACCTCGGCGGCTCGTTTGCCTCACTGCGACAAGCCATTGCCGCCGCGCCCCAGGCCTCACCGGAGTTGCGGGTGTGGGCCTACACGCGGGTAGCCGAAATGGCCTTGCGGTTGCAGCGCAATGACCTGGCCGCCGAGTTCTTCGAGCGGGCGCTCAAGCTCGGTGTGACCGACCAGTTCCTGCTGGGTGCCTACGCGGACTACCTGTTGCAGCGGCAGCGGCCTCGCGAGGTGATTCAGCTGCTCGCCGATTGGGAACGGTCTGACGTTTTGCTGCTGCGACTCGCACTGGCTGGGCGGGCCGCCAACGACTCGCGCGCCGAGCCTTGGGCACGCCAGCTGCGCGAGCGGTTCGAGGCGGCCGCACGCCGGGGCGACCGCCTGCACGAGCAGGAGGCTGCGCGTTTCGAGCTGGACATTGAACGCAATCCTGCGCGGGCGCTGCCGCTGGCGGTGCGCAACTACGAAGTCCAGAAAGAGCCGCGGGACGCCGAGATCCTGCTGCGTGTTGCGGATGCTGCAAAAGACCTGCAAGCCGCCAAGCCGGCACTCGCCTGGCTCCAGAGCAGCGGCTATGAAGACCCGCGCCTCGCCGAGATCGCCAAACGATTGACCACCTTGCCTACGCCCGGCGCCAGTGCCGCCGCAGGTGCCGCTACTGGTGGCGCAGGCGCTAAGACCAAATGAGCGGCCGCACGCTACACCCCCGCGACTGCCCAGCTTGGATGGGACTGTGGGTACGGGCACTGCAATGGTCCATCGCCGCACTGCTGCTGGCCCACGGTGCTGCCCATGCCCACAAACCGAGCGACAGCTACCTCACCCTGCAGGCATCGGCCGGCAGCACCGACGTCAAGGTGCGCTGGGACATCGCGCTGCGGGATCTGGACTATGTGCTGCAACTGGATCGCGACAACGACGGCGCCCTGACCTGGGGTGAAGTCAAGCAGCGCGCGGCTGACATCGGCAGCTATGCCACCTCCCATCTCGTGCTCTCGTCCCGGTCGCAAACCTGCAGCTGGCAACCGCCAGGGCCCCTGCTACTGGATCGGCACAGTGACGGCACCTATGCCGTGCTCAGCCTGACGGCGCGGTGCACCACGCTGGCAGAAGCCGTGCAGATGAAGTATTCGCTGCTGTTCGACGTCGATCCCTCACACCGCGGCCTCGTGCAATGGACGCCACCCGGTGCCACCTCGCCACTGGCGCTGATCTTTGGCACCGAATCGGCTGAGCAGGCCCTGTCGTTCCAGGCGCCTGACCTGTGGCAGACCCTGCGCCAGTACGTCGTGGATGGCGTCTGGCACATCTGGATCGGCTACGACCACATCCTGTTCCTGCTGGCCTTGCTACTGCCGGCGGTGCTGCTGCGCCGGGGCGGCAAATGGGAGGCCGAAGACAGCCTGGGCCGGGCCGTCAAGGAGGTGGTGAAGGTCGTCACCGCGTTCACGCTGGCCCACTCGATCACGCTGAGCCTGGCCGCGCTGGAGGTCATCAGTCTGCCGTCGCGCCTGGTCGAATCCGCGATTGCCGCGTCCGTCATCGTGGCTGCTCTCAACAACCTGTTGGGTATGGTCGAGACGAGGCGCTGGGTGATGGCGTTCTGCTTTGGCCTGATCCACGGTTTTGGGTTTGCCTCGGTGCTGTCCGACCTGGGCCTGCCCAAGGGTGCGCTGGTGACAGCGCTGGTCGGTTTCAATGTGGGGGTGGAACTCGGCCAGCTGGCGATCGTGGCGGTGTTCCTGCCCATCGCCTTCTGGTTGCGCTACACACGGTTCTACCAGGTGGGTGTGTTCAAGCTGGGTTCACTGGTGGTGGTGGTGCTGGCGGGGTACTGGTTCGCGCAGCGCGCGTTCAATTTGTAAGGGGCCATTCATGATGCTCGATCTGCTGGTCAGGAACGCCACCTTGCCCGATGGCCGGGAGGGCATGTCGCTGGCGGTCAAGGATGGCAAGTTTGTGCAGGTGGTCGAAGGGCTGGATGCGCCCGCGCACGAGGTTCTGGATGCCCAGGGGCGGTTGATCAGCCCGCCCTTCTGTGATCCGCACTTTCACATGGACGCGACGCTCAGCTACGGCCTGCCGCGCGTGAACCAGAGCGGCACGCTGCTGGAAGGCATCGCGCTGTGGGGCGAACTGAAGCCCCTGCTGACGGCTGATGCCCTGATCGAACGCGCCCTGGCCTACTGCGACTGGGCCGTGGCCAAGGGACTGCTGGCCATCCGCAGCCACGTGGACACCAGCGACCCGAGCCTGCTGCCGGTGCAGGCGATGCTGGAAGTCAAGCGCCTGGTGGCACCCTACCTTGATCTCCAGTTGGTCGCGTTTCCCCAGGATGGTGTGCTGAGAACCCCGGGTGGCCTGGACAACCTGAAGCGCGCGCTGGATCTGGGCGTGGACGTCGTGGGTGGCATCCCGCATTTTGAACGCACCATGGCCGACGGAGCAGCCAGCGTCAAGCTGCTGTGCGAACTCGCGGCAAGCCAGGGCAAGCTGGTCGACATGCACTGCGACGAAAGCGACGACCCGCTCAGCCGCCACATCGAAACCCTGGCTTTCGAGACCCAGCGCCTGGGCCTGCACGGCCGCGTGACCGGCTCGCACCTGACCTCCATGCACAGCATGGACAACTACTACGTGAGCAAGCTGATCCCGCTCATCGCCGAAGCTGGCGTGAGCGCCGTGGCAAACCCGCTGATCAACATCACGTTGCAGGGGCGGCACGACACCTACCCCAAGCGCCGCGGCATGACGCGCGTGCCAGAGCTCATGGCGGCCGGCGTGAACGTGGCGTTCGGCCACGATTGCGTGATGGACCCGTGGTACAGCCTGGGCTCGGGCGACATGCTCGAAGTCGCCCACATGGGCCTGCACGTGGCCCAGATGACCAGCCAGCAAGGCATGCGCGCCTGCTTCGACGCCGTAACCAGCAACGCCGCCAAGGTA
>JANOBJ010000098.1:0-2055 GCA_031411575.1 Betaproteobacteria bacterium | reverse complement strand
CTGCAAAACGCGGTGCAGGGCGTGGGCATTCCGTTCCACCCCGGCGCCGAGCGGTTCTACAAGGAAGCGGGTGTCCTGAAGTAAGGCGCCACCACCTTCCGGTGCAAGCAGACGGGCGGGCAACCGCCCGTTGCTGTTTGTGACGCGCCTCGCGCCCCCGACCAACACCCCCACCACCTCATGACCCTCGCCACCACCCTGCCCGACGACAAGAAGCTGCAAGAGCTGGAAGAAAAGTTCGACCCCGAGATGCGCTTCCGGCCATCGGTGCCGCCGGCCACGCAGCTGATCAAGTGGCTGCTGATCATCCTCAGCTGCTTTCACTACTACACGGCGGGCTTCGGCCTGCTGCGCGAAACCACTCACCGTGGTGTGCACCTGGCATTCGTACTCGGCTTGATCTTCCTCGTCTTTGCCGCGAGCCACCTGAGCGCCGACCGCAGCCGGCGAAACACCCTGCTGTCGCCCGGCGGCATCCCGCTGGTGGACTGGCTGCTGGGCATCTGCTGCGCGATCAGCGTGTTGTACATCCCCTGGATCTTCGAAGACATGGCGATGCGCGTGGGCAACCCCGGCACACTGGACGTCGTGATGGGCAGCGTGCTGTTTATTACCCTGCTGGAAGCCACGCGCCGCAGCATGGGCTGGCCGCTGCCGATCATCGCCCTGCTGTTCACGTTCTATGCCCTGTTCGGCAAGATCTTTCCCGGCCTGCTGCAGCACGCCGGCTCCAGCTGGAGCCAGTTCATCAACCACCAGTACCTCACCAGCCAGGGCATCTACGGCGTGGCGGTGGGCGTGGTGGCCACCTATGTCTTTCACTTCGTGCTGTTTGGCGTGATGGCCACGCGCATCGGGCTGGGGCAGCTGTTCCTGGACATCGCCTCCAGCGTGGCCGGGCGCTACGCGGGCGGGCCGGCCAAGGTCAGCGTGTTCGGCTCGGCCATGTTCGGCATGCTGTCGGGCTCGTCCGTGGCCAATGCCGTCACCGTGGGCTCGCTCACCATACCGGCCATGATCCGGGTGGGTTACAAGCGCGAGTTCGCGGCGGCGGTCGAGGCGGCCGCCTCCACCGGCGGGCAGATCACGCCACCGGTGCTGGGTGCGGCGGCTTTTCTGATGATCGAGTTTTTGAATGTGCCGTACCAGACCATCATCGCGGCGGCGGCCATTCCGGCCTTCATGCATTTCTTCGGCGTGTTCATGCAGGTGCATTTCGAGGCCAAGCGCTACGGCCTGCGCGGCCTGACCGAAGAAGAAATGCCCAAGCTGCGGCAAAGCCTGCAGCAGCGCTGGCCCACGCTGATTCCGCTGGTGCTGCTGATCACGGTGCTGGTGAGCGGGCGCACGCCCTACCTGGCCGCGTTCATGGGCATCACCTCATGCGCCATCGTGGGGCTGACCACGGCGGTCAGTGGCAACCGGCCGGCCAACTGGGCGCTGATGGTGGTGTTGCATGCGCTGCTGGTGCTACTGGCCTTCGGCGGCTTCGATGAAGGCGTCAAGATCGCGATTTTCGTGGCCGGGGTGGTGCTGGCGATGGGTGGCATCCGCTTCGCGCGGCTCAGCGGCCGCATCCACTACGCCACGCTGGTCGAGGCCTTCGAGACTGGCGCCAAATACGCACTGGCCGTGGGCGCCGCAGCGGCCACCGTGGGCATCGTGATCGGCGTGGTCACGCTCACCGGCGTGGGCTTCAAGATCAGCTACATCATCACCGGCGCGGCGCAGGCCATGTCTGGCGGCCTGTCCACCGTGATCCCGGCCATGTTGATGTCCACCCAGTCGCTCACGCTGCTGTGCGCGTTGATCATGACCGGGCTGGTCTGCATCCTGATGGGTTGCGGCATCCCGACCACCGCCAACTACATCATCATGGTGACGGTGGCCGCGCCCACGCTGGTGCAGCTGGGCGTGGAGCCGCTGGTGGCGCACTTCTTTGTCTTTTATTACGGCGTGCTGGCCGACATCACGCCGCCGGTCGCACTGGCGGCTTATGCCGCCGCCGGCATGGCGGGAAGCGACCCGTTCAAGACCGGCAACACCGCGTTCCGG
>JANOBJ010000097.1:0-1724 GCA_031411575.1 Betaproteobacteria bacterium | reverse complement strand
ATTTTGAGCGCCGCCAGTTGCCGCCCGCGCTGGTGCCCCACCGCGCCAAGATCTTCGGCCTGACGATCCAGCCCGAGCGATTGAGCGAAATCCGCAACGAACGCCGCCCCAATTCGCGCTACGCCGATCTGGCCAACTGCCGCATGGAGGTCAGCGAAGGCGAAGCCATGATGCGCCGCGCCGGCATCCGGTGGCTGTCCACCACCACCAAGAGCATCGAAGAGATCGCCACCACCATCCTGCAGGAGATACGGCCGGAGCGGTTGATTTACTAATGCTATTATTTTTATAGCAAAGAATGACGAGGGGATGGGGACAAGAGCATGAAATTGGCAATAAATCGATGGTTTAGAGCAGGAGAGATTGCTGCAATGCAAGACCTGACTCTTTTACCTCCCTTTTGCCTCCCCGTGACCCTTTCGCCTCCCTGAGTTACTTGCCGTTGAGGGGGAGTCCATATACGAGGGGTTGGGCGTCACCGCGCGTCGTCCCGTTAAGTGCTTCCAGGTGCAAGTAGACACTTGATGGGCACTGAAGTGAACAGGACTTGATACGGGAAGCACGAGCTCAGGTCGGAAAGACTGGCAGCTTCCGCGAGGTGCAAGTCAAAGTGTTGCATCGCACTGGCACGAACGGTTCCATCGCGTTTCAGAAACTGCCCCCAAAGCGGCAGGCGTTCATAGAGGTGCTCGACTGGTCGGAGGCTGCAGACGTAATGTTCCGGAAAGAGGCGACGATAGGCCACCAAGTTGTAGAGCCACGAAGCTCCAATGATTTGTATGTTTTCGCCCGAAGCCGCTGCTTTTGAGATCAGCGTGATGAGTTCCCATCTGCGCTGCTTTTCGTTGGCGAGTGACAGAGGCGAGTCCGAAAGACTGCGGCCTGCATGAAAGTGAAGGCGGACACAGCCTTGCCCAACTAGCGCGTACGAAAAGCAGCCCACAGAAGCAGCGACCTCCGGACCGGTATGCAGGTGCGATCGGCGACGATGAACGTCGTGTGTCCAAGCTGCCGGATCGCGGACGGCACTGAGCGCAGATACGTATTCAAGCCAATCGGGGTTGGTCGCGTTGAGCCGTGGCCCCATGCCCAGGCGCACGTAGATGTTCGTGTGACTACCCACGGTTTCGGTAAGTGGGAGGCCGGAGAGCTCAGCAACTTTCGAGGCGAATCGAAGCTGCATGGCGAAGAAGTCGACGCTGTAGATCTCGTTGCCCGCCATCGAGTGCCTCACGGCTTGGTTGTGACGCCTTAACGAATAGCGTTTATCTGCCGCAAGGCCGATGCTGAAGAAACCAAGATCGCCTCCTGCGGCAGATAAACCTTGTTGGACTGAACCGCCCGGAGGCTGAGCTGTTAGGGCAGTGTAAGGTTCAGCGTGCGCTAGCTGCAATCCTCAGAAACGGGGGACGGCGCCTGTAGCGGCTTCAAGGTCAAGCGGCTGCAGAGTCAGGTCTTGCATTTCAACCTTCGACTCTCACCGCTATCACATTTACAGCAAACTATGACCAACTGACGCCGACCACAGGCACATTTGACCCCAAAATCACCAATCCAGAGCCATTTGCGACGCGTCCGCCGGCGGCGCCTTTTTTGCGCGTGGTTTGGGCGTGGTCGAGGCCACTGGGGCGGCCGCACGACGCCACACGCCTTCGCGCACGGGGGTGCGGCTGCCGTGCTATTGGTACACCGCCTGCGCCTCGGCCTGCATGCCGGGCGCGGCC
>JANOBJ010000096.1:0-10959 GCA_031411575.1 Betaproteobacteria bacterium | reverse complement strand
ACCCGCGCGCGCGTGGTGGTGTACGACAAGCTCAAGGTCAAGAAAGAAGACGTGGACACCTATGAAGAGCTGGCCGACGCCAAGAACAAGGGCAAGGTCTGCCTGCGCTCGGGCTCGCACCCCTACAACCTGAGCCTGTTTGGCGCCGTCACCGAGCACCTGGGCGAGCAGAAGGCCGAGGCCTGGCTCAAGGGCATCGTGGACAACATGGCGCGCGCGCCCAAGGGGGGCGACACCGACCAGATCAAGGCCGTGGGCGCCGGTGAATGCGGCATCGCGGTCAGCAACACCTACTACATCGCCCGCCTGATGCGCTCGTCCAGCCCCGAGGACAAGGCACTGATGGAAAAAGTCGGTGTGGTGTTCCCCAACCAGTCAAGCTGGGGCACGCACCTGAACATCGCGGGCGGCGCGATGGCCAGGAACGCCAAAAACACCGCCAACGCGGTCAAGTTCCTCGAATACCTGGCCAGCCCCGAGGCGCAGAACTACTTCGCCAACGGCAACAACGAATGGCCCACCGCCAAGGGCGTGAAGGTCAGCAACCCGGCCCTGCAGGCGATGAGCGGCGGCGGCGACTTCAAGGCCGAAACCATTCCCCTGGCCGCCGTGGGCGCCAATCAGGTCAAGGTGCAGCAGATGCTGGACCGCGTGGGCTTCAAGTAAGCGGTCACCGGGCGGGCGCGGCCATCACCGGCCGGAACCGCCTTCCAGAGGCATTTTTTGAACGAAATATGCCTGTTGTGCG
The DNA here is from genome assembly GCA_031411575.1 of Betaproteobacteria bacterium. GTDB lineage: Bacteria > Pseudomonadota > Gammaproteobacteria > Burkholderiales > Burkholderiaceae_C > JANOBJ01. The sequence goes on along the minus strand of JANOBJ010000096.1, from coordinate 10,211 downwards.
CATCAGATGGTCATAGTTTGCTATTTATTTAATAGCATTAGCACAGCAGCTGCTTGCGCGCGCGGTGCAGGCGCACGAACAGGCTGTCCTGGCTGATCGACAGGCGCTCGCAGACCACTTCGGTCGGCTCGTCGTGCAGCACGCGCCACTGCATCACGTCGCGCAGGCCGGCGGGCAGGTGCTCGATGCGGTCCAGCGTCTGGGCCAGTTGCTGGCGCTGCTCAGCCAGTTCGTCCGGGCGGGCGGCGGAGCATTCGATTTGCGGCGCCTCGTCGTCTTCGGCGCTGGCGTCCAGCTCCTGGTAGCGGGCGCGGTCGCGGATCAGGTCGATCATCTTGTTCTTGAGGATGGCGGTCAGCCAGCTGCGCAGCGCGCTGCGGCCGGCAAACGAGGCGCGGCCCGAGATCACCGCCTCGAACACGTCATGCACCACGTCTTCGGCCAGCATCGGGTCGTGCAGCTTGCGCTGGGCAAAGCGCACCAGGTAGCTGCGGTGCGACACCATCTCGCTCCAGCAGATGGCGCCGGCGGCGTTGGCGGCCAGGGCAGCGCCGCTGGCGGCGGTGGAAGATGCGGCGAAAGAGGTTTGCAGGGTGGCGTTCATGGCAGTGGTCCTGTGGGGGTGGTCGATGGCTTGACTGTGGTCGCCGCACCTCACGCCAGCGTCGCGCAACATCACAATCCGATAACATTTGCGTAAGAACCTGCTGTCGGCGTTGACCAATGGCCGTGGAAAACATGAAGCGCATCCTCGTAGCCGAAGACCAGACCGATATCCGGAACCTGCTCGCGTTGAACCTGCGCGGCGCGGGTTATGCCGTGACGGAAGCGCCCGATGGCCTGCAGGCGCTGGCGCTGCAGACCGAAGCGCCCAACGACCTGCTGATCCTCGACTTGATGATGCCGGGCATGGACGGGCTGGACCTGTGCAAGACCCTGCGCGCCCGCGGCACCAGCACCCCGATCCTGATGCTCACCGCCAAATCGACCGAGCTGGACCGTGTGCTCGGCCTGGAGCTGGGCGCCGACGACTACCTGACCAAGCCGTTCTCGCTGGCCGAGCTGCTGGCCCGCGTGAAGGCGCTGCTGCGCCGCGCCGAGCTGCTGCGCGCCGCCCAGGCCGCCCAGCAGACGGCGGCCCAGAGCCAGCCCAGCAGCCTGGTCAATGGCGAGCTGGAAATCCTGCCGGTGAAACGCCAGGCCCGCGTGCGCGGCCAGGCGCTCGATTTCACCGCGCTGGAGTTTGATCTGCTGCTGCACTTTGCGCAGCACCCGGGGCATGTGTTTTCGCGCGGGCAGCTGCTCAACGCGGTCTGGGGCTACACCCACGACGGCTACGAGCACACGGTGACCACCCACATCAACCGCCTGCGCGCCAAGCTCGAATCCGACCCGCTCAAACCCGAACTCATCCTGACCGTGCGCGGCGCGGGGTACAAGATGCGGGAAGTGCCTTGAGCGCCGCGCCGGGCCGCCCCAAGCCAGCTCGCGCCCCCGCGGGGGGCAGCGACCCACACCGCGTGGGGGAGCGTGGGGGCCACACTTGACCGTTCGCGCCAAGATCGCGCTGACGATCTTTGTTACAGGATTGCTGACGGCCATCGGCGTTGTGGCGGCTGTGCTGCTGGCGTTCGAGCGCTTCGAGCATGAATCGGCCTACTACCGCGCCGACGCCTTCCTCAAGCGCGTGGTGGCGCAGCACGACGACATCCTGACCATGCAGGAGCGGTTTCCCGAAGAGTTCAACGCCTTCCTGCGCAACCTGGTGCTGTACGAGCCCGACAGCCAGCTGTACCTGCTGGACGTGCAGGGCAAGGTGATCACGTCCACCGGCGACGCCAGTCTGCCACCGGGCTTCAAGGTGGCGCTGGCGCCGGTGATGCAGGCGGCTGGCGCTGAACCCATGCCCTACGTGCTGGGCGACGACCCCGAGCGCATGGACGCGCGGGCAGTGGTGGCCGCCAAGCCGCTGCGCCGCGCGGTGATCCGCTCGGACGCGACGACCGGCGGCTACCTGTACCTGGTGAGCCGCCCGCGCGCCCTGCCCGAGGGCCGGCTGGCCGCCATCCAGGGCACTTTTGCCCAGCCCGCGCTGGTGCTGGTGCTGGTGGTGGTGGCGCTGGCCACGCTGCTGGCCGCCTGGGTCACGGCGGCCGTCACGCGGCCCCTGGCGCGGCTGACCGCATCGGTCGGCGCCGTCACGCGCGAGGGGCTGGAAGGTCTGGCGTCGGGCGCTGCCACCCGCCCATCGGCCGGCGCGGCCACCACCATCGCCCTGCCCGACGCGACCGCGCGCGACGAATTTGGCCAGCTGGCGCGCGGCATCGGCGCCATGCTGCAGACGCTGCGCACGCAGTGGGACACCTTGCGCCGGCTCGACCACTTCCGCCGCGAAGGCGTGAGCAATCTGTCGCACGACCTGCGCTCGCCGCTCACCGCCACCACCGCCTGCCTGGAAACGCTGGACAACCGCTGGGCCGGCGAACCCGCGCGCGAGGCCGACCGGCAGCTGCTGGAAGTGGCGCTGCGCAACACCCGCAACGCCGCGCGGCTGGTGCAAAGCCTGGGTGATCTGGCGCGGCTGGACGAACCCGCTTTCAAGCTCAAGACCGAGGTGCTGGACGTGGGCGAACTGCTGGACGACGTGGCCATGCGCTTTGCCGAGCGCGCCGCGCGCCAGGGCGTGCAGATCAAGGCCGGCGGCGTGCACGAGCCCGCGCTGGCGGCGGTGGACATCGAACTGCTGGAGCGCGCCGTGGCCAACCTGGTGGACAACGCGCTCAAGTTCTGCCCGGCTGGCGCCACCGTCACGCTGGAAGCCGCGCGCGAAGGCAACACCGTGGCGGTGTGCGTGCGCGACAGCGGCCCCGGCATCGCCGCGGCGGATTTGCCGCACCTGTTTGACCGTTTCTACCAAAGCCGCCAGAGCGTGGCCCCGGCCACCGGCGAGGGCGGCAAAGGGCTGGGCCTGGCCATCGTCAAGCGCATCGCCGAGCTGCATGGCGGCACGGTGCGGGTGGACAGCGCGCTGGGCATGGGCACCGATGTGACGCTGATGCTGCCGGCCGCTGGCTGACGACTCGCGGCGCCTGGCCGCTGAGGGATAATTGACGTGAACGTCAACGTCCATTCAGGAGCGAGTCATGGAAATCAAAGGCAAGGTATTCATCGTCACCGGCGGCGCTTCGGGCCTGGGTGAAGGCACGGCACGCATGCTGGCCGCCAATGGCGCCACCGTGGTGGTAGCCGACATGCAGGTCGAGAAAGGCGAGGCCGTGGCCAAAGCCATCGGCGGCGCGTTTGTCAAATGCGACGTCAGCAACGAGGCCGACGGCCAGGCCGTGGTGGCCCAAGCGGTGTCGCTCGGCAAACTGATGGGCCTGATCAACTGCGCCGGCATTGCCCCGGCCGAAAAAACCGTGGGCAAGAACGGCGCGCACAATTTGGGCGTGTTCAGCAAAACCATCATGGTGAACCTGGTCGGCAGCTTCAACATGATCCGCCTGGCCGCCGATGCGATGTGCAAGAACGAACCCGAAGCCACCGGCGAGCGTGGCGTGATGATCTCCACCGCCAGCGTGGCCGCGTACGACGGCCAGATCGGTCAGGCCGCCTACAGCGCCAGCAAGGGCGGCGTGGTCGGCATGACGCTGCCGATCGCGCGCGACCTGGCCAGGAACGGCATCCGCAACATGACGATCGCCCCCGGCATCTTTGGCACGCCCATGTTGTTCGGCATGCCCAAAGAGGTGCAGGACGCGCTGGCCGCCAGCGTGCCCTTCCCTTCGCGCCTGGGCACGCCGGAGGATTACGCCAAGCTCGCCAAACACATCATCGAGAACGACATGCTCAACGGTGAAGTGATCCGGCTGGACGGCGCCATCCGCCTCGCGCCGCGCTGAGAGACGCGAAAGAGGCCCCGGCGGGGGCAGCGTAACATCGCGGCATCGCCTACGGAGATGCCATGAAACACCTGCTCACCACCCTTGCCGCTGCGGCCCTGCTGGCCGCCTGCGCGTCCGCCCCCACCGGCCCGTCAGGTTTCAGCTACACCGTGCCCGACCAGCCCGAAGGCTCGTCGGGCTACACCGAAAAACCGGGCTGGGCCACCAAACAGTTTGCGGTGGCGGCGGCCAACCCGCTGGCCACCGACGCCGGCTACCAGATCCTGAAGGCCGGCGGCAGCGCAATTGACGCCGCCGTAGCGGTGCAGATGGTGCTGACGCTGGTGGAGCCGCAATCCAGCGGCATCGGCGGCGGCGCGTTTTTGCTGCACGCCAACGGCGCCAACGTGGAAGCCTGGGACGGCCGCGAGACGGCGCCCGCGGGCGTGGACGAAAAACTCTTTCTGGCTGCCGACGGCAAACCCATGCCGTTTTACGACGGCGTGGTAGGCGGCCGCTCGGTCGGCGTGCCGGGAACGGTGCGCATGCTGGAGCAGGCGCACAAGCAGTACGGCAAGCTGCCGTGGGCTACGCTGTTCCAGCCGGCCATCACGCTGGCGCAGGGCGGCTTCAAGGTCAGTGCGCGGCTGAACACCCTGCTCAAGAATGAGGCCCATTTGAAGCGCGACCCGGTGGCCGCCGCCTACTTCTACCGCCCTGACGGCGAGCCGCATGCCGTGGGCTACGTGCTGAAGAACCCCGAGCTGGCCGCCGTACTGGGCAAGATCGCCACCGAGGGTTCCAAAGGCCTGCTCGAAGGCGAAGTGGCGCAGGCCATGGTGGACAAGGTGCAAAAGCACGCCACCAACCCCGGCAAGCTCAGCCTGGCCGATCTGGCCGGCTACCAGCCCAAGAAGCGCGCGCCGCTGTGCAGCGACTACCGGGCACAACCATCGGCCGCCGCCGGTGCCACCGGCATCGCGCGCGACTTTCGCATCTGCGGCTTTCCGCCGCCCAGCTCGGGCGCCATCGCGGTGGGCCAGATTCTGGGCATCCTGAACAACACCAACGCGGCCTCGCTGCCGTTGGGCGCCGACGGCCTGCCCGGCGCTGAATGGCTGCACCTGTACACCGAGGCCTCGCGGCTGGCCTTTGCCGACCGCGCGCAGTACCTGGGCGACCCTGATTTTGTGCAACCGCCCGCCGGCAACTGGATGAGCCTGCTCGACCCGGCCTACCTGGCCGCGCGCGCCAAAACCATCGCGCCGCAAAGCATGAAAACCGCCAAGCCCGGCACGCCCACCGGCGCCAAGGCTGCCTGGGCGCCCATGCCCGACCAGCCCGAGTACGGCACCAGCCACATCAGCATCGTCGATGCGTTTGGCAACGCGCTGGCCATGACCACCACGATTGAAGACGTGTTTGGCGCGCGCCAGATGGTCAAAGGCTTCTTGCTGAACAACGAACTCACCGACTTCAGCTTTGCACCCGCCGACGCCGAAGGCAAACCCGTGGCCAACCGCGTGCAGCCTGGCAAGCGCCCGCGCTCATCCATGGCGCCCACGCTGGTGTTCGACAAAGCCACCGGCCAGCTCATCATGAGCGGCGGCAGCCCCGGCGGCGCGCTCATCATTCACTACACCGCCAAGACCCTGTACGGCGTGCTCAACTGGGGCATGGTGCCGCAGCAAGCCATCAACCTGCCCAACTTCGCATCGCTCAACGGCCCCACGTTGCTCGAAGAAAAACGCTTCGCCCCCGCCACGGTAGAAGCCCTCAAAGCCAAAGGCCACGAGGTGCGCGAGCAGAACATGACCAGCGGCCTCCAAGCCATCACCCGCGGCCAGGCGCACGGCATGCAGCTCTGGCTGGGCGGCGCTGATCCTCGGCGTGAGGGGGTGGTGATGGGGGATTGAGGGGGGTCGAGACTCGCTGTGGGCTGCAGAATACGGGTGGAAATTTTGGCCCTGATGCGGAGCGGTGCTTTCGGCCATCAATCGTCGTTGACCAAGTTCAGGTTCGGGGCTGACCAACCATCCCGGCAACTTCGAACAAGCCGGAGGACGGCTACCACCATAAAGCCCGCAATGGCCGACAGATAATTCGTGCGCAAAACGAGCCAAGTGAGCGAATGACCAACCAGAAGGCCCGGAGCAACCACTACGTCCCGCAGTGGTACCAGCGAGGCTTCCTCGCTCCCGATCAGTCCCGCCTTTTCCATCTCAACCTGAAACCGGATCTCAAGCCGCTGCCCGATGGCCGGCAAGTTCCGCGTAAGGCGCTTCACGAGTGGGGCACAAACAGCTGCTTCGTCGAGTTCGATCTGTACACCACGCATTTCGGTCCGATCGTCAACGACGATGTGGAAAAGTACCTATTTGGCATCATCGACGACCGGGGGTCGAAAGCAGTCCGCGCCTTCGCGCTTGGGAACCACACTGACGTGCATGAGTCGTTCCAAGACTTCTTTGAGCACATGGCAGCGCAGAAGCTGCGAACGCCTAAAGGGCTGGATTGGATCCGCTCGTGCTACGGCGTGCTATCCCAAGTCGACCTAATGGTCGAGATGCAGGCTCTGCGCCTGATGCATTGCACCATGTGGGTCGAGGGTGTGCGAGAGATCGTCTCGGCGCAGGACTCGGACGTGAAGTTCATTCTGACGGATCATCCGGTGACCGTCTACAACGCGGCGGTCGATTTCACGTCCCAGCAGTGCGCCTACCCGCAGGATCCGCTTGTAGCGGCCATGGGCTCTCACACTGTTTTCGCGCTGGACGCCAATACCTGCATCATCATCACGCACTTGGAATATGCGAAGGAGCCGGATCAACTAGACCTGACACGGCTGCGCACGAACGCCCGGCACCTGGGCGTGGGCATGACGCGCACCGACAACTTCATCCGAGATCGGCGACTCCACCGGAACGAGGTGATCGCAATCAACCACCTGCTCAAGTTGCGTGCGAAACGCTACATCGCCGCCGCGAACAAGACCTGGCTCTACCCGGAACGCGAATTCAACGGATCGTGGGCGCTGATCGCCGAGGTGCTGCGGCCTAAGGCCGATCTGTGGCGCTTTGGCGGGGAAATCTACGTCGGCTACACGGACGGCACCTCTGGCTATTGGGATGAGCATGGCCGTACGTCCAAGGCCCACGAGTTCCTGACTCGCAAGTCCCCCCGCAAGAACATCGGGGCCAACGACTTCTGCGGCTGCGGAAGCGCCTACGCATTCAAGGACTGCTGCCAGCGGTTGCCGGCCGCAGAACGCCGGTCTTGGGAGGTCTACGGCCTGCGCGAGCGCAACCTGATGTTCTGTACCGCCATTCAGGGCATCTTGGGCCTGTCTGACGGGGCGTCCTGGGAGGACGTGCGCCGCAACCTGAGCGACGAGCACGTCAAGCGTATCCACCGCGCGTTTGCGAGCCTTTGGCCCGAAGACACCGATCTGGCTTCCCTGCTACCGCGGCCCAACCCGAAAGTCCTGCGTTCGGTCTACATGGGCTTCAGCGATCCGCGCACCGTTGAGACGACGGTGCTGGGTTGGTTGCCGTATGTCGATGAAATCGTGCTCGTGAACCCATTCTTCCTTGGCACGCGCATGAAGCCCGAGTTCAGCCCCATCGAGTCGCCAACCGGCCACAAGATGCAGACGCTCAAGAACGTCATGCTGCTCCTGGTGCTGGAGCCGTTTATCCGTGCCGGCCTCGTGCATCTGGTGCCCGATCCAGGCGACGTCAGTGGGCCACTCGGCCATCATGTCCGGGAGGTGCTCATGCGACGTACCGACGGATGGAAGCCACCAGAGGGCGGCGGCATGCGTCGCCTCCAGAAACTCGCAGAAGAGGACACCCGCCGCTTCATCTGGATCCTGCCAGAGGCGTCCCAGCGGCGCTTCATTGCCGAGCACATGCCAGATGCCGATGCCGTGACAACGGAACGGCTTATCGCGTATTTCAGGCGAGAGGCCGAGGCCGATCCATACACGCTTTTGCGGCCGATCCCAGTGGGCGACAAGACTGCGCAGAACCAGATCCTCAAAGGGCTGAGCCTGGAAGCGGCGCTGTACGTGGCGGCGCTGACTGGCTCGATCATCCACGTCGATATGGAGGCGCAATGGGCACAGCTCCTGAAGGACGCTCAGCCGGCTGGAGCGCCATCGCAGCCCGCGTGGGAACCCGTGCGGCAGGCCTTGGGGGAGATCTCATTCCCGGTAGAACTTGACACGCAACGAGTGGCGCAACGTATCAACAGCGGCGACCGTCCGCCAATCCGGTCGTTGCTGCGGCGGCTAGCTGAAACGGTCTCGCATCCCCTAGCAGGGCCTGCTCCCACCGAGCTGGGCAAGCTTATGCGCCAGGCGCGCGGCAAGGTCGAGCGAGCGGGGAAACCCGCGGCCGATACCACCCTGCTCCGCGCACGCCTGGAGCTGCACGTGCCGCCGGCGGGATTTGCCCGGCACGAGGTGCAGCGGCTGCTCGTAATGTTTGCAGGCGTGACCCAGCCTCTGTCCATTCCGTACGCGCTGCGCTTGGTGTTCGACGAATCGGGAGACGATAGCGGAGACAGTTAGGCTTAGATCAGTGCAGCTGGCGGAATCACCGGTTCACGCGTCGCGTCGATACCGTCCATGCCGCGCCGGTAGACCGCAAGTCAGCGAGCACAAGACCTTTGAACGCTTTGAGGTGACAAGGTCGGGCAACGGGACTTCCGCTCAGGGTCGAGAACAACCGCTGGCGCGTACGCACCGACGACCGCTACCACCCCGCGACCGCTATCGCACGAACGCAGGCCAACAAGCCCGTGGGGCGTTCTCAAGTTGGGCGGATTGCCAGCTCGTGGACAATCCGCTCATCCCCCAAGGAGCTCCCATGGACACCCTAACCCAGCGCCTCCGCGCCACCTACACCGGCGTCGTGCACGACGTCATGCGCGAGCGGGGGTTCAAGTCGTTTGTGCTGCCGCCTGACATCCGACCGCTGGCGGCGGGGGTGACGCTGGCGGGGCCGATCCAGACGCTGGAGGGGCGGCTCGGGAGTTTTGAGGCGCATGAGACGCTGCTGGGCTGGACAGGGTTTTTGTCGCAGGCCAGGGTCGGGCATGTGATCCTGTGCCAGCCGCACAACCACGAGGTGGCGCTGATGGGCGAGCTGTCGGGCGAGACGCTCAAGCGCAAGGGTGTGCTGGGCTATGTGGTGGACGGCGGTTGCCGCGACACCGAGTTTTTGCTGCGCATGGGGTTTGCCACCTGGCACAGCTTTTTCACGCCGAAGGATGTGGTGGGCCGCTGGCTGCCGAGCGGGGTGGACGTGCCGATCCGCATGGGCGACGTGAGCGTGCAGCCGGGTGATTATTTTCTTGGCGACCGCGATGGCGCGCTGGTGATTCCGCTGGCGCACGCCGCGGCCATCGTGGACGCGGCCGAGGCGGCTTCGGGCAAAGAGAATCTGGTGCGCGACAACATCCTGGCGGGGATGGACCCGCAGCAGGCTTACCTCAAGTACGGCAAGTTCTGAGGCGCTGGTGCGCTGGCTGCCGGTGGCGACGCGGCGCCGCGGTATCCTTCAATCATCAGATATCAAATGCTATATTATTTATAGCAAACTATGACCATTCAGTGCGGACAAAAGGCACATTTGATTCAAAAATACCCCACAGAACACCCGCCAGCCGCTACACCCGGTCGCGGTGCGAAATCTCCACCACCACGGCGCGCGCAGCAATGCTTTGCACCAGCGCCTCGGCCTGGGCGCGGTTGCGGGCGTCCAGGTTGGCGTCCCACTCATCCAGCAGATAGACGGCGGCGTGGGTCTGGCGCTCGATCTCCTGCAACGAGCGCAGTTGCCGTTCGCCGGACGAAAAACCCGGCGGCAGCACGGGCGCGCCGCCATCGGCCGCGTCTTCGGCCTTGTCCATGGCGCCGCGCAGGAACGCGAACGACAGCCGGTCGGTGGTGGGCCAGTAAAAGGCCTCGGCGCCCAGGCGCACCTTCAACGCGGCCAGCAGGGTGGATTTGCCCGCGCCATTGCGCCCGCGCACCAGGATGCGACCGGTGGGGCGCGCCGCGATCAGGCGCAGCGCCTCGTCCACACTGGTGCAGGGCAGCTGCTGCTCGCCGCGGCTCAACTGCAGGCCGTCAAACTCGACCCGGCCGTCAAAGCCACTGTCGGGCCGGGGCTGCATGGCGTGGCACACGCCGCTGATGCGCGTCCACACCGCCAGCAGGTCGTTCCAGCCCGAGGCCAGGCCGTGCATATTGGACGACAACTCGATCTGGCGCGGCAAGGTGGCGGCCAGCGCCACCAGCAGCGTGGTGTTGGTGACATC
>JANOBJ010000095.1:0-6578 GCA_031411575.1 Betaproteobacteria bacterium | reverse complement strand
GTCTTCTTCCTTCATCTGTTTGGCGCGGATGCGCGACACCATGCCGTTGCAGTAGTTGTTGATCGCGGTCAGCGGCTGGTTGAGTTCGTGCGCCACGCTGGACGCCATCTCGCCCATCGTGATCAGCCGGCTGGCCGACTGTGCCCGCTCGGCCTGCGACGCAGACTGCTCCTCGGCATGGCGGCGCGGCGTGATGTCGGTGGCGATCACCATCTGAGCCAGCCGGCCGTCCACCCAGTTGAGGTAGCGAGAGCGCACCTCCAGCCACTTGGCCAGCTCGGGCACATAGATCTCGGCGTTCTCGGCCTGCGCCGCGGTCAGGGTGCCGGTGGGCAAGCCCATGAAGGGGTCCACGTCGTCAAAGGAACTGTCGGCCGGCGGGGCATCGGGCACGCCCGCCTGCGCCACCATCTGCAAATGGCCGGCCGTGTGGGTGCCAAACCACTGGCGGTACAGCTTGTTGGCAAACAGCAGCTCCGCGCTGCCCAGCGGCGCCACCGACACGGCGGCGTCCAGAGCCTCCAGCACGGTGGTGAACCGCTCGTACGATTCAGACAGCTGGTGGCGGATGCGGTTGGGTTCGGTGATGTCGGTCATCGACGTCATCCAGCCGGTCTGCTTGCCCACCGCATCGATCAGCGGCGACACATACAGGCGCGCATCGAACACCTCGCCGTCCTTGCGCTTCACGCGGACCTGAAAGCCGCCTGGCGTGGTGCGCCCCTTCAGCTCGTCGTCCAGCCGCTGGGTCAGCTGTTCGCGGTCGCTGTCGGGCCAGTAGGGGAACGGCGCCGTACGGCCGACCAGTTCGCCTTCGCTCCATCCCGTCATCTGGCAGAACGCCGCGTTCACGTAAGTGATGCGGCCCTGCAGGTCCAGCGCGCGCATGCCGGTGAGCATCGAGTTTTCCATCGCGCGGCGGAAGTTGGTTTCCACGATCAGGGCCTGCTGGGCCTGCAGCCGCCGGCGGGTGTGCCGCCAGTTGGTGATGAGCATCCACGCCGTCATTGCGCTCAACACACTGACCAGCCAGAACAAGCCGCTGCCGATCACCCCGAGCGAGGTGCGGTACGCCTGGGCGCGGATGATGAGGCCGTTGCCGACCGGCGATACCGGCACCTCGTATTCATTGGTGTTGGCGTTGGCGTTCCAGGGGATCAGGATGTTGCCGGGGGCACGGGTGGCCACGCTGTTGCCGGCAATCACGCGGTTCTTGCTGTCGAGCAGGGCCACGGCATATTTGGACAAGACCTCCGCAGGCACGCCATAGCGCAGCAGGAAATCGATGGAGTACTCACCCAGCACCACACCGGAAAAGCGGCCCTGTTCAGACAGCGGAATGTGCAACTGCAACAGCGCCGGATGGTCGGGGCCGTTGGTCGATGCAGTCGGCTGAGAATAGACCGGTTGCTGCAGGTCGCGCGCCAGGCTGTAGATGCCTTCGGTTTCTCCCACCTTGAGAACCGATCCCGCCACGCGTTGCTGCGCTGCCGGCACGCTGGGCGCGCTGTAGCTGGCGACGACGCGCCGTCGCTCGTCGATGTAGGTAACCGCCTGCAGCTCGGGGTACTGGCTGACCAGCGACTCCGAACGGCCCATGAACTCCTCGGGGTCGATCTCCTTGTTGGACAGGTCGCGCGCAATGCGCATCAGCTGTTCCTGGCGTTCCAGCAGGCGCAGCCGCATGCGCTGCTGGGCGTATTCGACATCGCGCTTGACCGCTTCCTGCTCGCGCTCGGTCTCCTCAACGCGCAGGTACCAGAAGGCTGAGACGATCGCGGCCAGAAACAGCAGCACCGCCGCCAGGGGCGCCAGCATGGCCACGCGGTCCTGGCGTGTCGGGCTTTGCTTGCGCCACCAGCGACGCCACCACGCGAGGGGTGGGACGGTGATGCCCAGCGAGGGCAAATTGGAATGGGGCTCAGGCATGGCTGCAAGTGTAGGGGAGTGCGCGACTTTTCATCCGAGAAAACCCGTAGCGCCGTTGTCCAGTGCCGCCTTTGGGCTGCTCTGGAATCCCATTAAATTTCATATTACAAGATAAGAACGCACTATTTGAAAAATTCTCAATAGTGTGAGAAACTAGGGGAACCGTACTAAACCGTACTAAATTACGTGGCAAATACTCAGGAGACACGCATGTCAGCAAACCCCGCCAACCTGTTCGGCCAGGCCGCCAACGACGCCGATAGCCAGGAAACGCGCGAATGGATGGACGCTCTTTCGGCCGTCATCGCCGCCGAAGGCCCCGAACGCGCGCATTTTCTGCTCGAACAATTGCTCGAACATGCGCGCCAAAGCAGCATCGACATGCCGTTCTCGGCCACCACCGGCTATGTCAACAGCATCGAGCCCGACCACGAGGAGCGTTGCCCCGGCAATATCGAGATCGAGGAGCGGCTGCGTGCCTACATGCGCTGGAACGCCATGGCCATGGTGGTCAAGGCCAATCGCCACAACCCGGCGGACGGCGGTGATCTGGGCGGCCACATCGGCTCGTTCGCGTCGCTGGCCCACATGTTCGGAGCTGGCTTCAACCATTTCTGGCACGCCGAAAACGAGCACCACGGCGGCGACTGCATCTACATCCAGGGCCATGTGTCGCCGGGCGTGTATGCACGGGCTTACCTCGAAGGGCGCCTCACCGAAGAACAGTTGCTGAATTTCCGCCAGGAGGTGGATGGCAAGGGCCTGTCCAGCTATCCGCACCCGAAGCTGATGCCCGAGTTCTGGCAGTTCCCCACCGTGTCGATGGGCCTCGGCCCGCTGATGGCGATCTACCAGGCGCGCTTCCTGAAATACCTGCACGCACGCGGCATTGCCAATACCGAGAACCGCAAGGTCTGGGTCTTCTGCGGCGACGGCGAGATGGACGAGGTGGAGTCGCTGGGCGCGATTGGCTTGGCGGCCCGTGAAGGGCTGGACAACCTGATCTTCGTGATCAACTGCAACCTGCAGCGTCTGGACGGTCCGGTCAGGGGCAACGGCAAGATCATCCAGGAGCTTGAAGGCGAGTTCCGCGGTGCCGGGTGGAACGTGATCAAGCTGATCTGGGGCAGCAACTGGGACGCCCTGCTCGCCCGCGACAAGGACGGCGCGCTCAAGAAGATCATGATGGACACGCTGGACGGCGATTTCCAGGCGTTCAAGGCCAACGACGGCGCCTACGTGCGCAAGCACTTCTTCGGCCGCGACCCGCGCACGCTGGAGATGGTGGCGCACATGTCTGACGACGAGGTGTGGAACCTGCGTCGCGGCGGGCACGACCCGCACAAGGTCTATGCCGCGTATGCCGCCGCCGTCAAACACAAGGGCCAGCCGACCGTGCTGCTGATCAAGACCGTCAAGGGTTTCGGCATGGGCAAGATTGGCGAAGGCAAGAACACCGTTCACCAGACCAAGAAGCTGGCCGACGAAGACATCAAGGCCTTCCGCGACCGTTTCAACATTCCCATCCCCGACAGCCAGATTGCCGAGCTGCCGTTCTACAAGCCGGCCGACGACACGCCGGAGATGCGGTACCTGCACGAACGCCGCAAGGCGCTCGGTGGCTACCTGCCGCACCGTCGCACCAAGGCCGACGAGCAATTCACGGTGCCGTCGCTCGACACCTTCAAGGCGGTGCTGGAACCGACCGTGGAAGGTCGTGAAATCTCCACCACGCAGGCCTATGTGCGCTTTCTCACGCAGCTGCTGCGCGACCAGGCCCTGGGCCCGCGCGTGGTGCCCATCCTGGTGGACGAGGCGCGCACCTTCGGCATGGAAGGGCTGTTCCGCCAGGTCGGCATCTACAACCCCGCAGGCCAGCAGTACACCCCGGTCGACAAAGACCAGGTCATGTACTACAAGGAAGACAAGGCCGGCCAGATCCTGCAGGAAGGCATCAACGAAGCCGGTGGCATGAGCAGCTGGATTGCCGCGGCCACCAGTTACAGCACCAGCAACCGCATCATGGTGCCGTTCTATGTGTACTACTCGATGTTTGGCTTCCAGCGCATCGGCGATCTGGCCTGGGCGGCGGGCGACATGCAGGCCCGCGGCTTCCTGCTGGGCGGAACCTCGGGCCGCACGACGCTGAACGGCGAAGGCCTGCAACACGAAGATGGCCACAGCCACATCATGGCGGGCACCATCCCCAACTGCATCAGCTACGACCCGACCTTCGCGCACGAAGTGGGTGTGATCCTGCACCATGGCCTGAAGCGCATGGTGGAAAAGCAGGACAACGTGTACTACTACCTCACGCTCCTGAACGAAAACTACCCCATGCCGGGCCTGGCCGCGGGCACCGAAGACCAGATCATCAAGGGCATGTACCTGTGCAAGCCCTCAACAGCGAAGGACGCCAAGCACCGCGTGCAGCTGCTGGGCTCGGGCACCATCCTGCGCGAGAGCATCGCGGCGCAGGAGCTGCTGGAAAAAGAGTGGGGCATCGCTGCCGATGTGTGGAGCTGCCCGAGCTTCAACGAACTCACCCGCGACGGCCAGGACGCGGAGCGCTGGAACCTGCTGCACCCGACCGACAAGAGCCCGCGCGTCTCCTTCGTTGCACAGCAGCTCGACAAGCACGCTGGGCCGGTGATCGCGTCCACCGACTACATGAAGGCCTACGCCGAGCAGATCCGGCCGTTCATCCCCAAGGGCCGTACCTACAAGGTGCTGGGTACCGACGGCTTCGGCCGCAGCGACTTCCGCAGCAAGCTGCGCGAGCATTTTGAGGTGAACCGCCACTACGTCGTCGTCGCCGCGCTCAAGGCGCTGAGCGAAGACGGGGCCGTGCCGGTGTCCAAGGTGGCCGAGGCCATCAAAAAATACGGCATCAATGCCGATAAAGTGAATCCCCTGTACGCATAAGAACAACGGAGACAAACATGGCATTGGTAGAAGTAAAGGTCCCCGATATCGGGGACTTCGATGAAGTCGCGGTCATCGAATTGCTGGTCAAGGCCGGCGATATGGTCAAGGCCGAGCAATCGCTCATCACGGTGGAGTCAGACAAGGCGTCGATGGAAATCCCGTCGTCCACGGCTGGCGTGGTGAAGGAGCTCAGGGTCAAGCTGGGCGACAAGGTCAAGCAAGGTTCGGTCGTGCTGGTGCTGGAGGCTGAAGGCGCTGCTGCTTCTGCGCCGGCAGCCGCCCCGGCCACCGCTCCTGCAGCCACTGCCCCGGCGCCCGCCGCTGCGGCCCCAGCCGCCCCGACGTCGGCTCCGGCGGTGACTGGCCCCATTGAGGTGCGCGTGCCCGACATTGGCGACTTCAAGGACGTTGCCGTCATCGAGGTGTTCGTGAAGCCCGGCGACACCATCAAGGTTGAGCAGAGCCTGATCACGGTGGAGTCAGACAAGGCGTCAATGGAGATTCCTTCGTCGGCCGCGGGCGTGCTCAAGGACCTCAAAGTCAAGCTCGGCGACACACTCAATATTGGGGATCTGCTGGCCATTCTGGAAGGCACGGCGGCGGCGCCCGCTTCGGCGCCACCACCCGCAGCAGCGGCGCCTGCTGCCGCCACCAGCCCGGCACCGGCAGCCGCTGCAACTTCGCCTGCAACCGCTGTCGCTGCCGTGCCTGCGCACAACCCCACGAGCGCTCCGGTGGGCCTGCCGCACGCATCGCCCTCGGTGCGCAAGTTTGCGCGCGAACTGGGTGTGCCGCTGGAAGAGGTCAAGGGCAGTGGCCCTAAAGGCCGCATCATCGAGGCGGATGTCCAGGGATTCACCAAATCGGTCATGGCTGGTGCCACGCAGACCAAGGCGCAGGCCGCCAAGGCGCCGGCTGGCGGTGGCGACGGCGCCGGGCTCGGGCTGATTCCCTGGCCAAAGGTGGATTTCGCCAAGTTCGGCCCGATCGAGCGCAAGGAGATGGGCCGCATCAAGAAGATCAGCGGAGCCAATCTGCTGCGCAACGCGATCATGATTCCGGCTGTCACCAACCACGACGACGCCGACATCACCGATCTGGAAGCCTTCCGCGTTTCCACCAACAAGGAAAACGAAAAATCTGGCGTCAAGGTCACGATGCTGGCCTTCCTGATCAAGGCCTGCGTGGCGGCGCTCAAGAAGTTTCCCGAGTTCAACAGCTCGCTGGATGGTGATGCGCTGATCTACAAGCAGTACTTCCACATCGGCTTTGCAGCCGACACGCCCAACGGGCTGGTGGTGCCGGTGATCAAGGATGCCGACAAGAAGGGCATCATGCAGATATCCCAGGAAATGAGCGAACTGGCGAAAAAGGCGCGCGATGGCAAGCTGAGTCCGGGCGAGATGTCCGGCGCGTGCTTCACGATTTCCTCTCTGGGCGGCATCGGCGGGCGTTACTTCACACCCATCATCAACGCGCCCGAGGTGGCCATTCTGGGCGTCTGCAAATCCACCACGGAGCCGGTCTGGAACGGATCGGCCTTTGTTCCGCGGCTGATGCTTCCGCTGTCGCTGAGCTGGGACCACCGGGTCATCGACGGCGCGTCGGCAGCGCGTTTCAATGTCTACCTGGCCCAGATACTGGGCGACTTCCGCCGCGTGCTGCTGTAAGAGTGCCAGCATGACAACGGTGGTCGTGGTCAGGAAAGCCGGACAGGTGGC
>JANOBJ010000094.1:0-13027 GCA_031411575.1 Betaproteobacteria bacterium | reverse complement strand
AACGGGCTGCCCTGGTCGGGCCAGCCGGTCTCGCTGATCAGAACGCGCTTGCCCGGCGCTGCAGCGCGCGTGCGCTGCACCATGGTCTGCATGTAGGCAAGGGCCAGCTCTCGCGGGCATCCTTCCCAAAAGGGATAACAGTTGGTCATCACGACATCGCACGCGGCGGTGATGCGTGGGTGTTTTTCGAACAGGTAGTAGGCATCGACATAGCCCACCGGCACGCCGGGCAGCGCATCCTTGACACGCTGGATACAGGCGAGCAGTTCGTCCTCGCTCATGTCCTCGCGCAACAGCACCTCATTGCCGACGGCCACGATGTTGGCGTGGCCGGCGCGTGCGACCTCAATCACGCCTTGCAGTTCGCGCTCGTTGATGCCGGCGTCGGTGCCTAGCCAGGCACCCACCAATGTCTTCAGACCAAGTTCCCGTGCGACGCGCGGCGTCTGCTCATGGCCATCGGTGCACGAGAAGCTCCGCACCCAACGTGAATGGGGCTGGAGGATTCGCAGGCGCTCGCGGATCTGCGCCTCGACGATCTGCGATCCGGGCTGCTGGCCTTCCAGATAGGGGCTGAAACACAGACCGTGCACGCCGCGCTGCAACGTAGCGCTGAACGCGACGCTCAGCGCGTCGCGTGCCTCGACGGTCCAGACCGTGGGTCCACTACTGGTCCAGGCGCTTGGCCGGGCGGTGACACCCGGGTCGGCGCCCGAACGCGGCGCTACGGCGTTGCTCGATTCGCCCTGGTGGTCGCCAGTGGCACCGGTCAATTTGCTGTCGGGTTGGGGTTTGGACATGTCTTTGCCTTCAGTGCATTTCAGCGTGATGAGGAGCGCTGAGCGTAGAACGGTGTGGTGTCAGTACGCTCCGGGCTCAGCGCTTCTTCTTGACTGCCTGCCAGGGGAACCGCCCCTTGCCGATAGGCCGCACTGGACCATCGCCGCCGACTTTCTCGTAGACGCGCACGTAGTCCACGACCAGATCGGCTGGAAAGTGCGTCTCGGGGTTGGGGACGCCGGGGAAGTTGCCGCCCACCGCAACGTTCATCAGCAGGTAGAACGGCTCGTTGAACGGGGCTGGCCAAGGGTGCAGGTCGTTGGCGCGGCCCGCGACGATGCCCTTGCCCTTGGCGTCGACTTTGCCGCTGCTCCACCAGTGGTCGCGCGTGCTGGTGTGTACGTCGTCGACGTAGAAGCGGATCTCGCCTGGCTCCCATTCGCAGGCGTAGACATGCCAGTCGGCCACGGTGCCGCCGCCGGGCAGCGGATGCACGTGGGTGATCATTGCGCGTGCGTCGGTGCCCGGCGAGCCGAAATGGATGCTGTTGAGCACCTCGCGCGGCTTCTCGCCGACGATCTCCATCAGGTCGATCTCGCCGCTGGCGGGCCACCCGCCGTAGGTGTCGGCCTGCGGCAGCATCCACAGCGCCGGCCACAGGCCCTTGCCCCAGGGCACCTTGGCACGGAACTCGAACCGGCCGTAGCGCTTCGTGAACAGCGGCGTGCCATCGCGCTGGCGCGTCTTCAGCCGCGCTGACGTGTAGCCGCAGCCATGCAGAACTTCCTTCTGCGCGCGGATGGTCAGCAGGCTGTCCTTGACCGACGCATTGGCCGGCGCGTCGGTGTAGTACTGCAATTCCTCGTTGCCCCAGCCGGCGATCCAGGTATGTGTCGTGTAGTCAAAGAAGCCGTTGCCGATATCGAAATCCCACTTGCTGCGGTCGATCTCGCTGCCCTCGAACTCATCGTGCCAGACCAGCTTCCAGCCGGGAATCTTGCTGGGCACGGCCGCCGAATGGCTCGGTGGTGCAGCGGGATTCACCGGTTTCGACTTGGAGGCAGGGGCCGTTTTGGCTGACTTCGCGTCGGTCGCAGCCAGAGTGGACGAAGCGGGCTTCCTGGAGATTTTGATTTTGGTGCTCATTTGCATGCTGCAAGTCGTTGATCGGCGTCGAAACTCAAGACCCAGGCCGCGTCGGGCGCCAGACCCACACTCTGCCCACTGGCTAGCCCGTCATAGCTGGCGCCTACCTTGGCGCTCAGCAACTCGGCGATACCGTCGACGCGCAGGTGGATGATGGAACTGTCACCCAGATGCTCGGCCAGCTCGACCTGCGCCGGAATACCCTGCCCAGCGGCTACCACCTTCAGGTGCTCGGGCCGAAGCCCGGCGCGCTGTACTGTGGCCGGCGCCGCACCTGTCAGTGCATCCCAAAGGGAACGGTGCGCGGGCGTCGAATCGCCGCCGGGACGGTCGACGAAATTGATTCTGGGTGCGCCGATAAAACCGGCAACAAACTCGTTGGCCGGCTGCTTGTAGAGGTCCATGGGCGCACCCAGCTGCTCTACGATACCTTTGTTGAAAACCGCGATGCGGTCGCCCATGGTCATCGCCTCGACCTGGTCGTGGGTCACGTAGATCATCGTCGTCCCAAGCTCCTCGTGGAGGCGCGAAAGCTCGATACGCATATTGACCCGCAGAGCGGCATCGAGATTGGAGAGGGGCTCGTCGAACAAAAAAACTTTGGGCTTGCGGACGATGGCCCGGCCAATCGCCACCCGCTGACGCTGACCTCCTGAGAGGTCCTTCGGCAGCCGCCCCAGCAGTTCCGTGATGCGCAGGATGTCGGCAGTTTTGGTCACCTGCTCGTCGCGCTGGGCGCGGGGCATGCCGGCCATCTTGAGCGAGAACGCCATATTCTCCGCGACCGTCATGTGCGGATACAGGGCGTAGCTCTGAAACACCATGGCTGCTCCGCGGTCAGACGGTCGCAAGTCGTTGGCGCGTGCGCCATCGATCAGAAGACCGCCGGCAGTGATGCTCTCAAGCCCGGCAATCATGCGCAGCGTGGTCGACTTGCCGCACCCCGACGGGCCGACAAAGACCAGGAACTCTCCGTCGCGCACCTCCAGATCGATGCCCCTGATGACATCCGCCGCGCCAAAACTCTTGCGTATTCCGCGAAGCGAAACCTGACCCAATTCAGTCCCCCGAAGACGCGGAGGAAACCGCGCTATCGTGACTGCCTGACAGCGCCAGAGGAACCACGTCCTGCCGCAAGCGCGTCGCCTTCTGGTCGCGAAGGAAATCGCGGTACCAAAGCGCGCTGTCTTTGAGGGTTCGCTTCTGTGTCTCATAGTCAACGTGCACGATGCCGAAGCGCTTCTCATACCCCGATGCCCACTCAAAGTTGTCGAGCAGGCTCCAGACCATGTAGCCCTCCATGTGCACCCCCTGCCGCATGGCATCCGCGACAGCAGCAATGTGACGCGAGATGTAGTCCCGGCGTTGTGTGTCATGGACCCGCCCATCTTCCAGCCGGTCCTTGAAGGCGCCACCGTTCTCAGTCACATACAGCGGCGGAACGGCGTAATCGTGATGCATGCGAACAAGCAGTTCGGTCAGCCCTTCCGGATACACCTCCCAGCCCATATCGGTGATTTCACGACCGCTGCTGTGCACATCCCAGGGGCCTTGCGCACTGACCACTGATCGCGAGTAGTAGTTGACGCCCAGGAAATCCATCGGTGTGGAGATGATGTCCATGTCTCCCTTGTGCACCTGCGGCGCATCTGCACCCAGATGGGCCAGCACATCCTCGGGGTAACTGCCGCGGAACAACGGGTCCATATACCAGCGCAGCAGCTTTCCGTCTTCCAACCGGGTCTTCTCCAGATCCGCTGGCGTATCGGTGGCCGGATGCATGGGCGAGAGGTTGAGCACAATGCCCAGCCGGGTATCGCCCCCGTCGGCCCGCAAAGCCTGCAGCGTCATGCCATGGCTCAGCAGCAGATGATGGGTCGCCTGCATGGCAGTGGCGCGATTCTTGATACCGGGCGCGAAAATGCCTGTTTCATGGCCCAGCACCGCGATGACCCAAGGTTCGTTGTGTGTGGTGATGGACGCCAGCCGGTCACCCATGCGCTTGGCGATGCCTTGCGCATATTCGACAAATCGATGCGTGGTGTCGCGGTTCGCCCAGCCGCCTTGCTGCTGCAACTCTTCGGGCAGGTCCCAATGGTTGAGCGTCAGATAGGGCTTGATGCCGCGCGCAAGCAGCCCGTCCACCAGGCGTTCATAGAAGTCCAAACCTTTCTCGTTCCAGGCACCACTGCCACCGGGGCGCACGCGTGGCCAGGACACCGAGAAACGGTAGGCGTCAACGCCCAGGTCGGCAATAAGGTCCAGATCCTGCTCCCAGCGCTTGACATGTTCGCAGGCTACATCGCCATTGCTGCCGTCTGCAATGGCGCCAGGCTGCCGGCAGAAGGTATCCCAGATGGATGGCCCCTTGCCATCCAGGGTCGCAGCTCCTTCGATCTGAAATGAGCTGGTGGCCACGCCCCATACAAAGCTATCGGGAAATCGGGGCGGATGGGGGTGGTGTTCGTGAAGTGGCATGTTGGGTTTTTAAATGATTTGAGGAGTAGTCCTGACAGGGCTGGCCGTCACTTCACGGCGCCAGCCGTCAGGCCAGAGATAAGTTGCCGCGACGACATCATGAATAGCACGATCAGCGGAACGGTGGCAATGGCCGAGCCAGCCATCAGCGCACCCCATTCGGTGTCGACCGGGCTTTGCAGGCTGCGCAACGCCAGCGGCAGCGTGTACATCTCGGGAGAGCGCATCACGATCAGCGGACCAATGAAGTTGTTCCAGGAAGCGATGAAAGTGATCAGGCCCAGCGTGCCCATGGCCGGCTTGAGCAACGGAACGACGATGCGCGCGTAAATGCCGAACTCGCTGCAGCCGTCCATTCGCGCGGCCTCAATCAGATCCTTGGGTATGGAGGTGGTCACGAACTGGCGCATCAGAAAGATGCCGAATGCACTGGCCGCGCCGGGAAGGTACAACGCTCGGGGCTGATCAATCCATCCGAGTGCGTCCATAACAATGAAGGTCGGGATCATGTTCATGAATGACGGCAGCAACATGGTGCCCATCACCAGTGCGAACAATGCGTTCTTCCATCGAAAATCAAACCGCGCGAACGCATAGCCAGCCATTGAACAGAACAGCAGCGTAAGCGCCGTGGAAACGATAGCCACATAGACGCTCCAGCCCAGATTGCGCCAGAACGGAATGCGTGCGGTCAGAATGCTGAGGTTGCTGAAGAAATCGTTGCCGAAAAACAGCGGTGGCGGCAGGCTGAAGATTTCGGTCCGGGAGTGCGTGGCAAACACGAACATGAAGTAGAACGGAGCGAGCATGATGAGCGAGCCGACGCCAACCATGCAGTAGGCGGCCCAAGGCGCGAGGCGTTCGCTTTTCATGATCCAGTGCCCGGTCGTGGCCTGAAGGCGCGATTGGTCAGGTAAGTCAACAAGACCACGACGACAAACAGCAGCCAAGACATGGCGCTCGCCGCACCAAAATCATTGAAATCAAATGCCATGCGGTACAGGTAAATCGCCGTCGTCATGCCAGCCTGGTCGGAGCCACCTCGGCCACCGGTCAGGATGAAGGGCTCTTCAAACAGCTGCAGACCACCAATCACGCTCAGCGTCACGCCAAAGTAGATCATCGGGCGCAGGCTGGGTAGAGTGATGTACCAGAACTGCTGGAGTCGTCCTGCGCCGTCCATGGCGGCTGCTTCGTAGAGGTCCTTGGGAATCGTTTGAAGAGCCGCCAGGTACAGCACCACATTGAACCCGACGTACCGCCAGAACACGATCATCGAGATCGCCGGCTTGATGTGCTCCGGTCGACCCATCCAGTCAATAGGCTCCGCCGGGGACAGCCAACCCAATCCCGGAACGCTGGCCAGCCCTTGCAGGCCCAGGTTGATGAGGCCGAAGTCGGTCGAGAACAACGAGCTGAACATGATCGCGATGGCGACAGTGGACGTGATGTAGGGCAGGAAGTAGGCGCCCACCACCGCATTGCGCAGCCGCTTGAAAGAAGAGTGGATGAAGTAGGCCAGCGGAATCGCGACCAGGTGCTGTGGCACACCCGAGGTGACCGCCAGCCATCCGGTGTTTTTCAGTGACTTCCAGAACCACTCATCTTGGAGCGAGAAAACAAAATTCTCCACTCCGACATACTTCATCGCAGACAGTCCGTTGGTTGGCTCCCAGACCTGGAATGCGAGATAAAGCGAAAAAAGCAGCGGAAACATTCCGAACACCAGGAACAGAATGAGGAAAGGGCTGATGAATACGTACGGCGCCCATTTCGGCGACAGACGCCAGGACCTCGCCCGGTTTGCCGTGCGCCAGGTGGAGAGGAGTGGAGCAGATCGACCCATGATCTGACCCTCAGCGGTGCGCCCGTTTTTCCAGCAAACGCTGAGCGTCGGTCAAGGCGGTTTTGATTTCTTTGCCCCGATCCAGCACCTTGTCCAGTTCTGTGTTGATCACTTCATCGGCAAACGAGTCCTGTTTGTGCACCGATACGGCCACCGCGCGGCTCGAAGCCTCCCGCCACATGGTCCTCGCCACCTGCCCGCCAAGGAAAGCAATGGGCAGGTCGAAGAACGGATCTTCCTGCGCCGACCGAAGGGCGGGAAACGCATCCTGCGACTTGAACGCTGCCAGCTGACGCTCTCGATCCAGTGTGAGCAGCTTGATGAGCTCCCAAGCCATCAGCTTGCTGGCCAGAGGCGACCCTTTGGGGAGAGCAAGGAAGGTTCCGCCATAGGCGGCTGAAGCACCCTCCGGCAACTGCGCGGCGCGCCACAGGCCAGTGGTGCCGGGGGCAAGCCAGTTGTTGAGATGCCCTGCCAGCCACGCACCGGTGAGCTGGGTGGCCAGAGTACCGCGCTTGAAACCCTCGGACCATTCGTTGGACCACGCGGAAACACGAGCATCCAGCTTCTGGCGGCGAATCTCTCGCGCCAACGCGAAGGCGCGCTCAAAGCGCGGCGTGTTCACCAGCACCCGAGAGTCCTTGTCGAAGTACAGGCCCTCACCGGGTTGAATGCCGGTGCGGATGATGATGTCCTTCATGTCCCGTGCGTGCGCCAGCAGGTAAGCACCCGTTGTCTGCTTGATACGCACGCCACCGGCCACATAACTTTCCCACGACCGGGTGAGCTCGGCTTCTGTGACGCCCGCCCTGGCCAAGATGTCCGCACGGTACAGCAGCGTGCCCGGACCGATATCTGTCGGGGCCGCCACCACCGCACCAAGCCGGTTTGTCGCTTGCTGATAGGCATACGGAACGTAGCGTTCCCTGTGCTCGCCAATGTTGTACGGTGGCTTGGACAGATCTTCGAGGCCATTTCCTTGCGCGAATCGGCCCACGTAGCCCACTTCCAGTGCCATCACGTCGGGCAGGTATGACGAGGTGGAAAGCGCGGTAGTCATTGCCGTGTGGTGGTCCGCGAATTGGCGACTCACGACCTTGATCTCGATATTGGGATAAAGCCGTTTCCAGGCTGGGATCGCCGCGCGCACGATTTCGTCGACAGCCGGGAAAGCCGCCACCGTCAGGACCTGCTGCGCTTGCGCGACAGATCCGGTGAACGCCAGCAGTCCCAGGCACACCGCGCCTGTTGCAAGGCACCCTCTCAATTGAAAAACCCGCATACCCGTCTCCGGCTGATGGCAGCTCAGGGAGCGCTTTCTGAAAGCGCTTTCATAAAAGTATACGTCTTCGGCAGACGTTGCTACCGAGGGAAATCCCGGAGGTTTGCTGGTTGGCGACTCAAACCTGGCGGTAGGACGCCGGACCCGTGACCTGCGTCAGGTTTTGACCCGCCGGCAGGAATCCCGGACGATCAGTCGAGGTGGCGGAACCGTCTGTTGGGGTTTGACGCCGTCCAAGAGCTGGAGCACCGCTTCCGCCGCGAGCCGTCCCATCTCGTACGCTGGCTGATGCACCGTGGTCAGCGGTGGCAGGGCATACAGTGAGGTGGGCTGGTCGTCAAAGCCAACGAGGGAAACATCGTCGGGTACGCGCAGCGCGTGGCGTTGAAGTCCGTGCGCGGCACCAATTGCCATCTGGTCGTTGGCCGCAAAGATGGCGGTGAAATTCTGCCCATTGGCAATCAGCGTCGCAACCGCCTGCACCCCGCTGGCCTCGCTGTATTCGCCCTGCACCACGAGCTTCGGCTTGAACGGGATTCCCGCCTGTTCGAGTGCCGCCCGGTAGCCCATGAGGCGCTGGGCGGCATCTGGGTGGCGCGGGTCACCCGAAATGAAGGCAATCTTTCGGTGGCCGTTCTCAATCAGGTGGCGGGTCGCCAGCTGCCCGCCATCGAAATTCTCGAAGTCGAGCGAGAACAATCCGGGCGCCTTGATTGATCGCCCCGTGACCACCACCGGCACCCGTTTGGCGACGGATTTCAAGGCCGCGTCTGTCAGGCGACCCGTCAGCACGATGATGCCGTCGACCCGTCGGGAAAGCAGGATGTCGATGCAGCGGCTCTCGGTCGCAGCATCCCAATGACCACTCACGAACAAAGGGCTGTACCCCGCAGGGTCCAGCGCATCCTCGATCCCGCGCAAGGACGCACCGTAAAACGGACTGTCGATTGCCTGGGTCACGACACCAATGCTGAGCGTACGCCCGCCTGCGAGGCCGCGTGCCATCGGGTTGGGCACAAAGCCCAGTTTGGCCACTGCCTCGTCGACGGCGGCCTTTTTGGCCGCGCTGACGACCGCCGTGCCGTTCAGGATCCGGGACACCGTGCTGGGCGATACGCCTGCCTCCTCAGCCACCCGTTCGATGGTGACCACACCACTGTCATTTTTAGAGGCCGCCCGCGATGAGACGCCCCCGGTTGTTTTGTTTTTCATGCAGACCTTGTTTCCACACTGTTAGCGTTGCCGTGTGCAGTGTACGAAAAGACCACCCATCAGGCAAAGCAAGAGAGCGCTTTCAGAAGCGAGCAATCCCCGCGGCCTCCTGTGCGGTAAATCCGGCTAGCCACGGAGGTTGAAGTGCGGCTGTCCGTGTTGTTCGCCGGGAAGAATTCGGCTGTGGGTAGGGCAGCCAGACAGACTTTGGGAAAGCTCAAGCAGCTTGGGTCGGTGTCGACGCGACCGGCAGCAGCCCATATGGATTCTCACGGGACATTTTGGGCAATTTTACGCCCTGGTCCGCTCCCATTGGTCATAGTTTGCTATATATATTATAGCATACCAGACAAATCCCTCACTCCACCGTCACGCTCTTGGCCAGATTGCGCGGCTTGTCCACATCCGTCCCGCGCGCCACTGCCGTGTGGTAGGCCAGCAATTGCAGCGGCACCACGTGCAGCAGCGGGGAGAGTGCGCCGTAGTGTTCGGGCATGCGGATCACGTGCAGGCCTTCGCCGCTGTCGATTCTGGTGTCGGCGTCGGCCAGCACGTAGAGCACGCCGCCGCGGGCGCGCACCTCCTGCATGTTGCTCTTGAGCTTTTCGAGCAGCGTGTCGTTGGGCGCCACCGTCACCACCGGCATCTCGCTGGTCACCAGCGCCAGCGGGCCGTGCTTCAGCTCGCCGGCGGCATAGGCTTCGGCGTGGATGTAGGTGATCTCCTTGAGCTTCAGCGCGCCTTCCAGCGCGATCGGGTAGTGCAGGCCACGGCCCAGGAACAGCGCGTTTTCCTTGCCCGCGAAGTCTTGCGACCAGCTGATGATCTGCGGCTCCAGCGCCAGCACGGCCGACAGCGCGGCGGGCAGATGCCGCATCGCCTTCAGGTGGCGCGCTTCGTCGGCCTCGCTCAGGCGGCCCTTGGCCTGGGCCAGCGCCAGGGTCAGCAAAAACAGCCCGGCCAGCTGGGTGGTGAAGGCCTTGGTGGAGGCCACGCCGATCTCCACGCCAGCGCGCGTGATGTAGGCCAGCTTGCATTCGCGCACCATCGCGCTGGTGGCCACGTTGCAGACGGTGAGCGTGTGCTTCATGCCCAGGCCCTGCGCGTGGCGCAGCGCGGCCAGCGTGTCGGCGGTTTCGCCCGACTGCGTGATGGTGACCACCAGCGTGTTGCGGTTGGGCACTGATTCGCGGTAGCGGTATTCGCTGGCGATTTCCACCTGCGTGGGCACCTTGGCGATGGCTTCCAGCCAGTACTTGGCCACGCAGCCGCTGTAGTAGCTGGTGCCGCAGGCCAGGATCAGCACGTTGTCGACCTGCTGGAAGGTGCGGTGCGCGCCCTCGCCGGGGCCGTGGTTGCCGGAGGCTTCAAACAGCTCGGGCACGATGGCCGCCACGCCCTCCAGCGTGTCGGCAATGGCGCGCGGCTGCTCGAAGATTTCCTTCTGCATGTAGTGGCGGTACGGCCCCAGCTCGGCCGCGCCGCTGTGGGCCTGCACGGTTTTGACCGCACGCGTGACCGGCTTGTACGCCTTGTCCTCGATCCAGTATTTGCCGAGCTGCAGATCGACCACGTCGCCCTCTTCCAGGTAGACGATCTGGTCGGTCACGCCGGCCAGCGCCATCGCGTCGCTGGCCAGGAACAGCTCTTCCTTAGCCCGGCCGACGCCCAGGATCAGCGGCGAGCCGGCGCGCGCGCCAATCACGCGGTGCGGCTCGTCCTTGTGGAACACCGCGATGGCGTAGGCGCCGTGCAGCTGCCGCAGCGCCAGCTTGACCGCATCAAACAGGTCGCCGTCGTACAGGCTGTCGATCAGGTGGCTGATGACTTCGGTGTCGGTCTGGCTGTTGAAGACATAGCCGCGCGCCTGCAGCGCGGCGCGCAGCTCGTCGTGGTTTTCGATGATGCCGTTGTGCACCAGCGCCACGCGACCGGGCTTGTCGGTGGCTGCGTCCGCCCCCGGGCCGTGGCTGAAGTGCGGGTGCGCGTTGTGCACGGCCGGCGCGCCATGCGTGGCCCAGCGCGTGTGGGCGATGCCGGTGGTGCCCTCCAGGTGCTCGGTGCTCACCTGCTCCAGCAGCTCAGCCACGCGCGCGGTGCTGCGGGCACGCCGCAAGCCGGCGGGCTGCCGGGCGTCAGGGCCACTGGCATGCACCGCTACGCCGCACGAGTCGTAACCGCGGTACTCCAGCCGCTGCAGGCCCTGCACCAGGATGGGAACGATGTTGCGGGTGGAAACCGCGCCGACGATGCCGCACATAAGGACTGCTCCAGAAATTCGATTCCGGCAACTTTAGGCGTGCCAGCATTGAATTAACAGTTGAATTAGCTTGACGTTTGGTATTTAATTTCATGTCGATATTTAAAGCGCGCTTTATTTCACGAATCATCTGTTAATGGAACAAATAGAACTCGACGCGATTGACCTGCGCCTGCTCGACCAGCTGCAGACCGACGCCTCGCTGTCCAACCAGGCACTGGCCGAGCGCGTGCACGTGTCGCCGCCGACCGCGCTGCGCCGCGTCAAGCGGCTGCGCGATGCGGGCCTGATCGAGCGGCAGATCGCCATCTTGAGCGCCGACCGGCTGGCGCCACTGCTCGGCCACGGCCTGACGGCGGTAGTGGAGATCACGCTGGACCGTCAGGGCGCCGAGCTGCTGGACGCGTTTGAGGCCCGCGTGTCGGCCGACGACGCGGTGCAGCAGTGCTACCGGGTCTCGCCCGGGCCCGACTTCTGCCTGATCGTCCACGCCACCGACATGCCGGCTTACCTGGCGCTGGCGCAGCGGCTGTTCACCAGCGACGCCAACGTGCGCAACGTGCGTGCCTTCTTCAGCCTCAAACGCAGCAAATTTGAGCCAAAAGTGCCGATCGTCGGCGCCTCTCGGTCATAGTTTGCTATAACTAATATAGCATTGACACATCCATTGCTGCCTGTCTTGCTCTGCGCTGACCTCCGCCCTTCCCTGCGCTACCGCCGCCGTCTTTTCCGCTAGCCTTGCCCCATGACCACCCCGCTGCCGCGCCGCACCGCCCTCACGATCATTCTGGTGCTGGGGGTACTGTTCGGCGGCAACCACATCGCCGCGCGCATCGCGTTTGACCACGGCACGGGCCTGGCCACGGCGGTGCTGATGCGCTCGGGCCTCACGGCCGTGGCGCTGCTGGGCATCGTGCTGTGGCAGCGCGTGCCGCTGCGCCCGCCGCCGGGCAACGGCCGCTGGCTGGCGGTGCTGGGCGGGCTGATCACGCTGCAGAGCCTGTGCCTGTACGCGTCGGTGGCGCGCATCCCGGTGGCGCTGGCCCTGCTGGCGTTCAATGCCTACCCGGTGCTGTACACACTGGTGTCGTGGGCGCTGGGCGGCAAGCCCCCCACGCTGCGCGCCTCGGGGCTGATGGCGCTGATTTTGTTTGGCCTGGTGCTGGCGCTGGACGTGCCCGGCCGGCTGCGGCTCGTCACCGATACCGGCGCCGCGTTCTGGGCCGGTGTCGCGCTGGCGCTGGCTGCGTCGGTGCTGTTCGCGTTCGCCATGTGGGTGACCGACCACCGGGTGAAGTCGGTGGTGGGCGCTTTGCGCAGCTTCAGCACCATGTCGCTGGTCACGCTGCTGCTGGGCGGCGCCTGCGGCCTCGCATTGGCCGGCGGCTTGGGCGCCGCTGCGCAGGGCGCGGTGGGCACCGCGCTGCACTGGCCCAACGACGCGCCCGGCTGGCTGGGCCTGGCCGGCCTCACCCTGCTCTACGGCACCGCCTTTTCCACCCTGTTCGTGCTGATGCCGCGGCTGGACATGGCGCGCAACGCCCCGGCCTCCAACATCGAACCGGTAGCCGCCATCGTCATGGGCTGGCTGCTGCTGGGCCAGACGCTCAACGCGCTGCAAATCGTGGGCGCGGCGGTGGTGGTGGCGGGGATTGTGGGGCTGGCGCGCAGCGGGCAGCAGGGCTGACGCGAGTGCGAGTCGTAGAGCGCGCCTCGCACGTCTCTTCACACGTTGTCGGATTATTTGTTCAGTTTCTCCGGCCGCTTCCACCCCGCCACGCTCACCTGCTTGCCGCGCGCCACGCTCAGGGCGCCGGGCGGGGTGTTTTTGGTGATCGTGGAGCCGCCGCCCACGGTGCCGCCGGCGCCGATGGTGACGGGAGCCACCAGCACGCAGTTGCTGCCGATGTGCACGTCGGCCTCGATCACGGTGCGGTGCTTGTTGGCGCCGTCGTAGTTGGCCGTGATGCTGCCGGCGCCGTAGTTGACGCGCTCGCCGACGGTGGCGTCGCCCAGGTAGGCC
>JANOBJ010000093.1:0-18756 GCA_031411575.1 Betaproteobacteria bacterium | reverse complement strand
CTGCTCCGCCAGCGCCGGGTTGAACAGGACCCCGCGCGCCCAGCCGACACCCGCGCCGAGCGTATCGCCGTAGCTGAAGCCGCCGCAGGCCACCACGCCCTTGAAATCCTGTAGCCGCGCCCTGCCGGTTTGCAGGTCGGTCATGTGCACGTCGTAGGCCTCAAAGCCAGCCTCGGTGAAGGCGTAGGCCATCTCGATGTGCGAGTTGACGCCCTGCTCGCGCAGGATGGCGACCTTGGGCCTGGAAAGGCCCAATCCCGGCCCTTGCTTGGCGAGGTTCAGGTACGGAGCCGCTATGTTTTCGGAAGCATCGAATGACAGCTGGACGTGGACTCCCGGGTCATTTTTATCACCAACGGCGGCGTGTTCGGCGTCCGCGCAGGTCGGGTTGTCGCGCTGCTGGCAGATCTTCCAGCTGACGCTGTCCCACACCTGCTGCAGGTCTTGCAGGGCGGCGCTGAACACGGTTTTGGTGTCGCGCCAGACCTGCACCTGGCCCTTGCCGGCGTCCACGGTGGAGGCTGCCGGACGGGTTTTGCCGATGAAATGGCTGTGCTTGGAGAGGCCGTGCTCGCGCAGCGTCTGCATCACCGCGTTGCGCTCGGCGGTACGCACCTGCAGCACCACGCCCAGCTCTTCGTTGAACAGCGCCTGCAGCGTCAACTCGTCGCGGCGCGGGCCGACCTGGCCAGCCCAGTTCTTGGCGTCGCCGGTGTCCATGCGGCTGTCGGCGATGCCGTCGCCTTCGGTGATGAGCAGATCGACGTTGAGCGACACCCCCACCTGGCCGGCAAACGCCATCTCGCAGACGGTGGCAAACAGGCCGCCGTCGCTGCGGTCGTGGTAGGCCAGAATTTTGCCCTGCGCTCGCAAGGTGTTGACGGCGCGCACCAGGTTCACCAGGTCTTGCGGGTCGTCCAGGTCGGGGGCGGCGTCACCGGTCTGGCCCAGCGTCTGCGCCAGCATGCTGCCGCCCATGCGGCGCTGGCCGCGGCCCAGATCGACCAGCACCAGCGTGGTGTCGGGCTCGGTGGCGTCGAGTTGCGGCGTGAGCGTGCCGCGCACATCGGCCAGCGTGGCAAAGGCGGTGACGATCAGCGACACGGGCGAGGTGACCTGCCTGTCGCCCAGTTCGTCTTTCCACCGTGACCGCATCGACAGGCTGTCTTTTCCCACAGGGATCGAGATGCCCAGCGCCGGGCACAGTTCCATGCCGACGGCGCGCACGGTGGCGTACAGCGCGGCGTCTTCGCCCGGCTCACCGCAGGCCGCCATCCAGTTGGCCGACAGCTTGACGCGCGGCAGCTCGATCGGCGCCGCCAGCAGGTTGGTGATGGCCTCGGCCACCGCCATGCGGCCGGACGCCGGGGCGGACAGCGTGGCCAGCGGCGTGCGTTCGCCCATGCTCATGGCCTCGCCCGCGAAGCCCTTAAAATCGGCCAGCGTCACGGCGCAATCGGCCACCGGCACCTGCCACGGCCCGACCATCTGGTCGCGGTGGCTCAAGCCGCCCACGGTGCGGTCGCCGATGGTGATGAGGAAGCGCTTGGACGCGACCGTGGGGTGGCTCAGCACGGCGATGGCGGCTTGCTGCAGGTCCACGCCGGTCAGGTCGAGCGGCTTGAAGCGACGGGTTACCGTTTTGACGTCGCGGTGCATCTTTGGGGGCTTGCCGAGCAGCACACCCATCGGCATCTCGACGGGCTTTGGCCCATCGGCCGCCGCATCGGTCACCACCAGCTCCCGCGCCTCGGTGGCCACGCCCACCACCGCGAACGGGCAGCGCTCGCGCTCGCAGAACGCGCGGAACCGCGGCAGCGACTCGGGCGCGATGGCCAGCACGTAGCGTTCCTGGCTTTCGTTGCTCCAGATTTCGCGCGGCGACAGGCCCGATTCTTCGAGCGGCACCGCGCGCAGATCGAAGCGGGCGCCGCGCCCGGCGTCGTTGGTCAGCTCGGGGAAGGCGTTGGACAGGCCGCCCGCGCCGACGTCGTGGATTGCCAGGATGGGGTTGTCGGCCTGCAGCGCCCAGCAGTGGTTGATGACCTCCTGCGCGCGGCGCTCGATCTCGGGGTTGCCGCGCTGCACCGAGTCAAAATCCAGCTCGGCGGCGTTGGTGCCGGTGGCCATCGAGCTGGCCGCGCTGCCGCCCATGCCGATCCGCATGCCCGGGCCGCCCAGCTGGATCAGCAGCGTGCCGGGCGGAAATTAGATCTTTTTCGTGAGGCCGGAGTAGATGGTGCCCAGCCCTCCCGCGTTCATGATCGGCTTGTGGTAGCCACGGCGCAGGGTGTCCACGTCGCTGGCGGCAGTCTGCTCGTATTCGCGGAAATAGCCCAGCAGGTTGGGCCGGCCGAACTCGTTGTTGAAGGCCGCGCCGCCCAGCGGGCCCTCGGTCATGATCTGGAGCGGACTGGCGATGTGGTCGGGTTTGCCGTAGGCCGCCTGGCCATCGGTTGCGTCGGGCCAAAGCTTCGAAACCGTGAAACCGGTCAGGCCGGCCTTGGGCCTGGAGCCGCGGCCGGTGGCGCCTTCGTCACGGATTTCGCCGCCCGCGCCGGTCGATGCGCCGGGAAACGGCGAGATCGCGGTCGGGTGGTTGTGGGTCTCCACCTTCATCAGGATGTGGGCCAAGGCGCTATGCTTTTCATAGCTATTAATGACCAGCTGATGCGGACCAGAAGCACTTTTGGCTATAAAACGCTCGATTTCAGAGCCTTCCATCACCGAGGCGTTGTCCGAGTACGCCACCACGGTGTGCTGCGGGCTGATGAGGTGGGTGTGGCGGATCATGCCGAACAGGCTCTTGTCCTGCGGCACTCCATCAATCGTGAACTGCGCGTTGAAGATCTTGTGGCGGCAGTGCTCGCTGTTGGCCTGCGCGAACATCATCAGTTCCACGTCGGTCGGGTTGCGCTTCAGGCCCGTGAAGGCGTCCACCAGGTAATCGATCTCGTCATCGGCCAGCGCCAGACCGAACTGCGCGTTGGCCTGCTCCAGCGACGCCCGGCCGCCGCCCAGCACGTCTACCGACGCCATGGGCGCGGGCTGCAACTCGGTGAACAGCCCGTAGGCCTGGGCGCGCTCGGCCATCACGCTCTCGGTCATGCGGTCGTGAAGCAGCGCGGCCACCGCGTCGCGCTGGGCGTCGCTGAGGGTGGCCTTGCCCAGCAACGGGGCCTTCAACGCCACCCGGTATTCGGTGATGCGCTCGACCCGTTTCACGGCCAGACCGCAGTTGTGAGCGATGTCGGTGGCCTTGGACGCCCAGGGCGACACCGTGCCAAACCGGGGCGACACGACGATCAGCGCGCCGTCGCGCCCGCCGGTGGTCGGCTCGCCGTAGGTCAGCAGCGCGGCCAGCCGGGTGTGGTCGGCATCGGACAGCGGCTCCACCGACGTGACCAGGTGCACAAAGCGCGCGCTGATGCCGCTGATGCGGTCGTGGACGGCCTGCAGGCGGGGCAGCAGTTGCTGGACGCGGAACTCGCTCAGGGCGTTGGCGCCTTCAAAGGGGGTGATGTGCAGGGTCACGGTGGTGGCGGGTAGGTGAAGAGCGGAGGCGAAGCAGCGGCAAAGAAGCGATGGGTGGGGTCGTGGCGGCGGCGCTGACTGGGCCGCTCCACAGACCGGATGGCAGGGTATCGCAGGGGTTTTCGGGGGTTTTGCGGGACGTCCCGATTTTACCTGTGCCCCGACGGCCCCAGCGGCGCAGCATTCCGCCCCCGGTGGGATAATTCGCGCATGACGATCACCTACAAAGACACCGAGGGCGTACAGGGCATGCGCATTGCAGGCCGGCTCGCATCCGAAGTGCTGGACCACCTCACGCCCCATATCAAGCCGGGCATTACCACCAATGAAATCGACCGCCTGGCGCACCAGTACATGACCCAGGTGCAGGGCACCATTCCGGCCACGCTGGGCTACCAGCCGCCGGGCTACACGCCCTACCCCAAAAGCCTGTGCACCTCGGTCAACCACGTGGTGTGCCACGGCATCCCGAACGACAAGCCCCTGAAAAAGGGCGACATCGTAAACGTGGACATCACCGTCATCAAGGACGGCTGGCACGGCGACACCAGCCGCATGTTTGTCGTCGGCGAAAGCTCGATCGCGGCCAAGCGCCTGTGTTCCATGACGTATGAGGCCATGTGGCACGGCATCGTCAAGGTCAAGCCCGGCGCGCGGCTGGGCGACATTGGCTGGGCGATCCAGAAGTTCGCCGAGAGCAACGGCTTTTCAGTGGTGCGCGAGTTCTGCGGCCACGGCATCGGTCGGGTTTTCCACGAAGAGCCGCAGGTGCTGCACTACGGCAAGCCCGGCACCCTCGAAGAACTGGTGCCGGGCATGACCTTCACCATCGAGCCCATGATCAACGCCGGCCGGCGCGACATCAAGGAGATGGGCGACGGCTGGACCATCGTCACCAAGGACCATTCGCTGTCGGCGCAATGGGAGCACACCATCCTCGTCACCGAGACGGGCTATGACGTGCTGACGCTATCGGCCGGCGCGCCGCCGCCGCCGCCCTTCGTCAACGCCTGAGCCGCCCTTGCTGCACCGCCGTTCGAGCCCACGCCCGATGCCGCTTCGCTGACCCCGAACGCCCGCCCCCGCGCCGCGTTCGCTTTTGGTTGCCCCGCATGTCTGATCTGCCCGCCCTCCGGGAAAATTACCGCCAGAAAAAAGCCGAGCTGCTGCAGGCCGTCGGGGCCAGCGGCGCGTCGACCCGCGGCGTGCACAGCGCGCTGCAGCGCCTGAGCGCGCTGGCCGACGACACGCTGAAGGCGCTGTGGCGGCAAGCCGGGTTCGAGGCGCCCTACGCGCTGGTGGCCGCGGGCGGCTTCGGGCGCGGCGAGCTGTTTCCGCACTCGGACGTGGATGTGCTGGTGCTGCTGCCCGACGGCGCCTCGCCCGAGACCGACCCCGCACTCAAGGCCCGCATCGAGGGTTTCATTGGCAGCTGCTGGGACGCGGGGCTGGAGATCGGCTCCAGCGTGCGCACCGTCAGCGACTGCGTGGCCGAGGCCGAAAAAGACGTGACGGTGCAAACCTCGCTGCTCGAATCGCGATGCGTCACGGGCAACCGCGCCCTGTTTGCCGCCCTCAGCCGCGCACTCAAGGCGGTGATGGACCCGCGCGCGTTTTTCGTGGCCAAGACGCTGGAGCTGCGCCAGCGCCACAACAAGTTCGAGAACACGCCTTACGCGCTGGAGCCCAACTGCAAGGAGTCGCCGGGTGGCCTGCGCGACCTGCAGATTGTGCTCTGGGTGGCCAAGGCCGCTGGCTATGGCAAGAGCTGGGACGACCTGGCGCGCAAGGGCCTGGCCACGCCGTTCGAGGTGCGGCAGATCAAGCGCAACCAGGCGCTGCTGAGCCTGATCCGCGCGCGGCTGCACCTGGTGTCGGGCCGGCGTGAAGACCGGCTGGTGTTTGACTTGCAAACATCGGTGGCCGAGTCTTTTGGCTATGGTGAAGAGGCGTTTCGCCGACGGGCCGCCCCTAGGCGAAACAGCCCCCTCGGGGGGCAGCGAGGACACGCCAGTGCCGAGCGTGGGGGCTTCGTTCGCGCGAGCGAAGCGCTGATGCGCCGCTACTACTGGACGGCCAAGGCGGTGACGCAGCTCAACCAGATTCTGCTGCTCAACATCGAAGAGCGGCTGAACCCGTCGATGCACACCCTGCGGCCGATCAACGCGCGCTTCAACGAGAAGGCCGGCATGATCGACGTGGTGCGCGACGACCTGTACCTGACCGAGCCGCACGCCATCCTGGAGACGTTTCTGGTCTACCAGACGACCGTCGGGCTGAAGGGCCTGTCGGCACGCACGCTGCGGGCGCTGTACAACGCGCGCGGCGTGATGGACGGCAAGTTCCGCAACGACCCGGTCAACCACGACACCTTTCGCCGCATCCTGCAGGAGCCGCCGGCCGGCATCACCCACGCCATGCGGTTGATGAACCAGACGTCGGTGCTGGGCCGCTACCTGTGGGTGTTTCGCCGCATCGTCGGGCAGATGCAGCATGACCTGTTTCATGTGTACACGGTGGACCAGCACATCCTGATGGTGCTGCGCAATGTGCGGCGCTTCTTCATTGCCGAGCACGCGCATGAATACCCGTTCTGCTCGCAACTGGCTGCCGGCTGGGACAAGCCCTGGATTTTGTACGTGGCCGCGTTGTTTCATGACATCGCCAAGGGCCGCGGCGGCGACCATTCGAAGCTGGGCGCGCGCGACGTGACGCGGTTTTGCCGCCAGCACGGCATCGACCGCGAAGACGCCCGGCTGATCGAGTTCCTGGTCAACGAGCACCTGACGATGAGCCGCGTGGCGCAGAAGGAAGACCTGAGCGACGCCGATGTCATCGGTGCGTTCGCCAAACGGGTCGGCAACGAGCGCTACCTGACCGCGCTGTACCTGCTGACGGTGGCCGATATCCGCGGCACCAGCCCCAAGGTGTGGAACGCCTGGAAAGGCAAGCTGCTGGAAGACCTGTACCGCTACACGCTGCGTACGCTGGGCGGCCGCGCGCCCGACCCCGACGCCGAGATCGAGGCCCGCAAGCGCGAGGCGCTGGTGCTGCTGGCGCGCTATGCCGAACCGTTTGAGGGCCACAAGGCGCTGTGGGACACGCTGGACGTGGGTTACTTCATGCGCCACGACGCTGCCGACATCGCCTGGCACGCGCGGCACCTGTCGCGCCACGTGCTGCGCAAGCCGGTGCAAGGCCAGCCGGTGCAGGGCCAGCCGGTGCCCAAGGCCGCCTCCATCGTGCGGGCGCGGATCTCACCCATCGGCGAAGGCCTGCAGGTGCTGGTGTACACGCCCGACCAGCCTGATCTGTTCGCCCGCATCTGCGGCTATTTCGACCAGGCCGGCTTCAGCATCCTGGACGCCAAGGTGCACACCGCCCGCAACGGCTACGCGCTGGACACCTTCCAGGTGGTGACGTCCCTGCTGCCCGAGCACTACCGCGAACTGGTGAGCATGGTCCAGACCGAGCTGGAGCACACGCTCGAGCAGGCCGGCCCGCTGCCGACACCCAGCCGGGGCCGGGTGTCGCGGCGCGTCAAGAGCTTTCCGATTGCACCAAGGGTTGAGCTGCGGCCCGACGAGAAAGCCCAGCGCTGGCTGCTCAACATCTCGGCCAGCGACCGCGTGGGTCTGCTGTATTCGGTGGCGCGCGTGCTGGCCAAGTACAAGCTCAACCTGCAACTGGCCAAGATCATGACGCTGGGCGAGCGGGTGGAAGACACGTTTTTGATCGACGGGGCGGCGCTGCAGCACAACCGCGCGCAGATCGAGATCGAGACCGAGTTGCTGGAAGCGCTGACGGCCTGAGCGGGCGCTGGTGACCCGCTTAGCGCGTGCTGGCGGCGTGGTGATCTCGGCTGGCGTCTACGGATAGAATGCTATGATAAAGATAGCAAACTATGACCAACCGATGCACACCAGAGCACGATTTGGTTCAAAAAATGGCCTCAGTCGTCCTGCGCGGCATCGAGCCCCGGGAACAGCACCTCGGTGAACCCGAACTGCGTGAAATCGCGGATGCGCATCGGGTAAAGCTTGCCGATCAGGTGGTCGCACTCGTGCTGCACCACGCGCGCATGAAAGCCGCTGGCGGTGCGTTCAATCGGGTCGCCATAGGGGTCAAAACCGCTGTAACGGATGCTGGACCAGCGCGGCACCACGCCGCGCAGCCCCGGCACCGACAGGCAGCCTTCCCAGCCGTCTTCCTCGTCGGGGCCGAGCGGCGTGATCACCGGGTTCAGCAGCACGGTGCGCGGCACCGGCGGTGCGTCCGGGTAACGCGGGTTCACGGTGTCGGTGCCGAAGATCACCAACTGCAAATCCACCCCGATCTGCGGCGCGGCCAGCCCGGCGCCGTTGACCGCGTGCATGGTCTCGAACAGGTCGCGCACCAGTCGGTGCAGCTCGTCGGTGTCAAAGGCGGTCACGGGCGCGGCCACGCGCAGCAGGCGCGGATCGCCCATTTTCAGGATGTCACGAACAGTCATGGGCCCGATTATCCGGGCAACCGCCCGACCACCAAGCTACTGACGATCGGCCGAACCGCGTCAATCGCCGGGGTTCGGCCGTTTTTCAGCGCCAGTAGCCGCGGTGGCCATAGCCGTAGTAAGGGCGCGGGTAATGCGGGTGGCGGTAGCCGTACCCATACCCCGGCTGCACCACCACCGGGCCGGGCTGCACCACGGCCACCGGTGGCCCGATCGGGGCCACCACGCAACCCGACAGCAAGGCTGTCAATCCCAGGGCGGCGATACCGCCCAACCAGCGAACGTGTTTCATGCGTGCTCCTTGTGTTGGTACACACTTAACGGCTGATGCCGGGTCGGTTGCTGACTTCTGTTCGGTTGACGGGCGTAACGGCCGGTAAAGATGACGCCCACCGCGACGTGCTCGGCATGGCCGGAGCTGGTCAATTGTTGCTTTCTCAAAGGTAATCAATCCTTGAAGAGACTGTTTATCTCTTGCTACAGGGCATATAGAGTTCGCAGGTGGCGGCAAACCAGGCCTCCACCACACCTCTTCAACCGACCAGGCTTCACCATGAACCTCAACATCGCTGCCGACACTCCGCCTTGCGCGTTGCGTGCGGACTGACATGGCCGGCATCACGCATCTTGTTGTGGGCGAGCGCCACACGCGTGTCAGCGTTGAGGGCAATCACTCGCCCGCGATCAATGTGGCGCTCGGGATCGGGTTGGCCGAGCTGGGTCGCGGGCCTTTCCGGCATGCGCCACCATCAGAAGGGGAACTGGAAACGGCGATCGCGTTCGTCGAGGATGCCGTGATGCCGTTAGCCAGGGTGCTGCCGCCATCGACCCAGTTGGTCAGCTCGGGCGCGATCGCGTCAAGACTGCTCGAACAGGTGCAGCGCGCCCCGGGTCAGGCGACGGGGTTGCTCACGCTGGAGCAGGTGGAGCAGGTTTTCGGCGAATTGGCCGCTGTTGCGTTGGGCCGGCCGTCTTCGTCGGGCGGGGTCCCGGTGGACGGGCCATTTGTGGCGTATGTCCTGATCGTTCGGGAGTTCATGCACCACCTGGCGTTTGGCGACATCAGCATCGAGGGCGTGGCCGCCCACGACAGCTGAGTCGCACACGCGGGCCGCCGTCGCGCGTCAGTCCTTGCCTTTGCGCCCGCCGCCCAGCAGCGCCCGGCACAGGGCCGAATCATCCTTGTGGCGCAAGGTGGTCAGGCATTTGGCGGCGTCGGGATAGGTTTTCAGCAGGTACAGCGCGCGGGCTGTGCGCGCGGTGTCGGTGAAATCCGAGAAAAAGCCGTCCACGCCGAGCTTGTAGAACGTCAGGAATTCGTTCACCGGGTTGCCCGCGTAGTCGCTGGCCAAGCGGCGCTGCTCGTTGCGCTGCGTGAACGGGTGGATCAGCAGGCCCTCGCGCTTGGCGTCGGCCACCACGGTGCTGGGCGGCAGCAGCACGCGGTCGCGCTCGTCGGTCAGGCCGTCGCCATTGGCGTCGGCACATTTGCCCGCGCTGTTGAGCGTGATGCACTTGGCCGAGATCAGGTACGGCTTCCACGGGCCGATGCCGTCGGCGTAGGTCGCGATTTCCTTGAGGCCGGCGGGCGTCAGCAGGTCCTTGAAGGTGCGCGGGTCATTGGCCACGGCAAAGTCGTAGGGCTTGTCAAACGGCGCGGCCAGCGTGACGGTGCCATCCGGCGCCACATCGTCGCCGTCGATCAGCTGCACCAGCTTGAGCTGGGTTTTGCTGCGCAGGTACTTGAGGTTGCCCACCTCGAAGCTCTGGATGAACACCGGCGACTTGCGCTCGGTGTAGCCATAGCGGGCCAGCAGCTCCAGCAGCCGGTCTTCCAGCGGCAGATTGAGGTTGCGGTGGTAGGTCGGGTGCTTGGTTTCGGGGTAGACGCCGATCTCGCGCTTTTCTTCCGCTGACTTGCGGCGCACCAGCTGCAGCACCTCGTCCAGCGTGGGAATCTGGAACTTGCCATTGAACGACTGGTCGCGCTCGCCAAAGGCCTGCACGGCGCGCAGCGTCTTGATCTCGGCCAGGGTGAAGTCGCTGGCGAAGAAGCCCTCTTCGTCCACGCCGTCCACCTTCATGGTGCGCTTGCGGCTGGCAAACTCCGGGCGGGTCTTGACGTCGGTGGTGGCGATCAGGTTGGGTTCGTGGCGCGCGATCAGCACACCGTCCTTGGTGGCCACCACGTCGGGCTCGACGTAGTCGGCACCGAGCTCGATGGCCAGCGCGTAGCCCTCCAGCGTGTGCTCGGGCAGGTAGCCGCTGGCGCCGCGGTGCGCGATCAGGATCGGGATGGAGATCTTGTTGCGGTCGCCGTGCCGCTCGTGCGCGTCAGCGCTTTTGCCGCGAGCGGCAGCGCCCTGCGCGACCGCGTCGGTCGGCATGATGAACGCAGCAGCGGCCAGCAGCGCCGCCGCCAGCGTGCCGCCAGCCAGGCGGCGGGAGAGTGGATAGAAGTGCATGGATGTTCCTCGGGTCGTTGTGGTGAAAGACCCGAGCGTGCACGCCGGCAATGACAGTTTCATGAAGCCACGGGCAACGAGCCAGCGGCTTCGGCGGCAGCGTCGGGCCGGTGCCAGTAGAGACCCGGGCTGCGCGGGTAGCCAGTGGAGTTACAGATTGTTTCAGGCTGCCAGCAATGCCAGCAACCGGGCTTCGTCCAGCACGGCAACACCCAGATCGCGCGCCTTGTCGAGCTTGCTGCCGGCCTCGGTTCCGGCCACCACGTAGTCGGTTTTCTTGCTGACCGAACCCGCTACCTTGGCGCCGGCCGCTTCGAGCAGGTCCTTGGCTTCGTCGCGGCTCAGGGTGGGCAGCGTGCCGGTGAGCACGAAGGTTTTGCCGGCCAGTGGCAGGGCAACGCGCGGGGCTGGTTCACCTTCGGGCCAGGTGACGCCGCAGGCGCGCAGTTGTTCGACCACCTCGCGGTTGTGCGGCTGCTGGAAGAAGGTGTGGATGCTCTCGGCCACGATCGGGCCGACGTCAGCGACTTCGAGCAGTTGCTCGGTCGTTGCGTCCATAACCGCGTCGAGCTTGCCAAAGTGCCGCGCCAGGGCCTTGGCGGTGGCCTCGCCGACGTGGCGGATGCCCAGGCCGAAGAGGAAGCGCGGCAGCGTCGTCTGCTTGGATTTCTCGAGCGCGTCAATGATGTTCTGCGCCGATTTGTCGGCCATGCGGTCCAGCGCCGCCAGCGCCGTGAGACCCAGCCGGTACAGATCGGGCAGCGTCTTGATGACGCCCGCGTCCACCAGCTGCTCGACCAGCTTGTCGCCCAGGCCTTCAATTTCCACCGCGCGACGCTGCGCGAAATGCAGGATGGCTTCCTTGCGCTGCGCGCTGCAGAACAGGCCGCCAGTGCAGCGGTAGTCGGCCTCGCCCTCCTCCCGCACCGCCGCACTGCCGCAGACCGGGCAGCTGCGCGGCATGGTGAAGATCTGCGCGTCCTGCAGGCGTTTGTCGGGCAGCACGGCCACCACTTCGGGAATCACGTCGCCTGCGCGCCGCACGATCACGGTGTCGCCCACGCGCACGTCCTTGCGGCGGGCCTCGTCTTCGTTGTGCAGGGTGGCGTTGGTCACGGTGACGCCGCCCACGAACACCGGCGCCAGCTTGGCCACCGGCGTGAGCTTGCCGGTGCGGCCCACCTGCACATCGATGGCGAGCACGGTGGTGAGCTGCTCCTGCGCCGGGTACTTGTGCGCCACGGCCCAGCGCGGCTCGCGCGTGACAAAGCCGAGCTGGCGCTGCAGGTCGAGCCGATCCACCTTGTAAACCACGCCGTCGATGTCAAACGGCAGCTGGTCGCGCAGGGCCCCGATGCGCTGGTGGTACGCTATTAATTCAGTAGCGCCCGAGCACCGCTGCACCTGG
The DNA here is from genome assembly GCA_031411575.1 of Betaproteobacteria bacterium. Classification (GTDB taxonomy): domain Bacteria; phylum Pseudomonadota; class Gammaproteobacteria; order Burkholderiales; family Burkholderiaceae_C; genus JANOBJ01. The sequence goes on along the minus strand of JANOBJ010000093.1, from coordinate 6,857 downwards.
ACTGCGACCGGAAACCCCCACATTTTCAGGGTTTGGAGCATCTCGTAGTGGGTGTCGAACGCCGGGCCGCCCAGCTCGGGTGGCGTCACCTCGCCCAGGCCGTAGGCGAAGAAGCTCAAGGGGCGCTGGGCGGCAATGGCCGGGTCGAGCTGGCGCACCGCGCCGGCGGCGGCATTGCGCGGGTTGACAAAGGTTTTCTCGCCCTTGGCGCCGGCCGCGATCTTGGCGCGCTGCCTGTCGTTCAGCGCCTCGAAGTCGTCCCGGCGCATATAGACCTCGCCGCGGACTTCGAGCATGGGGGTTGCGCCAGGAGGAAGCCGGAGGGGTATTTGGCCAATCGTGCGGATGTTCTGCGTCACGTCCTCGCCCACCTCGCCGTCGCCGCGCGTGGCCGCCTGCACCAGCACGCCGTTCTCATAGCGCAGGCTCATGGCCAGGCCGTCGAACTTGAGCTCGGCGACGTAGTCCACCGGCGGATCGGCGTCTGTCAATCCCAACGCCCGCCGCACGCGGGTGTCGAAATTTTGCGCGCCGCTGGCTTCGGTATCGGTCTCGGTGTTGATCGACAGCATCGGCACGGCGTGACGGACCGGCTTGAAACCGTCGAGCACCTTGCCGCCAACGCGCTGCGTGGGCGAATCAGGCGTCAGGAGTTCGGGGTGCGCGGCTTCAAGCGCCTGCAGTTCACGGAACAACCGGTCGTACTCGGCGTCGGGAATCTCGGGCGCATCGAGCGTGTAGTAGCGGTGCGCGTGGTGGTGCAGCTGGGCGCGCAGTTCGGTAGCGCGTATGGCCAGCGTGGCGGATTCGGGCGGACCCTGAGGTGACATGTGAGTGGCTGGGGTCTCTATCGGGAACACCATGGAACCGGCTTTGCCGGGCCGCTGGTGTTGCCCCCTTGAGGGGGGATGCGGCTACACGAAGTGAGCAAGCAACGGGGGTGGGTCATGAAAACAAGCGCCGCGCTAGGACCGAGCCAGCCGAAAGATCGCGCTCGTCCAGCGTGTCGTACAGCTGCTCCAGCTCGGAGCCGATCACGTCCATCGCGTCGGTGTGCAGCGGCTGGCCGTTGTCGTCGGTGATAGTGCCGTCCATCGCCGTGGCCAGGGCCGTGGCTGCCTCGCGCATGCGCACGAAGGGTCGCTCGGCGCGGTCCACCTGCGGCACATCGAGGCTCAGCGTGACGTCGCGGATGGCCGATTGCGCGGGGTCGTCGGCCAGCGCGGCCTGGGTGTCAAACGCCAAGCCCAGAATCGGCGGCAGGCCGGCGGCACTGGCCGGCAGCACCATGCGGCCGGGGATCACACCCGCAACAAAGCCCAGGCGCGCGGCGTTTTGCTGCACGTAGCCCGGGCTCCACGCGGCGCTGACAGCGCGCAGCGTGAAGCCGAGCTGCGCGTCGTGGGCGCTGGCGAACTGGTCCAGCTCGCGCGCGCGGGCCACTTCTTCCAGCATGTCCGGAATATCCGGCGAGCCGTTGACGGCGTCGGCAAAGGCCTGTGCCTTCACCACGAACTCGGAATACTCGATCTCGTTGAGCGCGCCGGTGCGGTTGGCCAACTGCACGCCGGCCTGAAAGGCGCTATAGCGCTGATGGGCAGCGGGCACCTCCCACTGCTGGCTCTGCGCGTTCAGGCCCTCGATGGCAAACGGCTTGCTGCCGGCGCGGCGGGTGGCGGGCATCGCGGCCAGCGCGGCTTCGCCGGAGACGACCGATTCGAGCGCGATCGGCGCCATCACGTCGATCAGCGCGTCCAGGCCGGGTTTGCGTTCGGGCACCGGCAGGTTGGGCAGATGGGTCAGGCTGTTGTCAAAAGCCTCGGCATCCAGCCGGGGTTCGATGGCGTCCGGGCCGCCCGGCTCTGCGGGTTGCGTGTCGGCGGGCTGCACCACCGTGTCGGGCAGGGCCTGGCGCGGCGCGTTGCGGCGCGAGTTCCAGGCGCTGTGCGCGACCACCCCGGCCAGCACCAGGCCGCCCGCGATGGCCAGACCTATTTGCAGCGTGCTCATGACGGAAGCATCGGGGGCACGTGACCGGTCAGGCTGCTTCGGCCATGGAGACGGCCGATTCCATGTCAACCGCCACGATGCGCGAGACGCCCTGCTCTTGCATGGTCACGCCGATCAGCTGCTCGGCCATTTCCATGGCGATCTTGTTGTGGCTGATGAACAGAAACTGCGTCTCTTTGGACATGGTGGTCACCAGTTTGGCATAGCGCTCGGTGTTGGCGTCGTCCAGCGGCGCGTCCACCTCGTCCAGCAGACAGAACGGCGCGGGGTTGAGCTGGAATATCGCGAACACCAGCGCGATGGCGGTGAGCGCCTTTTCGCCGCCCGAGAGCAGGTGAATCGTCTGGTTCTTCTTGCCCGGCGGCTGCGCCAGCACCTGCACCCCGGAATCCAGGATTTCGTCGCCCGTCATCACCAGCCTGGCGTTGCCGCCGCCAAACAGCTCGGGGAACATCTTGCCGAAGTGTTCATTGACGGTGTTGAAGGTGCCGGCCAGCAGCTCGCGGGTTTCGCCGTCGATCTTCTTGATGGCGTCTTCCAGTGTGGTCATGGCCTCGTTCAGGTCGGCTGACTGCGCATCCAGGAACTGCTTGCGCTCGCGCGCGGTCGTCAGTTCTTCCAGCGCGGCCAGGTTCACGGCGCCGAGTGCTGCCACCTCGCGGTTCAGGCGGTCAATCTCGCTTTGCAGGCCGGTCAGGCGCACGTTGCCTTGCGTGATGGATGTAGCCACGGCTTCCAGGTCGGCCTGGGCGTCGGTCAGCAGCTGGGCGTACTGCTCAAAGCCCAGCCGCGCGGCCTGTTCCTTGAGCTGGAAATCGGTGATGCGCTGGCGCAGCGGATCCAGCTCGCGCTCCAGCTGAAGGCGCCGCTCGTCACTGGCGCGCAGCTTGGCGGTCAGGTCGTCGTACTGGCTGCGCTTGGCGCCCAGGCTGCCTTCGCGCTCGAGCTTGAGCGACAGCGCGGTTTGCAGGCCGGCCTGCGCGGCCGCATCGGTCAGGCGCGACAGTTCTTCATGCGCGCGCTGCTCGTCGGCGGTGATGGTCTGGGCCTGCAGCTCGGCGGTTTCGATGGCGCGGGCCAGCTCGGCCTTGCGTGCCAGCAGGCTGCGCTGCGCAAAGGTCGCTTCCTGCGCCTGGCGTTCCAGGCCGCGCTGCTGTTCGCGGCACTCGGCCAGCTTGCGCTCGGCTTCGATCACGCGCTCGTCGAGCTGGGCGTGGCGCTCCTGGCTGTCGGCCAGCTGCATGTCGAGCTCTTCAAAACGGCCCTCGGCGGTGATGCGTCGCTCCTGCAGGTCACCCAGCTGGGCATCGACCTCGGCCAGGTCGCTGGCGATCTGTTCGCTGCGGGCGCGGGTCTGCTCGGCCAGTTGCGTGAGACGCAGGGTTTCCACCTGCAGCTCGTGGGCGCGGCTCTGGGTTTCGCTGGCTTCGCGGCGCACGCTCACCAGGCGCTGCGACGCATCGGAGTACGCGGCCTCTGCCCGCACCAGCGCGGAGCGGGCTTCCTCGCTGATCAGCGTCTGGGCTTTGAGCTGTTTGTCGAGGTTTTCGATCTCCTGCGCGCGCGCCAGCAGGCCCGCCTGCTCGCTGTCCTGCGCGTAAAAGCTCACGCTGTGCGCGGTGACGGCGTGACCGGTCTTGACGTAGATGACTTCGCCAGCTTTGAGCTTGTCGCGGCCTGCCAGCGCGTCCTCCAGCGTGGCGGCGGTGTAGCAGCCGTGCAGCCAGTCCGCCAGCAGCGCTTTCTGGCCGGCGTCGTTCAGGCGCAGCAGGTCGGCCAGTCGCGGCAAGGCACCCGTTGGCTCGGGCGCCGCGGCTGGTGGCGGGGTGTAGAAAGCGAGTTTGGCGGGCGGCGCGTCGTTGCCGAAGGCGCGCACCATGTCCAGGCGTGAGACTTCCAGCGAGTTCATGCGCTCGCGCAGGGCGCCTTCCAGCGCGTTTTCCCAGCCCTGCTCGATGTGGATGCGGCTCCACAGGCCCTGCAGACCGTCCAGCCCGTGCTTGGCGAGCCACGGTTTGAGCTTGCCGTCGGTCTTGACCTTCTCTTGCAGCGCCTTGAGTGCTTCCAGACGCGCCGAGAGGTCGGATTTTTTGGCGCTTTCGGTGTTGACGGCCTGCTGTTTGGCACGGCGGTCGACGTCGAGCTGGGGCACCTGGTCCTGCAACTCATGCAGGCGGGCATCGGCCACACTGGCCGATTCGGTGGCGCTTGCCAGCTGGCCCTGCAGATTGACCAGACGCACCTCGTCGGGTGCGGCCAGCGCGTTGCGGTCGGCGCTCAGGCGCTCGCGCCGCTGATTGAGCTGGCGCGATTGTTCCTCGATGCTTCGCTGCTCAGCCGCCAGCACCTGGATTTGCTGCTGCACCTGCGTGACGCTGGCGCGCTGCTCGTTGGCTTTGGCCTGCGCCTGCCGCAGCGCTTCTTCAAGGTCGGGCAACGCGGTGGCTTGCTCCTCGACCTGGGCCGCCAGCAGTTGGGCCTTTTCTTCGGCCTCGACGCCCTGGGCGGCCAGGGTTTCAGTTTCGGCCAGCGCATCGTCCTTGCGGGTGGCCCACTGGGCGGTCTGTTCCTTGAGCTGCGCCAGGCGCTGCTCGACCCGCTGGCGGCCGTCCACCACGAAGCGGATTTCAGCCTCCAGCCGCCCTACTTCGGCGCTGGCCTCGTACAGCAGGCCCTGCGCCTGGTTCACATGGTCGCCAGCCGCGTAGTGCGCCTGGCGGATCGTCTCGAGATCGGCTTCGACGTGGCGCAGGTCGGCCAGACGTGACTCGAGTTCGTTGACGGCCTTCCCGGCGTCGGTCTTGACCCTGGCCTGATCTGCCTCGCTCTCGGCGCGCTTCAAAAACCACAGCTGGTGCTGCTTGAGCGAGGCGTCGGCGTGCAGCGCGTTGTACTTTTGCGCGACTTCGGCCTGCTTCTCGAGTTTTTCAAGGTTGGCATTGAGCTCGCGCAGGATGTCTTCGACCCGCGTCAGGTTCTCGCGGGTGTCGCTCAGGCGGTTTTCGGTCTCGCGGCGGCGCTCCTTGTACTTGGAGACGCCAGCGGCTTCCTCGAGGAACAGGCGCAGCTCTTCGGGCTTGGACTCGATGATGCGGCTGATGGTGCCCTGGCCAATGATGGCGTAGGCGCGGGGCCCAAGGCCCGTGCCCAGAAACACATCCTGCACGTCGCGCCGGCGCACCGGCTGGTTGTTGATGTAGTAGCTACTGGTGCCGTCACGCGTGAGCACGCGCTTGACCGCGATCTCGGCAAACTGCGCCCACTGACCGCCGGCGCGGTGGTCGGCGTTGTCAAACACCAGTTCCACGCTGGAGCGGCTGGCGGCTTTGCGCGACGTCGTGCCGTTGAAGATCACGTCCTGCATCGATTCGCCGCGCAACTCGCTCGCGCGCGATTCGCCCAGTACCCAGCGCACCGCATCCATGATGTTGGACTTGCCGCAACCGTTGGGGCCGACCACACCCACCAGCTGCCCGGGCAGCAGAAAATTGGTGGGTTCGGCAAACGACTTGAAACCGGATAACTTGATCGAATTGAGACGCACGGCTGACCTGGTTTCCGGACCGGAGCAATTGCTCCAACCCATTGATTCATAACAGTTTTATGGCGTCGCCCGGAGGCGGCTGGGGCGCCGTCAGGGCCGGCGCGGCAGGCTGCATATTAACCCGTCCGGCCGGGCTTTCCGACGACCGGCAACCGCGCTGATTCAGCCCGCTGGCCTGCCCTGCAGCGCGGCCAGCCGAGGGTGCATCACCGCGAACCACACCGGTGGCAGCGCTGCCAGCATCAGGCAACCCGCGTAGCCGGTCGGCAACTGCGGGCCGGGCAGCGCCTGCAGCGTGGGGAAAGGCTTCCAGGCGTGCATGTGGTGGTCGCTGTGGCGCTGCAGGTTGGCCAGCAGCGAATTGCTCACCACATGGTCAGCGTTCCAGGCATGGGCCATGGCAAACGGCTCGCGCTGGCCGGCGGGGCTGGTTTTGCGCTGCAGGCCATAGTGTTCGATGTAGTTCACGGTTTCCAGCAGCGCTATCGCCATGATCGACTGGCCGATCCAGAATGCTACTATTTGTATAGCAAACAATGACCACAGGGCAATGACGACAGCCACATTCAATGCCAAACACCAGGCCAAGGGGCTGCTGCGCCAGCTGCGACCATGCTGGCTCAGCCGCAGGCCTTCGAGCCGCCAGGCACTCAAGAAACTGCCCGCCAGGGTGCGCGGGAAGAACTGCCACAGGCTCTCGCCCTGCCGGGCGCTGGCCGGGTCTTCCCAGGTGGCGGCGCGCGGGTGGTGGCCGCGGTAATGTTCGACCATGAAATGGCTGTAGTTGACGCTGGTCATCAGCACCCAGGCCAGGAATCGGTCAAAACGGTTGCGGCTGTGGCCCAGCTCATGCGCCAGCGTGATGCCCTGCGCGCCGGTGACAAACCCGACGGCAAAGCTCAGGCCGAGCACCGTGAACCAGCTGGCCGTGGCGGCGGCCATGGCCCCCACCACCAGCAGCGCCAGCTGCACCGGCACGTACAGACGCACCACCCACAGCATCACCCGGGTTCCCCTCTCTGTTTCGGCCAGCGGCGGTGGCGAGCGTTGGCCGCCCGGCATGAACGCGTCCAGCGCCGCCACCGTGAACAGGATGGCCAGCGTCCACCAACCGGCTTGCGCGGCGCCGCTGCCGATGCTGAGCACCGAAAACCCGGGCAACAGCAGGATCAGGAGAAAGCGGGTGTCGGAAAAGCGCAAGCCAGAAGGTGACATGGCCTGATTGGACCCAGAGCGCCCCGCGCAGTCAATCCCGGATAATCCGGGCATGAATCCCTTGTTGGCCCAGTTGCAGCCCTACCCT
>JANOBJ010000092.1:0-5723 GCA_031411575.1 Betaproteobacteria bacterium | reverse complement strand
GGCCACGTGAGCCTTCAAAACCGGGTTATCCATGTCAAACCAGCGCCGGGTCCGCATCGGATGGTCATTAATTGCTATATTATTGATAGCAATAATCTCCAGAAACGACTGCGGGAACGCCGGGCTGCTGGTGTGCAGCAGCCGGTTGTGCGTGCCCATCAGCGGGTGTTCGCCGCCCGGGTCAGCAGTAACGCCAAGCGCGGCCTCGCACCACGCGGCGCCCTCGTCCAGCGAGTCGGCCAGCACCACCAGATGGTCGAGCGCGGCCGTCACAGGCTGACCGTTCCGTCGATGCAGGTGACGGAATCGCCGCCGACCCAGACGGTGTCGCCGTCGCGTTCGATGTGCACACGGCCGGCGCGCTCCATCGCTGTGCCCTGCGCGGCCACATAGCGGTCGGGCGCCAGCCCGGCGCCGATCAGCCACTGCGCGAGCGCGGCGTTCAGGCTGCCGGTCACCGGGTCTTCGGTCAGGCCGTTGTTGCCCGGAAAGAAGGCGCGCACTTCGAAGGCGCAGGCATTGCCGGCCTCGTGCGGCCCGACCACGCCAACGAAGAGGCCTGCCAGCAGCGCGGCATCCGCCTTGAGGGCCAGCACCTGTGCTGCTGAACGCAACATCACGCCGTGCCAGGGCGGGCCGTTGTCGCACCAGGCGTGGTGCACGATATCGGCACGCGCGATGCCCAGGCCGCGGGCGATCAGCGCCACGTCGTTATCGTCCAGGGGAGTGTTCCGGCGCAGGGGTGGAGCGGCAAACGCCAGCCGCGAGCCGTCCTGGCGAATGTGCACCAGACCGACGCCGCACTCCTGCACGATGGTGGCCCCCTTGGGTTTGCCACCGCTGGCCAGCCACGCATGGCAGGTGCCGAGTGTCGGGTGGCCGGCAAACGGCAGTTCCTGGCTCGGGCAGAAGATGCGCACGCGGTAGTCGGCCTCGGGCGCCGTGGGCGGCAGCACAAAGGTAGCTTCGGACAGATTGGTCCAGTGGTTGAAGCGCTGCATCGCCTCGGTGGTGATGCCGCTGGCGTCCAGCACCACGGCCACCGGGTTGCCGCGGTACGGGGTATCGGTAAAGACGTCAACCTGGCTGAAAGGGCGCAGCAGCATGGCGGGCTTTCGAAGGGGTTCTCAGGACAGGCTGATGTCGAGCACGCCGCGGCTGGCCGGGCGCGCCAGCATCAGCGCGTACCAGCGCTCGAGGTGCGGATACGCCGGGCGAGCCAGCGGCAGGCCCCACCATCGGTGGATTTCGCAGGCGATCGGGATGTCGGCCATGGTCAGGGCATCGCCGGCCATGAAGCGGTGCCGGGCCAGGTGCGCGTCGAGCATGGCCAGCAGGTGTTCGGTGGCGGCCGCTGACTCGGCCACCTTCGCGGCATCGGTTTGTCCACCCGGGCGGCGCACCAGCTGCACGAAGGCTTCGCGGCCGGCGGGGTTGAGCGTGGTCTGCTGCCAGTCCATCCAGCGCTCGGCGTCAAAGCGCTGCTGCAGGGCGTCGGGATAGAGCTTGCCGGCCGAATGCTTGGCGCAGAAATAACGCACGATGACATTCGATTCCCACAGGCTGAAGCCATCGTCCTCGATCAGCGGCACCAGCGCGTTCGGGTTCAGCGCCAGGTACTGTGGCGTCATGACGATCCCGAACTGTCCGCCGGCATCGGTGCGCTGGTGCGTCAGGCCCAGCTCCTGAACGGTCCAGACCACCTTGCGCACGTTGATCGAGCTGATGCGCCCCCAGATGCGCAGCATGGTCAGGTTCCGGTTTTCAGCATCGGCTCTGCCAGCGCCGGTGTCTCACGAATGGCGGCGGCCAGAGCCGCCATGCCCCGGTTGATCTGGTCCACGCTGGCAGTGACGAACGACAGGCGCAGCGTGCGCGGGTCGGCATGGTCGGCGTAGAAGGCGGCGCCCGGCACGAAGGCCACGCCTTTTTCCACGGCGCGCGGCAACAGCTCCACGGCGTTCACGCCGGCCGGTAGCCGCGCCCACAGGAACATGCCGCCCACGGGCGTGTTCCATTGCACGCCTAGACGCTGCGCGTTGGCCCCCACGCTTCGCTGCCCCCCGAGGGGGCGCTCGTCACCTTGGGGCGGCCCGGCGGTGCCGAACTCGCGCGTGAGCGCCGCCAGCATCGCGTCGCGCTGGGTCTTGTACAGCGCGCGGATGGTCGGCACATGGCGGTCGATGAAGCCGTCCTTCAGCACCTCGGCCACGATGCGCTGGTTGAAGCTGGGCGTGTGCAGATCAGCTGCCTGCTTGGCCTGCAGCAGCTTGGGGTACAGCGCTTTCGGCGCCACCAGAAAGCCCAGCCGCAGGCCGGGCGCAAGGATCTTGGAGAACGAGCCGAGGTAGATGCAGCCCTCGGGGTTGCGCGCGGTGAGCGAAGGCGGCGGCGGTGCGTCAAACCACAGGTCTCCATACGGGTTGTCCTCAACCAGCGGCAGGCCCACCTCCACCGCGGCAGCGCTCAGGGCGGCACGGCGCGCCTCGCTCATGGTGCGGCCGGTCGGGTTCTGGAAATTCGGCAGCACGTACAGGAAGCGCGCGCGCGATGCGCCTGAGCCCGTCTTGGCGCGCAGGTCGCTCATCACCACGCCTTCATCGTCGCTGTCCACGCTCACCACCTCGGGCTCCATCGGCGTGAAGGCCTGCAGCGCGCCGAGGTAGGTGGGCGTTTCCACCAGGATGCGACTGCCCGCGTCGATCAAAACCTTGGCCACCAGATCGAGTCCCTGCTGCGAGCCGGTGGTGATCAGCACCTGGTCGGCGCGGGTGTGCAGGCCCTGCTTGCCGAGTTCGGCCGCCACCCAGTCGCGCAGCGGACCATAGCCTTCGCTGGCGGCGTACTGCAGCGCGGCGCGGCCGTCGTGCGTGAGCACGTGCTGCGTGGCCTCCAGCATGGCCTCGACCGGAAAGGTCTTGGGCGAGGGCAGGCCGCCGGCAAAGCTGATGATGCCGGGCTTCTCGGTGACTTTCAGGATTTCGCGGATCACTGACGGGTTCATGCGCTCGGCGCGCGCGGCCAGAGTCCAGGGCGACGCCTGCGGCGCCTGGGCGTTGTCGTTCGGGCTCATGTTTCTCCTCCGTTGGGGCCGTAGAACACGACCCAGGTCACAAAATCGTCCGTAAATGGCTCGAAGCGGTGGCCGACACCGGCCGCCACGAACAGTACATCGCCGGGCGCGGCGTCAAAGCGCTGGTCGCCAATGTGCAGCGTGGCCGTTCCGCGCTGCACGAGGTACAGCTCATCCTGCGGGTGCGGCTGCTGGCGGTCAAGCCCGTCCGTGTTGCTGCCAGGCGCAAAAATCTTCAATTGCATGGTGCCGCCCGCCATCATGACGGCCGACGGCGCGCCCTCGGGATAGGCCTCGGTGGCAGCGGCGGGCAAGCGGCGCAGGGCCTGGTCGAGCGTGACTTTCATGGCGGGGGGGTCAGTTTGACGTGGTACGGGCGGTTCCCACCGGCATTTTCCTGCCAATGAACACCGTGGCGATCACCGCCAGGCCAAAACCGACCGTCACCGCATCCAGCCGTTCGCCCAGCAGCGGCACGGCGAACAGCATCGACAAAAAGGGCTGCACCAGCTGCACCTGGCTCACGCGCACCGTGCCGCCCAGCGCCAGGCCGCGGTACCACGCAAAGAAGCCGAGCCACATCGAAAACACCGCCACGTAGCCAAACGCCCACCAGGCGGCGGTGCTGACCGGCGCGCCTGGCCAGCTGAGCAGGGTGGCTGGGGCGGTGATCGGCAGCGCCACCACCAGCGCCCAGCAGATCACATGGTCGGGTCGCATCCGCTGCGCGAGTTGCGCGCCGCCGCCATAGCCGACCGCTGCGCACAGCATGGCCAGCAGCAGCAGCGTGTCGGCCCAGCTGAGCGCAAAGCCGGCGCCGCTACCGTGCCGCAACAGGGCAAACACGACCACCAGCGCGCTGCCCAGCAGGGCGCACAGCCAGAAGCCGGCGCCCGGCCGCTGCCGGTGCATCAGCGCGCCAACGGCAGCCGTGGCCAGCGGCAGGATGCCCACCATCACGCTGGCGTGCACGGCTTCGACGTGGCGCATCGCGATGGACGTGAGCAGCGGAAAGCCGAACACCACGCCGGCCGAGGTCAGCACGATCAGCGGCCAATCCGACCGGGCAGGCAGCGGCGCGCGCGTGAACGCCAGCAACAGCAGGCTGAGCGCGGCCGCCAGCGACGCCCGCCCCATGGCAATGAACACGCCCGACATCTGCGGTGCCTCGGGCGTGCCCACGGCCAGCCGCGTCATTGGCAAGGTGAGCGCGAAGATCGCCACGCCGAGCAGGCCCAACCACAGGCCCCGGGCCAACTGGCTGCGGTCGGCGCTCGCGGCGTGGGGCACGGTGGTCGACGCGCTCACAGCGTGCCCATCCAGATGGCGGTGAGCACCAGCACGGCCGCCATGCCGCGGTTGAACCACAGCAACCGCGCCGCGGTGCCGTCCGGGCCGGCCAGCCAGTCGCGCAGCAGGGCGCCGACCAGCGCGTAGGTGAAATTGCTGGCCAGGCCAAACGCCAGCATCACCGGCAGCGTGAGCGCAAAGCGCTGCGCCGCGTCGGGCCGCCCCGCCAGCCAGCCGGCCACCACCGTCAGCGCGAGCATCCAGGCCTTGATGTTGAGGAACTGCAGCATCACGCCCTGGGTGAAGGTGACGTTCAGACGCGCGCTGCCGGCTTGCGCGAGCTGGCGCGAGCCGGCCAGCCTGAACGCCAGCCACAGCAGGTACGCCACGCCAAACGCCGTGATCGCCAGCCGCAACACCGGCACGGCCACCACCAGCGCGCCCACGCCGCCCGCGCACAGGGTGAACAGCAGGCCCCAGCCCACCGGCACCGCGACCACGAAGCGTAGCGCGCGCTTCAGCCCGAAGTTGGCCGCCAGCGCGGTGGACAGCGTGGTGTTGGGCCCGGGCGTGAAGCTGGCGGCGGTGGCCAGCAACAGGAGGGCGGTGAATTCTTGCCAATGCATGGACTTCACTTTATGCTTGAGAACAATACACAACCAGTACAGTTAATCAAATCAGTTTGAAAACTGTATGGCTTGGCGCAGCCACACACCGGAGATTGCCACGTGTTGATGAAAACCGGCGCCCAGTCGCTGACCGAACAGCTGGCCGCGCGTTTTGCCGACCGCATCCGCGACCGCCTGCTGCACCCGGGCGCGCGCCTGCCCTCGGTGCGCCAGTGCGCGCAAACGCATGCGGTGAGCCCGTCCACGGTGGTGGCGGCGTATGACCAGCTGCTCGCGCAGGGGCTGGTCGAAGCCCGCAAGAATCGCGGCTTTTTTGTGCGTGACAGGGCTGTGGTGCCCGTCGATAGGTCATCTATAGCTATTAAAAATATAGCAGCCGAAAGCACATTGCCGATCCGCGCTCCGGTCAATGCCGCGGCGCTGATCCGCGGCATGTTTCACGGCTCCGGTGACAAGCCGCAGCCCGGGATGGGCGTGTTTCCGCCCGAGTGGCTGGAGACGAGCTTCATGCCGGCGGCGGTGCGCAAGGTCACCAGCACTCGCGCGCTGCAGGCGTTTTCGCTGCAGTATGGCGAGCCGGCCGGTGATTCGGGGCTGCGGCGCTCGCTGTCGCAAAAGCTGGCCACCATGAATGTGCAGGCCGCGCCGGGCCAGATCATCACGACCGTGGGCGCCACCCACGCGCTGGATATCGTGAGCCGCACCCTGCTGCGCGCGGGCGATTGCGTGAT
>JANOBJ010000091.1:0-6799 GCA_031411575.1 Betaproteobacteria bacterium | reverse complement strand
CCCCGTTCGGACCTGCCAGCAGGTGAAAAACCGGTGGCGTCACTTTGCCATCAGGCGGTTGGCCTCGACCACTTCCCGCACACGCTGTGCGAGCGAGCCACTGGCTTCGGCCGCGAGCAAACGGCTGGTGAGATCAGCCGCGGTGGCAGCCTTTTGCGCGTCTCGCGCCGCCGCCTCATAGCGCTCGATCGCATCGCGCGACTCCTGCACCGTCAGCCCGGAATGCTCGACCACCCGGCCGAGCGTGGCCCAGTATTCGATCTGGCCGGCTGCCGAGCGGCGCAGCGGCTGGGCCGCCTCGCGCGCTTGCTGCACCAGCGCGGCAGGCAGTTTGACGGAGGCGAAACCGGAGGGATTGGACATGGCGAGCTCCTTTATGGCGCATTTTGCGCCATAAAGCGGCAGATGGCAAATTGCGTGAAAATCACGCCCAGTTACCTGGAAATTTCGTGTTTATTTTGTGGAAATATCTACAATACAACCATGGACGCACTGCTTTCCAACCGCAGCATCGGCATCTCGGATCTCCGCGAGGCGCCTGCGCGCGCGTTTGAGCAGGCGCGGGGCGAGGCGGTGGTGGTACTGAACCACAACCGGCCAGCCGGCTACATCGTGTCGAACGAATGGATGGCACAGGTGCTCGACCAACTGGCCGACCGCGTTGTCACCGAGAAAGCGCGGGGCAGGCTGGCCACGCTGGACAGCGCCCGCGCGATCACCCTTGATGAACTTTGAGCTCGCCATCCACCCGGAGGCGGAGCGAGAGTGGGCCAGGCTGGACGAAAGCGTGAAGCGCCGGTTCCGCCAAAAGCTGCAAAAAGAGCGCTTGCTGCAGCCTCGCGTCGCCAAGGATGCCCTGCACGGCCTGCCTGACACCTACAAAATCAAGATCACCACGCCACAGTTCCGGCTGGCCTATCACGTCAATGACGAGACGCACCGGGTAACCATCCTGGCCGTCAGCAGCCGGGACGATGTGTATGCGCTGCTGGACGGGCGGCGCAGCTGAGTGGGTGCATCAGCGCGCCGCCTGGTCAAGCGTATTGCTATTATTTACATAGCAAACAATGACCACAGGACGCCGACCACGGGCATATTTCATTCAAAATAGGCGCTTTACAAGCCAGCCCAGACCGCCACCCCATGACCGACTCGCCTGACCGCCACACCCGCCCGTACCGCCTGCTCAGCGTCAACACCGGCACCGCGGCGCGGCTGCGCGCGGGCGAGCGGCAGGTGCTCACGGCCATCGGCAAGCGCCCGGTCGCCGGGCCGGTGGCGGTGCAGCGGCTGGGGCTGGCCGGCGACGAGCAGGCCGATTTGAGCGTGCACGGCGGGCTGGACAAGGCGGTGTATGCCTACCCGGCCGAGCACGCGGCCTTCTGGCAGGCGCAACGCCGCGCGCACGGGGTGAGTCTGTTTGATGAGGTGCTGCCGCCGGGCTTTGTGGGCGAAAACCTCACCATCGAGGGGCTGCTGGAGCGCGATGTGTGGATCGGTGACGAGCTGCACTTTCCCCACTGTGTGCTGCGCGTGACGGCCCCGCGCGAGCCGTGCTTCAAGTTCAACGCGGTGATGGGCTTTGCGCGGGCGTCGCGCGCGATGGCGGACGCGCTGTGCAGCGGCTTCTATTTGGCAGTGGACGAGCCGGGTACGGTTGAGGCTGGGCTGTCTTTCCTGCTGGTGCCGGGGCCGCGTCGGCTGCGCGTGACCGAGGCGTTTGCGGCCAAGCGGGCCAAACACCTACGCTGAAACGTACGCTGATCAGCCCCGGCCGCCCGCCGCGTGTCCGCGCGCAAAGGCTTCCTCGAACACCGAGTAGCCTGACCAGTCGCTGTGGGCAAAACTCAGGCGATCCTGATTTAATAGCAAACTATGACCAGCCGATGCGGACCTGAAGCCGATTTGACTCATAAAACCGGGTGTAGGCACCGCCATGGCATGGCCGTAGCGGGTGATGTCGATGCGGCTCACTTTGGCGGGCAGATCGGGGTGCGGCACGGCCAGTTCCGCCAGCAGCGTGTCGCGCCATTGGGCCCACGGTCGCTGCAGCAGTTGCTGGCGGCCATCGGGCAGGTCGCCCAGCGCGCGGTAGCAGGTGAGCACCGTGGCGCCGGGCACCGGGCGCAGGCTCTGGTGCATGGCGTCCACATAGCCCAGCCCTTGGCTGCCGTAGAGCACGTTGTCCCAGCTGGGCGGCGCGCCAGGGCGGTCGTGCAGCGGCGCGCGCAGGTGCAGGTTGGCCACCAGCCAGGGCGCGTAGCGGATGTGGGTGGCCGCTTCGCGCAGCGCAGCGGGCGGGTTGACGACCACGCGCGCGGCCACCAACACCGGCAGGCAGACGATGCAGCGCTCGGCCTGCCAGCGCTCGATGGCTTGCGTGGCGGTGTTGAGTGCGTCCACCGTGACGCCGTGCTTGGCTGTTTCGATGCGCAGCACCACGCGACCGGCTAGCAAGCGCTCACCCAGCGGCAGCGCCAGCTGGCGCGTGAGCCAGCCATTGCCTTCGGGCCAGGTCAGCACCGCGTCGCGGCCGCTGGCAGCGTCGTTGCCGCCGGCCTCGCCGTCCAGCCCCGGCGCATGGAAGCCGTGGCGGCTGGCGAAGTAATGGATGCCGGCCCAGGCCGACACGGTGGCGCTGCCGGCGCCGTAGTCGTCGCGGCAGCAGTAGTCGAGGTACCAGCGCAGGTGTGGATCGGTCAGGCCCGCGGCGTCCAGCCAGGCGCCAAATGTGATGGCGGCCTGCGCCTGCTGCAGCGGCGCGATCGATTGGCGAAACGCGGGAATCGCGTAGCGCGCCGCCTGCTGCGCCTCGCGGATCAATTGGCCAAAGCGCCGGTACTGCGCCAGCGTGCGGGCGCCCACGCCGTCCAGCGGCAGCAGGCCGTCTTGCCATTCGTCGTTGAAAAACAGCCGCTCCTGCGGGCTGTGGCACAGGTGCCGTTCGTCATAGCCCCAGCGGCCGGCCGCGCGGCGGCGCAGGCCCAGTTCTTCGAGCAGGTTTTGCACCTCGGGCGCGTCGTCGCCGGGCACGGGCAGGTAGTGTGCGCCCATCGGGCAGGCGATGCCGCCCACCGTGGTGGCGCGGCTGTTGCCGCCGGGGGTGTCTTCCAGTTCGAGCAGCGCAAGGTCGTCGTGCCCGCGCAGGCGCAGCGCCCGGGCTGCGGCCAAGCCGGCCACGCCGCCGCCGGCGATCAGGGTGTGGACGCGGCGGGTCACGGTCGGTAAGGTCGGCGCCCCCAGCGGTTCACGCAGCAGGTGCCCGCGCTCGTGCGACGTACCGGTGAAGCCGCCTTCGATGGCGCGGGCGGGCGCCTCGCAGCCGGCCAGCGCCAGTGCACCCGTGGCGCCGGTGGCACCGAGGAACTGGCGGCGGCGCAGCATGCTATTTACCCCACTCGGCTTCGTAGGTGCGCACCAGCAACTGGTTGCTCAGGCGGTTCACGTCGGCCGGCACGCGCGCCATGTCCAGCGGAAACTCAAACAGCTGGGGCAGGCTTTGCGGGGTCAAAAAGCGCAGGCCCGGCGGCAGTTCGGCGGGCAGCCGGTACGGGCGGCGGCTGGCGATCACAAAGCCCCATTCGCCAAAGCTGGGCACATGCGCGTGGTAGGGCGTGGCGCGCAGGCCGGCTGATTCGATGGTCTGCACCACCGTCCAGAAGCTTTTGCGCGCCACCAGCGGCGAGGTGGTCTGGATCACCGCGTAGCCGCTGGCCGACAGGCGCTGGTCGAGCAGGGCATAAAACGACTGGGTGTAGAGCTTGCCGATGTTGAAGTTGGTCGGGTCGGGAAAATCCACCACGATCACGTCAAAGGTTTCAGACGTGTCGGCCAGCCACTGGAAGGCGTCGGTGTTGACCACGCGCACCTTGGGCGACGCCAGCGCGCGGCCGTTGAGCGCGGCCAGCGCTTCGTGGCGCGTGAACAGCGTGGTCATGGCGGGGTCGAGCTCGACCACGGTGATGCGCTCCACGCCGCGGTATTTAAGGATTTCGCGCACCGCCATGCCGTCGCCGCCGCCCAGCACGGCCACGTTTTTCGCGGCACCGCCGCCGGTGGCGGCCGTTGATGCAAAGGCCGCCATGGCGGGGTGCACCAGCGCCTCGTGGTAGCGGTATTCATCGCGCTCGGCAAACTGCAGGTTGCCGTTCAGAAACAGCCGGTGGCCGCTCTTGCCCTCGCCCGCGCTGCGGGTGACGACGATGCGCTGGTAGGGCGTGGTGGCGGTGAAGACCGGCCGGTCCTGGTAGAGCTTGTCTTCGGCCAGCGTGGTCACCTGGTCGGCCGCCGCAAAGCCCCCGGCCAGCACTGCCAGCGTGCCCACACAGGCCGCCACGTGCGCGCCGAAGCGCCGCAGTTCGTGCCGGAACAGCCACAGCGCCCACAGCGCCACGGCCGCGTTCATCAGCCCGAACAACAGGCCGGTGCGGATCAGCCCGAGCTGCGGCACCAGCACCAGCGGGAACGCCAGCGACACCGCCAGCGCGCCGAGGTAGTCAAAGGTCAGAACCTGCGACACCAGGTCCTTCAGCGCCACGTTGCGCTTGAGGATGCGCATGACCAGCGGAATCTCCAGCCCCACCAGCGTACCGACCGCCAGCACCAGCCCGTACAGCAGCACGCGGAACGCGCCCGGCACATAGGCGTTGGCCATGAACAGCAGCGCCGGCAGCGCGCCGCCCAGCAGCGCCACCAGCAGCTCGATGCGCAGAAAATGCGCCGGCAGCTGCCGCTCGAAAAACCGCGACAGGTACGAACCCACGCCCATCGCAAACAGGTAGGTGCCGATGATGGTGGAGAACTGCAGCACCGAATCGCCCAGCACATACGACGCGATGGCGCCCGCCGCCAGCTCGTACAGCAGCCCGCAAGCCGCCACGACAAACACGCTGGCCAGCAGCGCGACTTCCACCGGGCGGGGGGAGGAATTGGATGGATCGTTCACGGCGATGCTGATGCGAGATGCGAGATGCGTGAGGCGTAGCGAGCGGGCCGCAGGCTAGGCGGACGGAGCGCAGGAACCGGAACGTACTTCGGGTACGTGAGGATTCCGAGCACCGCCCAACGACGCCTCCGGCCCGCGCAGTAGCCTCACCCGTGGATGGCGGCGGCGACGATCAGGGAGATACCGAGCGCCATGGCCGCCACCACCAGCCCCAGCGCCACGTTCTGCTTTTCCACCAGCTCTTCCCACAGTTTGTAGGGCGTGATCTTGTCGATGATGACAAAGCTCAGCCAGAACACGACCACGCCAATCAGCGCGAACAGGATGGAGCCGATGAAGGCGCCGGGTTTCAGCCACTCAAGTCCCATGATGACCTCCAGAAAAATGCATTGACGATCTGATCTGTCTTGATGATCACTTGTGTCCCCCGCCCGAGGAATACCCGCCGAACGAGCCGCCCGAGCTGCGCACGCCGCCCGACGAGCAGTTTTCAACGCGCGGGTCGCAGCGGCTGCAACGGCTCAGCAGCAACAGGAACACCAGCAACACGATGCTCAGCACGATGATGGTGCCGAAGCCGAGACCGCTGGCACTGCTGACGGGCGCAGCATCGGCGCGCTTGAGCAGGTCTTTCTTGCCTTCCAGCTTGAAGGCCTTGGCCACGGTGTCGCTGTCGAGCCGGCTGCCGCTTGACCAGGTGAGTTCGCCCGGCGACTGCTCCAGCGACAGCAGGCTCTTGCCATTGGCAAAGTCGCGGTTGTAGGTTTTCTGGCCGCGCTGGACCTGCCAGTAAAACTCGCCCGCCACATAGGTGGTTTCGGCGTTGTAGCTGTACTGCAGCTGGTAGTTGACATTGAGGTACCTGGCGCTTTGCCCGGTGCTGCTCAGCACCGGCGCGCCGGTGGTCGGCCTGACCAGGCTCCAGCCGTCCTCGGCGTCCACCAGAAAAGTGAAGCCGCGCTTGGCGTTGTACAGCAGGTACTCGTTCCAGCCAAACTGTTCGTCGTCGCCCGGCTCCTGGCCCATGCGATGCTGAAAGCCCACCACCTGCCACTGCACGCCCTGCAGCTGCCCCAGCGTGCCCAGCGGCACCAGCAGGTCCACCGGCTCGTCCTGCAGCGCGTGGCGCAGCTCGCCGCCGATGCCGGCCGATACATCGATCACGCTCTTGCACGAGCCGAAGGTGATGCTCTTGCTGCCGGCCAGCGCCATCAGCACCGGCGCGCCACAATTCGGGCAGTTGAACTGGCGGCCTTTGGATTCACTGGCCGACTCGCTGCGCAGGCCGGTCATCTGCAAATCGTCGAGCAGCACGGCACGGCCGAGCGACAGCGTGGGCGGCTCGCCGCCGTAGTCGATCGACAGCACCTCGCCGCCCGATGCGTCGCCCTGGCTGCGCAGCTCGACCGTGTCAAACGGCTGGTTCAGCGGCGGCAGGTGCGACAGCTCGCCCTGCGCCGAGATCAGCGCAACCGATTCGTTGAAGGTGACGGCGTAGGGCTTGCCGCTGATGGCGGTGGTGGCGCCGACGCGAAACTGGTTGGCCGCCGGCACCTCGCGCTGCAGGCTGGTGGGCCGGCTGAAGACGTAGGCGCCGTTGTCCTCGCTCAAGGTGCCGGTGGCGCCGTCGTCGAACACCGCCTGCCATTCGGTCCACACGCCCGCGCTGTAGCGCACCTGCAGCCGCCCGACCAGCGCAAAACCCAGGCCTTGGTAGCGGCCGCCTGCGCCCAGCTGCAGCAGGCTGTGGTCGTCGAACAGCTCGGCCATCTTGCCCAGGCGGCGCAGCACCTCGCCGTCGCGCACCACCGTGCTGCGGCAAAAGCCGCAGACCGCGTGGGTGGACTGCGCGCT
>JANOBJ010000090.1:0-10045 GCA_031411575.1 Betaproteobacteria bacterium | reverse complement strand
TCCACGCGACGGAACACGACGCCCGTGTCGGGCTGCGCAGGCCGCAGGGTCAACTCGACCCGCTGGCCGCTGTGCAGCCCCACGCCGACTGCGCGGGTGATCGATTTGAGGGTGCGTTGCTGAAGCATCGACCGATTGTAGAAGCGCTGGTTAGAGCGTGCGCTCCACCAGCGCCGTAGCCATGCTGGCGACTCAGTCGGCTTGTTTTCGCAGGAAAGCCGGGATCTCGAAGTCGTCCATGCCACCCGACGACAAAGCGTCCAACTTGGCCGCCGCCTGCGTGCGGTTGGTGCGCCACACACTGGGCACGGCCATGTTTCCATAGTCGGGCTGCGCGACGCCAGTGCCGGCGACACCCGGCCCGGCGACCGCAGAATTGACCGTCGGCACGTTGAACGGCACGTTGTCGGTACCGGTGCGCAACACCTGCAGCGGCGGCGCCGTGCGGCGCATGCCCTGGCGCGAAAGGCCGGTAGCCACCACGGTCACGCGGATGTTGTCATCCAGTTCGTCGTCGTAGGCCGTGCCATAGATCACATGGGCGTCGGGCGAGGCATAGGCGCGGATGGTGTTCATGGCCAGCTTCGACTCGGCCAGCTTGAGCGAGCCTTTTGCGGCGGTGATCAGCACCAGCACGCCCTTGGCGCCCGACAGGTCGATACCCTCCAGCAGCGGGCAGGCCACGGCTTGCTCGGCGGCGATGCGCGCGCGATCAGGACCATTCGCGGCCGCCGTGCCCATCATGGCCTTGCCAGGCTCTCCCATGACCGTGCGCACGTCTTCAAAGTCAACGTTCACATGACCTGGCACATTGATGATCTCCGCGATGCCGCCCACTGCGTTCTTGAGCACGTCGTTGGCGTGCGCGAAGGCTTCATCTTGCGTGATGTCATCGCCCAGTACATCAAGCAGCTTCTCATTGAGCACCACGATCAGCGAATCGACATTGGCTTCCAGCTCGGACAAACCGGCGTCAGCATTGGTCATGCGGCGCCCACCTTCCCACTCGAAAGGCTTGGTCACGACGCCCACGGTGAGAATGCCCATCTCCTTGGCGATCCGCGCGATCACCGGCGCCGCACCCGTGCCCGTGCCGCCGCCCATGCCCGCGGTGATGAACAGCATGTGCGCGCCTTCGATCGCACTGCGGATGTCTTCGGCCGCGATCTCAGCGGCTTCACGGCCCTTGTCCGGCTTGCTGCCGGCGCCCAGCCCGCTCTGGCCCAGCTGGATGGTACGGTGCGCGGCGCTGCGTGCCAGCGCCTGCGCGTCTGTGTTGGCGCAGACAAATTCCACGCCCTGGACGCCACGTTCGATCATGTGCGCCACGGCGTTGCCGCCGCCACCGCCCACGCCGATAACCTTGATATGCGTGCCGAGATTGAACTCTTCGACTTCGATCATTTCGATGCTCATGTGTTTCTCCTGGATATGCAGTTGCCTGATTGCGGGTGTGCTGTCGGAATAGGGTTCATGAAGGCGGGCCGGCGCTCGGCCATCGCCAGTGTGGGCTGCCTCGTGCGAGCCAGGTCTTGGTTGCTTGCATGGTCAGAAGTTCCCGATAAACCAGTCTTTGACGCGACCCACGGCGGTTTTCACCGAGCCGTTTTTCTGCGCCACCTTGTAGCCGCGAAGCCGCGCCAGCCGAGCTTCTTCGATCAATCCCATGACCGTGGCCGCCCGGGGCTGTGCCACCATGTCGGCCAGGGCGCTCGAGTACTTGGGGATGCCCCGGCGAACCGGTTTGAGGAAGATATCCTCGCCCAACTCAACCATGCCGGGCATCACGGCGCTGCCACCCGTGAGCACCACGCCCGAGGACAACACCTCTTCATAGCCGGACTCGCGCACGACCTGCTGCACCAACGAGAAAATCTCTTCGACCCGAGGCTCGATCACCCCGGCCAGCGCCTGCTTGCTCAGCATGCGGGGCCCGCGGTCACCCAATCCCGGCACTTCAACCTGCGACTCCGGATCGGCCAGCAGTTGCTTGGCGTAGCCGCTTTCGACCTTGATGTCTTCAGCGTCCTTGGTCGGCGTGCGCAAAGCCATGGCAATGTCGCTCGTGATCAAGTCGCCGGCAATCGGAATGACGGCGGTGTGGCGGATCGCGCCGTTGGTGAAGATGGCCACGTCGGTGGTGCCGGCACCAATGTCGACCAGCACGACACCCAGTTCGCGTTCATCTTCCGTGAGAACGGCCTGGCTCGACGCCAGCGCGTTCAAGAGCAGCTGTTCCACCTCCAGCCCGCAGCGGCGCACGCACTTGATGATGTTTTCGGCCGCGCTTTGCGCGCCGGTCACGATATGCACCTTGGCTTCGAGCCGGATGCCGCTCATCCCGATGGGCTCCTTGACATCCTGCCCGTCAATCACGAATTCCTGCGGCTCCACCAGCAGCAGGCGCTGGTCGGTGGAGATATTGATGGCCTTGGCGGTTTCCACCACGCGCGCAACATCGGCGGCCGTGACTTCCTTGTCCTTCACCGCCACCATGCCGCTGGAATTGATGCCACGGATGTGACTGCCGGTAATGCCGGTGTACACGCGTGTGATCTTGCAGTCCGCCATCAGCTCGGCTTCTTTCAACGCCTGCTGGATGCTCTGCACCGTGGCGTCGATGTTCACCACCACGCCGCGCTTGAGCCCGTTGCTCGGTGCCACGCCCAAGCCCGCAAGCTTGATCTCGCCGCCCGGCAGCACTTCGCCCACCACCACCATGATCTTGGCGGTGCCGATGTCCAGCCCCACCACCAGATCCTTGTACTCTTTTGCCATATCCGTACCGTTCTTTGCTTACTTCTTGGCGGCGGAGACCGCGCCGCCGGTTGTCACGCCGCGCAGACGCACCGCATAGCCATCGTTGTGCCGCAGATCGGCCGACTCCAGCGCCTCGGCGCTGCGGCCATATTGCGACGTCACCTGCGTGAGCGTGCGCACAAAGCGCTGCGCCCGCGCCACCACTTCGTCGGGCGTACCGCGCCCCAACTCCACGACAGCGCCGCTGTCCAGCTGCGCGCGCCAGCTGCCCCGCCCGGTCAGTTCCAGCTCCTCCAGCACCACGTCAAGCGGTTCGACCAGCGGCTTGACGGCGCGGTACATCGCCAGTACGTCACCCGCCTGGGCAACCGGGCCATTGAGCCGCGGCAAGTCGTCCCGCTCCAGATCACCGACGTTGGCGTCAAACACCTCGCCAAAACTGTTCAGCAGTTTGGGCTCGCCCTCCATGCCCCAGTAAGCCACCGGCTGGTGTTCCTGCAACGAGACCTTCAGCCGATTGGGAAACTCACGCTGCACCACTGCTTTTCGCACCCAGGGCACCGTCTCGAAAGCCATGCGTGCCCGCTCCAGATCAACCGTGAAGAAATTGCCGGAGAGCTTGGGGGTGACGTTGGCACGCAGCGTGACGGCGTTGTTGTGCGCCAGATCGCCATGCACAGCAATGCCGGCAATCGCGAAGGTCTGGTGCCGCAGCGCCCACCAGACCGCTCCCGCTAGCACGCCAATGGCCAGCGCCACAAACATCAGCGTGGCGCTGATGTTCATGAGCCGGACATCCAGCGGAGCGGGAAGCGAGGCTGCCATGATCAAACCGTTTCCCCGGCCGCTGCAGGGTTGCCCGACGCCTGGTCCAAGGCGGCTGACTGCAGCACACGCAAACACAGTTCTTCGTAGCCGATGCCCGCTGCCTTGGCCGACATCGGCACCAGCGAATGGCCGGTCATGCCCGGGCTGGTATTCATCTCCAGCAGGAAGGGCTTGCGGTCACTCGCACGGATCATGAGATCGGCACGCCCCCAGCCCCGGCAACCCAACGTGCGGTAGGCCTCCACGACGATCCGCTGGATTTCTCGTTCCTCAGCCTCTGGCAGACCGCTCGGCACCAGGTAGTGAGTGTCATCCGTGAAATACTTGTTCTGGTAGTCGTAGGCTCCCTCGGGGGCGACGATTTTGATCACCGGCAGTGCCCGCGCCGAGTCGCCCTCGCCCAGGATCGGGCAGGTCACCTCGTCGCCTTCGATGAATTCCTCGCACAGCACCACCGGGTCATAGCGGGCGGCCAGCTTGACAGCCTCCACCAGCTGCGAATAGCCGGCCACTTTGGTCACACCGATGGAAGAGCCTTCATGGGGTGGCTTGACGATCAGCGGCAACCCCAGGTCGTCGGGCACGACACGCACGTGAACGAGGTCTTGCTGGCTGCCGGACAGCGAAACATACCGTGGCGTCGGCAGCCCAACGGCTTCCCACACGCGCTTCGTCATGATCTTGTCCATCGAAATGGCGGACGCCATGACGCCAGACCCGGTGTAGGGGATTCCCAGCAGTTCCAGCGCGCCCTGAACCGTCCCGTCTTCACCAAAGCGCCCATGCAGCGCGATGAAGCAACGGACAAAACCTTCGCGCTGCAACTCGCCCAGATCGCGTTCCGCAGGGTCGAACGGGTGCGCATCAACCCCACGCGACTGCAGCGCCTGCAGCACGCCCGTCCCCGACATGATCGATATCTCACGCTCGGCTGAGCGACCTCCCATCAGTACCGCGACCTTGCCCATTGGCAATGCGTCGCCTGGTTGCGGCCCCAACGCCGTCCTTGTTGTGTTTTTGATGTCTTTTTGGCTCATGGTCCTTTTCCTTGGGCCATGAAGTGCTCTTTATTTTGTAGCATATCCGCCACTTTCCCCGCCACTGCACCTATTGAACCGGCGCCCATGCACATCACCACATCGCCCTGCCGAGCGTTGTCGGCAATGGCCTGCGGCATGTCGGCGATGTCGTCCACGAAGACCGGCTCGACCTTGCCAGCCACGCGCAGGGCGCGCGCCAACGATCGGCCATCGGCCGCCACAATGGGTGCTTCGCCGGCGGCATAGACCTCGGCCAGGAGTACGGCGTCAGCCTGCCCGATGACCTTGACGAAGTCCTCGAAGCAATCGCGCGTCCGCGTGTAGCGGTGAGGCTGGAAGGCCAGCAGCAGACGCCGGCCAGGGAACGCGCCGCGCGCCGCCGCAATGGAGGCTGCCATCTCGACGGGGTGGTGGCCATAGTCATCGATCACGCTGAAGTGACCGCCGCCCTTCGCTGGCATCTCGCCATGCTGCTGGAAACGGCGCCCGACGCCCTTGAAATCGGCCAACGCCTTGAGCACGGCGGCATCGGGCACGTTGAGCTCGACCGCCACGGCAATAGCAGAAAGCGAATTGAGTACGTTGTGCTCACCCGGCAGGTTCAACACCACTTGCAGATCGGGCAGTGTCACGCCGTTGCGCCGCTGCACCGTGAAATGCATCTGCCCGCCCGCCGCGCGCACATCTACGGCGCGCACCTGCGCTTCGGCGTTGAAGCCATAGCTCGTGATGGGACACGACACTTCTGGCACGATTTCGCGGATTGCGGCGTCGTCCGTGCAAAGTATGGCGGTGCCATAGAACGGCATGCGGTGCAGGAAATCCACGAAGGCGGACTTCAGCTTTCCGAAGTCGTGGCCATAGGTTTCCATGTGGTCCGCATCGATATTGGTGACGACGGCCAGCACCGGCAGCAGGTTCAAAAATGAAGCATCGGACTCGTCCGCCTCGACCACGATGTAATCACCACTGCCCAGCTTGGCATTGGCGCCCGCGCTGTTGAGCCGACCCCCGATCACAAAGGTCGGGTCCAGACCGGCTTCTGCCAGCACGCTGGCGACCAGACTGGTCGTGGTGGTCTTGCCATGCGTCCCGGCAATAGCAATCCCCTGCTTGAGGCGCATCAACTCAGCCAGCATCAGCGCGCGCGGCACAACGGGGATGCGCTTTTCGCGCGCAATGACCACTTCCGGGTTGTCCGGCTGTACGGCCGTGGAGGTCACGACCGCATCGGCGCCCGCCACATTTTCCGCGGCATGGCCGACTGAGGTCTGGATACCCAAGGCGGCAAGGCGACGCAGCGTCGCGCTGTCCGACAGGTCGGACCCGGATATGGTGTAGCCGAGGTTGAACAGCACTTCGGCAATACCGCTCATGCCCGATCCGCCGATGCCGACGAAATGAATATGCTTGATCGCGTGCTTCATGCGGTGAGCTCCTCGCATGCCGCCACGATCTCACGCGTGGCGCTAATCTTCTGCATCTTTTTGGCCGCCAGTGCGCGTTGCAGCAAGGTAGTTCGCTCTGTATTTTGTAGCATTTTAGCAAGGCCTTGTGCTGTCAGGTCGCTTTGCTGAATCAGCCAGCCACCGCCCTGATCCACCAGAAACCTCGCATTGGCGGTTTGGTGGTCATCAACGGCAAAGGGGAACGGCACAAACACTGCAGCAGCGCCGACGGCGGCGATCTCAGTGACGGTGCTCGCGCCCGCGCGGCAGACAATGAGATCAGCATCGGCAAAGGCGCGCGCGGTATCGTCGATAAACGCCGTCAGCTCTGCTGTCACGCCAGCTGCCGCGTAGTTGGCACGCAACTCGTCAATCTGCTTGGCGCCACTCTGATGCGTGACCAAGGGTCGCTGCGCCTCGGGCAGCAAGGCCAGCGCTTTAGGCACCAGTTCATTCAAGGCCTTGGCACCCAGGCTGCCGCCCACCACCAGCAAGCGCAACGTGCCGCTGCGACCTGAAAAGCGCGCGGCGGGGTCGGGTTGCTGCGTGAACGCGACCCGCAAAGGATTACCCACCCACTGAGCGTTCTTCAGGACGCCCGGGAACGCCGTGAACACGCGGTCAGCGACGGCAGCCAGCACCCGGTTGGCCATGCCAGCCACCGAATTCTGCTCATGCAGGATCAGCGACTTGCCGAGCAACACGCTCATCA
The DNA here is from genome assembly GCA_031411575.1 of Betaproteobacteria bacterium. Lineage (GTDB taxonomy): Bacteria > Pseudomonadota > Gammaproteobacteria > Burkholderiales > Burkholderiaceae_C > JANOBJ01. Next base: position 3,257 of record JANOBJ010000090.1, on the reverse strand, counting down.
TGCCGGCCGGAAAAGAGATGTAACCCCCCAGGCCGACAACCACTTGAGGCTTGACCCGACGCACCACCTGGATGCTCTGCCAGAACGCCTTCAACAGCCGCAGCGGCAGCACTGCCAGCGTGACCAGCCCCTTGCCGCGTACCCCCGAGAAGTCGATTGTCTCAAACGCGAAACCCCGGGGCGGTACCAGCTGGCTTTCCATGCTCGGGGCGCCCGACAAGCCCCGACTGCCGAGCCAGTGCACACGCCAACCACACTCCCTCAGCGCCTCGGCCACCGCGAGACCGGGGAAGATATGGCCGCCGGTGCCGCCTGCCATGACGAGCGCACACTTGGTCATCGCGAACGTCCCCCACGCATGAGCTGACGGTTCTCGAAGTCGATGCGCAACACCACAGCAATGGCCACCAAGTTCACCAGAATGGCCGATCCGCCATAGCTCATCAGGGGCAGCGTAAGGCCTTTGGTGGGGAGCGCACCCAGGTTCACACCCATGTTGATGAACGCCTGAAAGCCCATCCAGATACCGACGCCTTGTGCCACGAGTCCGGCAAACACCCGGTCAAGCGCAATCGCCTGGCGGCCAATGTGCATGATGCGGCGCGTCATCCACAAAAACAGCCCGATCACGCCAATCACACCAATCAGGCCAAACTCCTCGCCGATCACGGCCAGCAGAAAGTCCGTGTGCGCCTCGGGCAGCCAGTGCAGCTTCTCGACGCTACCCCCCAGGCCCACACCGAATATCTCGCCGCGTCCAATTGCAATCAATGAGTGCGACAGCTGGTAACCCTTGCCCAGCGCATGTTTCTCGCTCCAGGGATCCAGGTAGGCAAAGATGCGCTCGCGCCGCCAGTCGCTCAGCGCCACCATCAGTCCGAAGGCGAACACCATCACCAGCGCAATCAGGAAGAACATGCGGGCGTTGACGCCACCCAGAAAGAGGATACCCATCGCAATGACGGCAATCACCAGAAAGGCACCCATGTCCGGCTCAGCCAGCAGGAGCACGCCGACCACGCCAACCGCAAACGCCATCGGCAACACCGCCCGGAAGAACCGCTCCTTGACGTCCATCTTGCGCACCATGTAGTCGGCGGCGTACAGCAGCACTGCAAACTTGGCGAGTTCGGACGGCTGGAAGTTCATGAAGCCCAGCGAGATCCACCGACGGGCACCGTTGACGCCTTTGCCGATGTGCGGAATCAGCACGGCAACCAGCAACATCAGCGCCACGACAAACAGCCAGGGCGCCCATTTTTCCCACCGGGCGATGGGGATCTGGAAAGCGAGCAGCGCGGCGATAAAGGCAACGGCCAACGACAGCGCGTGCCGTGCCAGAAAATGCGTATGGGCGTAGCGCGCGAACTTCGGGTTGTCCGGCATGGCAATCGATGCGGAATACACCATGACCAAGCCCCAGGCCATCAGCGCCACAGTGACCCACAGCAGAGGCTGGTCAAAGCCCGACAGCGAGGCGGTTGACGTGCGTCGGGCACTGTAGCCACCCAGCCGGACCGGCAGCGCCTCGGGCGCCCGTGGAAACACACTGCCCCACCAGGCCGCGACCCGATCCATCAGGGCTGGGCTGGCCGCACTCATGCCGAGCCCTCCAGTTCCACTCCGGCTTCGCGTGCAAGCTCGGCTACCGCTTCGCGGAACACGCGGGCGCGATGGCCGTAATTTTCGAACATGTCGAAGCTGGCGCACGCGGGCGACATCAGCACGGCATCGCCGGCATGAGCGCGCGCGCTTGCCAGCTTGACCGCTTCGGTCATTGACTGCGCCTCAAGCAATGGAACGGCAGCACCGGCGAGCGCCTCTGCAATGCGCGGACCATCCCGGCCAATCAATACGACAGCCCGTGCATAGCGGGCCACCGGCGCAGCAAGCGGCGCAAAGTCTTGCCCTTTGCCGTCACCGCCGAGGATCACCACGAGGCGGCGCTCGGTACCAAGTCCAATCAGGGCTGCGACCGTCGCCCCCACGTTGGTGCCCTTGCTGTCGTCAAAATACTCAACCCCGTTGATCAGTCCCACTGCTTCGACGCGATGCGGCTCTCCGCGGTAGTCCCGCAGTCCGTAGAGCATTGGCCCCAGCGCACAGCCCACAGCGCTGGCCAACGCGAGCCCGGCCAGTGCGTTGACAGCGTTGTGCCTGCCACGAATGCGCAGTGCATCCGCAGGCATCAGGCGCTGGATATGAATATCCTGCGCGGGGTGCGAGCTGCCGCGCCGAGGTTTGCGGGTTTCGTCCGCTTCAAGCGCCCGAACCAGCCACGCCATGCCGTTGACGTCTTCAATGCCGAAGTCGCCAGGCCGTTCAGGCATGTCACCACCAAACGTGGTGAACAGCCGTTCTGGCTTGCCTTTGACAACCGGTGGCAGCATGCGCATCACTTGCGGGTCATCGCGGTTCAACACCATCAGGCCCTGCGCACCAAAAACCTGCGCCTTGGCGGCCGCGTAGGCTTGCATGTCGCAATGCCAATCGAGATGGTCCTGGCTGATGTTGAGCACGGTCGCGGCGCTTGGCTCCAGACCGCCGCCGCCCAGCTCGGTTGCATCCAACTGGAAACTGGACAACTCGATCACCCAGACTTGCGGAAGCGTGTCGTGTTCAATGCGTTCGGACAGCGTGTCCAGCAGTGTCGGGCCGATATTGCCCGCCACTGCAACGGTCTTGCCGGCGCGCTCCACCAGTTGCCCCGTCAATGCCGTCACCGTGGTCTTGCCATTGGTGCCGGTGATGGCCACAACCGCAGGGTCGTAACCCCGATCTGCTTTCAAGTCCGCCAAAGCCCGCGAAAACAAGCTCAACTCACTGCCAGTGCTTATCGCCCGGCCTTTAGCCGCTATCAATAGAGGAGCGACCGAGGCCGGTGACAAACCAGGACTCTTCAGCACATGATCGATAGCCATCGACTCGACCAGGGCTGCATCCAGTTCGCAATGGACAAAACGTACCGTCGGCATTTCATTGCGCAGCGCAGCCAGCTGCGGCGGTGCTTCCCGGGTATCGGCCACCGTCACGGCTGCACCGGCACGCGCACACCAGCGAGCCATTGCAAGCCCTGAGGCGCCGAGGCCCAACACCAGTACAGATTGATCCTTGAGGCTTTGCATGCGATTACCGCAGTTTCAAGGTCGACAGACCTACCAGGCACAACAGCATGGTGATGATCCAGAAGCGCACAACTACCTGCGTTTCCTTCCACCCACTCTTCTCGAAATGATGGTGCAGCGGAGCCATCTTCA